>JAFUBA010000026.1 GCA_017460395.1 Clostridia bacterium | reverse complement strand
CCAGCCCGCAGAGTAGGTTAAGTAGATAAGCAGCCCGAAACTTGAAAATCCATACAATTTCTCCTATATTGGACACTCATTCACTCCAGGCAAAGAGTGAGTGGCTAACGATTAGGAGGTATTGTATGGAAGTGTCTGTCAGTGTAATCGCAAAAATGCTGGGTGTCAAGGGAGTTCATTTTGACCGTGTAAACATGGTACCTGTCCTTGAGCATAGAGATGGCCAGGAGCACATCAAATATGAAATTCATGTGGAGGCAGCTCCGTATAAACGGCTGCAGCGGCGTTGCCCGATCTGCGATAAAAAGTGCCCGGAGTATGATGTGAAGTATGATAAACCACCTCGCTATCGAGCTCCGAATCTGAATGGTCTGCCAGTCTACCTGCTATACACGCCGCATCGAATCATCTGTGAAGAACATGGCGTTCATACTGAAGCCAGACCATGGGTTGACGGCAATACCCGGTTCACTGCCAGCTTTAATAATGAGATAGCTTTCCAGGCCATGTTTTGCCCCAAGACTGCTATAAGTGAGTTTTTTGGAGTAAACTGGCGCTCAGTCGAGAGTTGCATAGAGGCAGTTCATCAACGGCTGGAGCCCGATATAAAGCGAAGGTTAATCGGGCTGACTCGCTTTTGCATTGATGAAACCAGCTACAAGAAGGGCCACAACTATATGACGGTGATCACAGACCCTGAAACCAATACCGTCGTATGGCTTCACGATGGCTACGGTGACAAAGTTTTTGAACAGTTTGCTCTTATGCTGACTCCTGAGCAGAGGGCGGCAATTACAATTATAGCAGGCGACGGAGCCAAGTGGATTGATCGCATCGCGGCCCAGTATTTTCCCAATGCACATAGGTGCATTGATCCATTCCATGCGGTGGGCTGGGCGACGGAGGCCCTGGATGAAACCCGCAGAACTCTTTCAGCAGCAGCAAGGCGTCAGCTGAATCAGGAAAGGGCAGAAATTGAACACGAAGCAGAGTGCCGACGCATTGAGTACGAAAAAGAATATGCGGCATATTGTGAGGCCAAAGAGACTCTGAGCCATATCCCGCATCATCGTGGCCCTCGCAGCAGGAAGGAACTCGAACTGCTGGAAGTGGTTAACCATTTCGAGCATCAATACAATGAAGCAATCGATCTTCTGAATAAGAGGAAGAGGGCCAGGCTGACCGAAGAAGAGGCGGCTCGGTTAAGCGAACTTGAGAAGAAAGCAGATTGCATACAGGGCTGCAAGTATGCTATGGGCATGGTTCCGGAGAAACTTAGCCAGATGAACCAGGACAGGTTGGAGCTGCTCAAGGTCAACAATCCCGAGGCATATGAGGCATATCGGCTGAAAGAGGCTTTCAGGATCATTGTGCACATGAAGGATGAGAAGCAAGCGTGGGAGGAGTTAAAGAAATGGATCTATGAAGCCGCCACGTCACCCTTCGAGGCATTTCGCAAGCTGGCTGCCAAGATCTTCCGGCACCGCCACTCTCTGATGAATTCTATTCGATATAGCGAGAACAGCTCCCAGAGTGAGCAGATCAATGGTGTAATCAAAGGCCTGATTCATCGCGCTAATGGGTTTAAATCTCTGGATGCGATGTTTGCTCTCATCTACCTGAAGTGTTCCGATCTTGTCATACCACTAGATAATCGATACAGGCCAACACCTGATATAATGAGGCAACGACGGGAGAAAGCAAGAGCCCAACGGCATCGAAGGGAGGAGGCAAGACGTGCCAAAGCCAACGTCCTGACTGCGTAGAACGGTTATTCGAGAGTATTGGTGGGTAAGGCATACAGGTTAGAACCCATTTTGCATATGATCCTCCACGGGGAGCGGGGCAGGAGTCAAGGGTATGCCCGCAGGGATGACAGGTCGGGCCCTGGCCGACGTGGGGCTGGGCCCACGCGGCGGCCAGAAAGGCCGGCCTGGCACCCTTGACACCTGACCACGGAATAGCCTAATGACCCCGAAGGGGATCACAAGTGATCCCCTTCGGCGCCATCCGGCGAGGACAGGGGTTCGGGGGCTGGCCCCCGATTGTTTTGGCTGTCGATAGCAATGAAGCAGGATCGAGTGCTGGGTAAGAATATGCTTTTGGAGCACATCACTCCGGCATGAAAAGACTGAAACGAGTACCTGTGCGCTTTAAGGATAGAAGAAGCGCGTCACATCAATACTTGACGCCAGTTTCCTTCCACCCAAGATACACAAGCGCCTGCCTTGTCAGAACCCTGACCTGCGGCCAGGAGGAAGGGGCTGGGGCCCATCAGCATGGGGCCGAGTGCTATTCGACGGAGATCGTCTGCGGCCTTCATGAGGGCGATGGTGCTCATATCCATACAGAGAGCTGCTATACCCAGGCCTGCGTGTGCGGAAAAGAAGTGGGCCAGGGCGCCCATACGCATACGGAAGCCTGCTATCCGACAAAGGCGGTCCTTTCCTGCACGATGGAGGAAGGGGAGAGCCATGTCCATACGGATGCCTGCTACGCACAGGAACAGGTATTGAAGTGTGACTACAGCCGGGTGCATGAGCACACGGATGCCTGTTTTGATGCTCTTGGCCGGTGCATCTGCGGCTTTGTGGAGATTCAGCGGCATCAGCACACAGAGGATTGCTTCCAGGAGGAAGCGGTCATTCTTCAGCCTGGGCATACCCATTCCAGCCGCTGCTATATCCGGACACTGGTCTGCGGTAAGGCAGAACACATTCATACCGAAAAGTGTCACGTGGTGTCACAGATTCAGGATGCGGCAGAAGAGGCAGAGACCACAGACGAAACGACAGAAGAAGCGGAGCCTGCAGAAACCGGATCTTCTGATGCACAGGAGGATGCTTCATCGAATCTGGACGGACAGGAAGAGACAGCGCTGGATGAGTTTGTGGAAATGCTGGACGAGGATGAACCTGTGCCAGCTGCAGATGAAGCGGGCAATGAAGAGGAACAGAGTGAAGAGGCTTTCAGCGAACGGGAAGAGCCGACTGGCGATGAAACGGAGCTGACAGCGGAGGATGTTCCTGTTGCTGGCGAGGGTGCAGCCGAAGACGGGCTGCCGGATGAGGACACAAACGATCTGGAGAATGCAGAAGAGACAGGCACCGATGCCGGGCCGGCGGATGAAGCGGGTAGGGCAGACAGGCCTGACGGGGAAGATCTGCCTGTGCCGGACGGCACGGAGACAGGGCCACAGAAGGCAGACGAAGCATACATTTCAGATACTGCAGAGGATCTGTCAAAAGGTGAAGCAGCGGCCGATAATACGGGTGAGGACGACACGGCAACAGAAGGTGCCGATGATTCCGCAGAGGCTGACGTGCAGGTGGATGTGCCTGATGTGGAACCTGACGCCGAACCCTCGGAGGAACCTGTCGCGACTGCGACGGACCTGAACGGGGAAGACCTGCAGGGATTCGAGGATGCTTCGCATTTCCCGGCAGACGATCAGCTGCAGGACGAGAATGAGATTCAGGCAGAACGTGCTGATGCAGATGAAGTTGAGGAAAACCTGACGGAAGAGATCTCCACGCCATCAGATTTTGTACAGCCGGAAGAGCAGAAGACGGACGATGATGAACTGATCACCGAGGGTGAACCGGCAGATGTGCTGGCTGATCAGTATAACGTCACGACTCCGTCCGATCTTGCGGAGGATGAAGCAGGACCGGAAACACAGAGGACACTTGTATCCACAGGCGACGGGTTCATGGTGACCGTGGCAGGACTGCCGGAGGATTTGCCGGAGAATGCTGCTCTGCACGTAAAGGAAGACAGCGGCCTGCCATTGAATCATGAGATGGAAGACATGGCTGCAAGCATCCGTGTATTCAGTCTGTCCGTGCGTGTGGACGATCTGGAGGTGCCGCTGCCGGAGCGCGCCATGCAGGTTACGTTCGCCTTTGAGGGCACGCCGATGACAGCGGTCCGGGTTACACTGGAGGACGGTTCAGAACAGGCGGCGGATGTACGTGGCGCAGAGGTGTCCTTTGCGGTGACAAGACTGGGGACAGTGATGCTGTCCTGGAATTCACAGGAAGAAGACGGACAGACTGCAGTTTTGACACATCCCATCGATGTATCTCAGTGGGTGGCCCCGTATTCTGTGCGTGCGCTGATCCGGGCCGCTTTGGAAGATGAGGCATCTGGTGAAACAGCCCTTCAGACAGACGGGCAATGTGCTGAGGGTGCCATGGATGAGACAATGGGACCTGAAGCTGATCAGATGGGTGCGGAAGCATGGGTGATCCATGTGAATCCGGACGAAATACAGGTTTCCTTTGATCAGGATGACTGGCTCCTGACTCCTCGCATGTCCCTTGATCGGGCTGAGGTTCGGGTAGAAACAGGGCGTGAGACGTATATGCTCATCCTGGAACATGCGAAGACATGGCTGAAAACCCTGGATCTTGGCATGGTCAGGATCAGTGCCATTGGGGAAGAGATGCCGGGGGATGTTAGCGGCTCGGCATGTCTGATTCAGGATGAGCAGGAAATCTCAGGTGCTCTGCAGGCCGTGGAAGCCTTCCTGAGCGGTGCGCAGGAGCATGTAACGGAGCTTTCTGCAAAGGGCCGAAGAAAGGCCCAGAGGCAGGCGGCAGATGAAGAGAAAAGGGAAGGCAGCGGGCACTATCAGGTGTTTGACATCTCCCTGGAGCATGTGGATCAGGAAACGTTTGCAGAGGGGTTCCGGGTGGATGTGACGATGCCGGAAGCTCTGGTTGGACGGGCGTTCAGACTCTATCACCTGCATGACGGCAAGGTTACAGACATCTCAGACACGATGGTCTTGGGCGGGACTCAGATCTCGGATGACATCCGGAGAGTGGATGCATTCTCGTTTACCACAGATGGATTCAGTCAGTTTGTGCTTTCATACACGGTGGACTTCTATTATGGCGATTACGAGTGGCATATCGATGGCGGCAGTGAAATCAGGCTCAGTGAACTCTTTGCAGCGCTAGGGATTGATCGAGATGCTGCAGATGTCGTTTCGGTAAGCTTTACAGACCCTCAACTGATTGAGATAAAAGAAATCGCTGATGAAGCAGACGGCATATGGAAGGACTGGATGCTTATAAGTCTGCAGGCCTTTGATACAATCGAGTGTCTGACGGTCATATTTTCAGACGGGGGCGTCCTTGAAATTCGGGTGGAGGATGCACAATACATAGTGCACATTCGGATAAATGACCCCAATGCGGGTGTATTTCAAAGTAAATACTATGGCACAACAGTCAATGGTATTGGAAAGACAGGAACCAATACAGATGAAAAAAGCAAAGACAAGAATAATCCCACTCTTAATTATGGATTTAATCCAATACCTAATACGGGGTATAGTTTTGTTTACTGGATACAGGATGATTCGACAACGGTTATGAGCCTGACGAACAATACTACTGTAACAGCAGAAACAACATTTGACGGTTATTTTGCTCCGACTAATGAATATTTAATTCGTTATACTATCGGTGACAATGGAACTGTTACGGGAGCAAAGTCATTTGAGTCTACGTCTGGAACAAAGTACTTCAGCTATTCCGGTTCTGTCGGCGCAACAGCCACGCCCGATAATGGCTATATATTCTCCGGTTGGTACAATGGTAATACGCTGGTCTCGACAGAAATGACACTGCCTGCAAACGCAGTGAGCAGTAATGTGCTGCTGGAGGCGCGGTTTGAAGAAAGCAGTGGTGATAACCAAGAGGAAATTACTGGTTTTCATTACTCAGTAAACGATACTTCAGCAGGATATATTAAGCTTGTTAATTCGAACGGGGAATTAAGCGGTAAGGATAATTCAGGCATTTATTTAACTGATGGATTAAACAGCACCAAAAATTCTTCTGCCAGGTTTGCTGAACCAGTAGCAAATTCTGGATATCGTTTTGTAAACTGGACGAACAGCGGAGAGGTGTATACGAAAAGAGATGGCAAAAATGCCAACACGATTCGACCTAAACTGAAGGAGTATGCGGACGGCCTTTATTCGACTGGAACATTTATAGCGAATTTTGTGCCTGAGAATGACTATCTGGTCACGTTGGTGGCAGGAGAAGGAGGTTATACCACGATAGGCGGCGACCGCAACCGTACAACTATTCGTTTATCTGAGATGCGGTCTGATCTTGGTATTTATGCGTGGCCGAATGCTGGTTACCATACTTTGGGGTGGGCAGATGAAACCGGATCGATCATAGGCGGACTTCATGCTGGGGATGCCAGACTATACAGTGATGCTGTTCCCCAAAACAGAGATAGTGTTATTACGGCGATTTTGAAAAGATCGCAGACATCAACATCTATTATCGCAGTAGCAGTACATATGGTACGGTAACAAGTGAACATGAGTTGGTGCATTTGTCTGAAGATATATCCGATACAGAAGTCGAGGGTTCCACGGCAGTTCCAAAGGAAGGATATAAATTTATTTCCTGGGTAAATCAGGATGGGGAAACGGTATGGCCGGTGGTAGAATTTGCACCTTTTGGGGAAGATATGCTCTATGAAGGGGCAACGTACACAGCGGTATTTGAATCCAATGCCTATGAGCGTTATCTGCTGATCTCTCCAGATGAGAAAGATCATGGTTACATTATCAGTCCACAGTATCCAAACAGTGTTAATGGCCATATTGTAACGATGTACATCAGGGACAATAAGACTATCCCTTCAGAGTTGACGGCTATAGCATACGAAGATTGGGTGTTTGATCATTGGGAGGTGCAAAGCAAAACCATTGTGGATCCTGAAACTGGAAAAGCGATTGGAGCAACGATTCCGGCAGAGTTTGATTTTAGCCCTTATGATCTTAGGGAGTCTTGGAATGTATTGATGGCATATTTTCGTCCAGATGACGATCCGGTGACACATAGGATCACATATATTACAACCACGGGAGGAACTGTAACAGGTCTTGCAGGAAAAAAGGATGGAAGCGGTAACTACTATGATGAGTGGATCGGATCGAAAGCTGAAGGGAATGTAAAAGGTGCTACTGCAAAGAATGTAGATGGCTACGAGTTCAAGGGATGGGCAGAAGAGATCCTTGATGCCAATGGAAATGGAACCGGGCAATACATGTTCCCGTGCTACACTGGTACTTTTGTACCTTCTGGAAAGGATTTAAAGGATACCACTTATATTGCTACGTTCCTTCCACCCAAAAACATGGTTGGCTATAACATGAATGTGGCCGATGTGCCGGTGAAATGGGATGGCGTTAAGGATCTTGTTGTTGCTGCTGCAAATGTATCAGAAACAACATCGAATTATTCCCCGATGTATTATGATACAAAAAACGGGAAGTATTGGACATTTGGTGACTCTTTCAGCTTGGATACACATATCCCTGAGGCAGAAGGGTATTATTTCGTCGGCTGGTATAACAAGAACCGTCCGGCTGTAGAGTGGAATACGCAACAAGGGAAGTGGGTCCAGAGTGGTTCGGAGGTGCCTGGGACGATCATTTCAAGGGGGAGTCGCGTTGACCTTAATGGCAATAGTGTTGAGAATATAATCTTCCCTTATGCCAGTGGAAAAAACAGGTATACCTTCGAAGCAATGTATATCGGTATAAAGGGGATTAGTAAACGTCTTCCATATGATGGGAATTATCATCAGCTGACAGCAGAGGCCTATTTTGAAGCGGGAAGTGTTACCGGAAATGATAGATATAAGCAACAGCTTGAAGATATAAAGACTGCAGACGGCTATGAGATGGGTACTGTTTATTATCAGCTGATTGATGATGATGGGAATTCGATTGGTGATCCAACAACGGAGTTTATGCGCCTTGATCCAGGGTTTTACCGCGTTCGGGCATATGCGGACTGCAGGTGGGGTCAGGAAACTTTTAGGGTTCATAAAGACATTACCTTAGAGATTTACCCAGCGAAGCTAATTATTAAGAAGTACTGGATTAATGATGCCAGCATGGGATTAAGGCCTGACGAACTAGAGGTGAAGAAAAACCGTTATAACCAGGACGCGAAAGGTGTTGTGGACATCACAAATTCTCAGCAACTCACATCTGCCATGCAAAACGCGCAAGACAAAGATATCAGTGCTGATTCTCTGTACGGTCCGAGAAACGGTACAGTTGATTCGCCTAAGATAGATCCGAAGTGGACAAAAGAGGGAGATGTCTGGACAAAGGAATATAATGATATTTTAGTCAGACCAAATGGCTATGACGAAATTGACCAGCTTTCAGGATACTATCTGTATTTTGCTGAAGAAACAGTTCCGGAGGAATACGAACTGGTAAATCAGACATGGGAGCGCTCTTCTGATATGCTGACCACAACAATCACTTTCACCAATCAGCCGAAGACCATGCGCGTGGTTTTGAAAAAAACGGATGAAGAAGGCAATGCCCTAACGGGGGCGACTTTCAGACTTACAAAGGTGAAGAATTTTGATGGTACCGAACTCTCGCCTGCATATGTGGTGGATCCCAAATTTCCGCTGGGAGAAAAATCTGTCCCATTGACAAGTGGATTCTATATGTTGGAAGAGACAAGCGCACCGGATGGATATGCTTTGTTATCGGAACCAGTATATTTCCATGTTAAGGCTAGGGAAGAAGAGGTTGAAGTAACGAATAAAAACTGGATTGTCATTCCTCTTCCAGAAAGAGGCGTAGTAAGCATTAAGGCAAATAAACTGAAAGTCAAGAATTATAAACCTGCCGCAATATGCATCAAAAAGGTCGACAAGGCAGATGGAACCACAATGTTAAAAAATGCTGTCTTCCAGCTCCTATGTGGAAGTGAAGTGGTGGATCCTACAAAAGTGGTTGCGATTCCGGCAACGAATCGGTTTAAAAATGTTACTGGTATTGGCACCATGACAGATCCCGATGACCATACTACTTCTTGGAAAGGAGCGTTCATCACGGATGGAAATATTCATGAGATGAAGAATCTTCCGGATGGAAACTATACTTTGAAAGAGGTGAAGACGCCTGCCGGATATGGGAAGACATTTGGCAATATAACTTTTTCGGTTGTACAAGGTGTAGTTACTAACCTGCAGGTTGAGAATAACGACGGTAGTATAACTCTGTCAAAAACAGATGGATCAGCTTATACAGATCAAGAGTCATCCGGCACAGTTGCCTTGTTTACAGTGAAGAACATAGCTAGTGTTCGCCTTCCTGAAACTGGGGGCCTTGGCACGTATAGCTACTATCTGTTCGGTACCCTTATGACTATCATCGGATGTATGATACTGACGATGAGGAGAATGAAGGCAAATAGATACGGTTAACTGGACCGAATGTCGTATGCCATCAAGATGTACATCCTGAGCATGCCGCGGTACGCATAGATTCGCGCTGCCTGGGCAAACGAACAGGCAAACCACAGAAAGGCAGATGCCGGAGGACATTGTTCCGGCACCTGCCTTTCTTCGTGTGTGCTTTGTCTCATGGGGGATGTTCACCTGTGGAATGCCGTGAGGGCCATCTCCTGCTGGAGACGGACAGCTGGGATTACTCGCTATCCGTCAGCTTCCGGAAAATCGCCAGCGGGTTCTTCTTGGTCGCAACGGTCTTACGGGCGCCATCGTCCTGGGGGAGGTATTCCTTCAGGGAGGTGTTCAGAATGTCTTCGGTGATGGTTGCCGCATCGATCACGTACTGCTCGCACTGAATCTTGTGCTCTGCAGAGTTCCACTTGACGTTGCGGGTGAGCACGCGGCAGCACAGTGCCTTGTACTTGGCCCGGAACCTGTCGTGCAATTCGCGCGAGGCGGTGAAGGCCACACGCTCGGACTCATAGTTCTTCGTGCGCCCGGCGACCAGGCTCAGCACCATCGCGCAGCCCGTGACAGCACCGCAGCAGCATCCGGATTCGCCGAGCCCTGAGCCAAAGCCTGTGGCAATGCGATAGTCCTCCGGGGAGTAGCCCAGAGCATATACCTCGTTGAAGGCCTTCAGGACAGCCTCGCTGCAGTACAGACCATTTCGGAAATAGCGGACGGAGAGCGCGACGGCGGGCGACAGCTGACCGTATTCGGTGATGACATCCTCGGACTTTTTGTCAAACTTCGTGGTGTCAGCTTCCTCATTGGCGAACTCGTCAAACAGCCATGTGCTCAGGTATCGCTCGCCGCTGTCCGGACACAGCGCCACGATGCGCTTTCCCTTGTATTCCGGTCTTGCGGCGATCTGCAGAGCGGCCCAGACGGCCGCAGCGGAGGAGATGCCCACCAGGATGCCCTCCTGCTCTGCCAGGGCATGTGCGGTCGCACTGGCGTCCTCGTCGATGACCGTGATGATCTCATCGTAGATCTTCTGATTGAGTACCTCCGGGATAAAGCCTGCGCCGATGCCCTGAATGCGGTGCGGTGCCGCGATGCCGCCGCTGAGGACGGCGGATTTGAAGGGCTCCACGGCCACGATCTTCACGTCCGGATTGCGGGCCTTGAGCACCTCGCCCACGCCGGTGATCGTGCCGCCCGTGCCCACGCCTGCGACGAAGACATCGATCTGGCCGTCCGTGTCGCGCCAGATTTCCTCCGCGGTGGTCTTTCTGTGAATCTCGGCGTTGCTCGGATTTGCAAACTGCTGGGGGATGAAGGCGCTGGGAATGCTGGCAGCCAGCTCCTCGGCCTTCCTGACCGCACCCTCCATGCCGTCGTAGGCCTCAGTGAGCACGATCTGTGCACCCAGTGCCCGTAGAATCTTGCGCCGCTCCATGCTCATGGTCTCGGGCATGGTCAGGATCAGATGATACCCCTTGATGGCGCTGGCAAAGGCCAGGCCGATGCCGGTGTTGCCGCTGGTGGGCTCGATCAGGGTATCGCCGGGTTTGATGCGTCCGCTCTTTTCAGCATCCTCAATCATGGACACGCCCACACGGTCCTTGACGGAGCTGAGGGGATTGAACATTTCAAGCTTGACGTCGACTTCGGCCTGGGTCGTGTTGACCCGGTTCAGCCGCACGAGCGGTGTGTTGCCAAGCAGCTGAGTGAGATTGTCTGCGATTTTCATATGTGCTCCTCCTGTGCAGTGTCTGTCCTGACATCCTGTGTTTCGGCAGTGCTGCCCACGCCGGCCTCTGCCGGGGCCGCCTGCGCCGGGCGTCTGTTTTTCAGATACGAGCGAATCAGCATGGAAATGCCCCCGATGGCCAGCAGCGTGCACAGGCCGTAGAAGAACAGCTTCAGATTGCCGCTGAGCATGGTCGAACCGGCGTAGGAATAGACGATGGTCGCCGGCAGCTGCCCGAGGCCCGTGGCGACAAGGAACGGGACGGCGCCCATGCCCGTGAGTCCGGCTGCATAGCTGATGGGATCAAAGGGCACAAAGGGCAGAAGCCTTGCGATGAAGATGGACTTGGCGCCGCTTTTGATAAAGAAGCTGTCCACCGACTCGAGAACGCCGCGGCCCGTGAGCTTCTCCACCAGATCACGCCCGAAAAAGCGTGCAAGGAAAAAGCAGAGATAGGCGCCGAGCATGGCACCGGCCCACGAGATGACGGCACCCCAGGCCCAGCCGAAGATGCCCGCGTTTGCCAGGGTGATCACGAAGGCCGGAATGGGTGCCGCGATGGACTGGAGGACCATCAGAGCGATGGAGACTGCCACGGCCCATGGACCGAAGGAGAGGATGTACGCGCGGACAGCATCCAGATCGGCCTGGGAGAGCATGCGGACGACGCGCAGGAGCGTGTCGCGGGATGCGGGGATGGCGAAAATGAGGATCAGGGCTGCAATGAGCAGAAGGAGGAGAAGGAGCTTTCTTTTGCTTCCTGTTTTTTGCGTCTTTTCGTGTTCACTCATGCTGCGTGCCTCCCGCGTTTTCTGCCGTCCTGCCGGAGCGCTTTTCCATCAGCCACATGATGCCCCCCGAGAGACTGTAGAGGGACACGAACAGTGCATAGAGCACAGAGACCGTCAGGGCCTGTGCGGAGGAGAAGCCGAAGGGGGCGAGCAGGTAGGCGTAGCTGCCCTCACGCAGACCGTAGCCGTTGAGCCCCACCGGCAGCATGGCCATCACAGAGGAGGAGCTGACGATCAGAAAGAGATCGGGCAGCGGCAGAAGCGGCAGCCCGAGCCCCGCGATCACCGTTTCCACCACGAGGGAGTTGAGGATCTGAAAGACGAAGGACTCTGCGAGGCATACGCAGATCAGGCGCGGATGCGCGCGCATCCGGGAGGAATTGTCCGCAAAGCGCACGAAGCTCTGTGCAAGCTTTCCCTTCTTCTCCCGCACTTTGGACGGCACAAAGCCCGTCAGCTGCACGAGGGCAAGGATGCTGCCCACAAGGAACACGACGCCCATCAAAATGACAGCGATCTGTGAGGGGGATCTTGCAAACAGTGCACTGATGAGCCCCAGCGCGGAGAGCGTGACCATGGCCAGGATGCGCTCCAGGACCACCGTGGCCGCGGCGCCTGCCGCAGAGCCGGTATCCTTGCCGATAAGGTAGATCCGCATGCCGTCGCCGCCGATGCTGGAGGGCAGAAAGTTATTGAAGAACTGTCCGATCGTGTAGGCACAGAAGAGCCTTCCGAGGGATACCCGGCTGCCCTGCGCCTTCAGGAGCGCGCCCCATTTGAGCGCGCTGACAAGAATCGCAAGCGCGATGACCGCAAGGGACAGAAGAATAAAGGACGGCCGGAAGCCGGAAAGTGCGCTGCTGATCTCCTGGATATCCGTATTCAGGATCAGGATGAGCAGCAAAGCGACGGAAATGACGAGCTTGACGACCGTGCCCACCCATTTGTTCTTTTTGCGGCTTTCCCCGCGTGTGTTCGTGGCGGTCTCAGACAATTACATCACCATCCTGCATCAGTTTATCGGAAAAGACCCAGCTGCCGTCCGGGAAGGCGCGTACAGGCCCAAGAAAGTGCTCGACGTCCGGGACAGATGAGATATGGGAGAGGACATCGCCCCGCGCCCGGCACAGCCGCATCTCGCCGCCAAACAGAAAGCCGATGCGGTCACCCAGCGTGAAGGCATCCTCCTTGCTGTGTGTGACGAGCAGCACCGTCAGGTGCTGCTCCCGCTGAAGAGAGGAGAGAAAGGCACGGATCTCCATATGCAGGGGATTGTCCATGCCGTTGAACGGTTCATCCAGAAGCAGTGCCTGGGGCTCAGCTGCCAGGGCCCGCATGATGGCCGCCAGCTTTCTCTGCCCGCCGGAGAGCTGGGACGGATACAGGTCCATCTGGCTCTCCAGGTGAAAGCGCCGGGCGAGCGACTCGAGGCGCTCTGCCCGCTCTGCGCGGGACAGGCGGCGGATTTTCATGGGGAACGCCACGTTCTCCCGCACTGTCATGTGGGGGAAGAGCCGGTCCTGCTGATCCACCAGCACGATGCCGCGCTTTCGCATGGGCACGTCCAGCACGGAGACACCGTCCACCAGCACATCACCGCCGGAGGGATCCACCTCGCCGGTCAGCACCCGAAGCAGTGTCGTCTTGCCTGCGCCGCTCGGCCCGCAGAGCACGGTCAAAGCCCCATCCGGCACGGTCATGGAGACGTCTTTGAGGATGGCCCTGCCGCCCGCAGAATAGCTCAGGTCCCGGATCTCAAGTGCCGGCATGGGTGCCTCCTCTCTTCTGTCCCTTTTTCCGCTCAAAGCTGCAGACCAGCAGCACCAGCGAGCCCAGGAGAAGATACATCAGCGTATAGACGGATGCGATGTTCCTGTTCGAGCCGGATATGAGCGGGGCGAGGATCATGGCGAAGTTCACATCGCGCCACGAGCCCAGATAGAAGTTGACGAAATACTGCGAGTAGGAGATGAGAAAGCCCATGAAGAAGGCGTTTTTATACCCCTGGGCGTAGATGGGCAGGTGCACCCGGAAGAAGGCCGGGAAGAAGCGTGCCCCCAGGTTTCGCGCTGCCGTCTCGTGCTCCATGCCCCAGGAGGCATAGCAGGAGAAGACCAGGGAGAACACATAGGGGAGCGCAAAGTACATGTGCAGAAGGAACACCGCGCCCGTGCCTGTGAGCCCCATGCGCAGAAACACCTTATGGATCCCCATGGACACGCTGACAGGGGGCAGAAGCATGGGGAGATACAGGACGGTCTCGAGGCGGTGGCGGGTGCTGGCCCGGAGAGAAAGGAGCGCGCGGGCTGCGGGGACTGAGATGATCAGTGTTGCAAGCGACACCAGGAGGGAAAAGGCCGTGCTGCGAATTGCCGTCCCGAAATCCCGCGCGAAAAATGTCCTGAAGCCCGAGAGCGTCGGGCTCCCGGGCAACAGGCTGTTTTTGCCCCATGACCCGAAAAAGGAAAAGAGGAAAAGGGAGATGAGGGGCAGGAGCAGGGCTGCGGCGAAGAGAAGCAGCAGAAGCTTTTCGGGGAGGCTCATGGATCTGCGATTCATGCTCTTCCTGCCTCCCTTCGAAGGGCCCGGCTGAAGAGGACGGCCGACAGGAGCGCAAAGACGATCATGACGGCGCTGATGGCCATGCCGTCCGCGCGGGCGCGAAGGTCTGCTTTCTGATAGGTCTGGAGCGCGAGAACGCCCAGCGCAGTCGGCCGGGCGGGTCCAAGATAGGAGAAGCCTTCATAGGCGGTCAGATCAAAGTTGAAGAGGACCAGGGCGCCTGTGAGCATGGTGCGGCGCCCGGAGGGGGCGATCACATGGAGGAAGGTGGACATTCTACCGGCACCGAGGTTCCATGCGGCCGCCCGCAGATCGCGCATGGCACGCGCAAAGATGGGGGCCAGGGAGAGGGCAATATACGGCGCACCCTTGAACAGGTACAGCAGGATCACGGCGGTGCCGGAGGAGGAAAACACGATGTCCGGCCCTGACCACTCCAGCCCTGCAAGGCGGACGATGTGATAGACCAGACCATAGCGGCTGAAGGTATTGTAGATGAGCACGGCGGCCGCCATGTAGGAGAGGATCACCGGAAGACGCGCGATGCGCGCGGCACACCGCCAGCCGGAGGCGGCCAGCAGCCAGGCCAGCGCAGCGCCCAGCACCACGCTGAGAAAGGTGGAGACTGCGGCGATGCGCAGGCTCCACCAGAGGCTCCGCTGAAAGGCAGCGTCCGAAAAGAGCGATAGAAAGTGCTGAAGCGTCAGCTCCTCCATGTGAAGCTCGGGAAGGTACCCCAGCCCTTCTGAGAAGGTGTTGATCACACTCCCAAGCGTGATGGAAGCTGCCAGTGCGAGGGCCGGAAAGGCCATGATGCAGGGCAGAAGCTTTTTCAGTCGCCTTCGCGTCATTTGTTCAGCACCGTATCCACCCAGATCTGCTCGATGATATCCACAAGGTCTGCACGCAGTTCGCTCTGCTTGTGGGCATCCAGCTCCTCAAAGGGGAGGAGGGTGGCGGCGTACTCATCCGGAGCCTTCAGGGCCTCATTGAGCGCAGATTGCTGGTCTTCGCTGAGCCTGTCATAGGTCAGCACGGGCAGGTCGGCCCAGCCACGGAGATCGGCCTTGGCGATCTGCATCTCGGGGGACAGCGTGGCGTTGATGACCTGGGCGGCGGCCTCGGGATGCTGCGAGTTGCCTGCGATGGCCAGGAAGTGGATGTTGTAGGGCGTGCCCTTGTCCCACACCAGCGTGCGCGTGGTCGCGGGCCACAGGCCGTCTGCCACCATGCTCAGGGCCTTATTGGCGCTGTAATCCATGGCAAAGAGGACCTCGCCATCCTGATAGAGTGCCTCAAGCTGTGTGGAGTCGGTGGGATAGGTCTCCCCGCCGCGCCACAGGTAGGGCTCCAGTTCATTCAGGTAGTCCACGGCGGGCTGAATGGCGGAAAGGACGGCATCGTAATCGGGCTCAAGCGCGTCGAGGACGTCACGGTCGATGAGGTCATAGAGCACGGTCCTGAGAAAGGCGGAGGCCGTGAAGTCCGCGGACTGGGGATAGGTGAACGTGCCGGGATGGGCCTTTGCGTACTTCAGCAGCTCGGCGCTGTTGGAGGGTGCGTCTGCGACCTCGGCGCTGTCATAGAAGAAGACAAACTGTGCCCTTCCCCAGGGGGATTCATAGCCCTCCACGGGCACGCCGAAGTCCGAGGAGACGCTGTCCGGGTCAACGTAGGCTGCAAGGTTTTCCAGGCTGTCCGTGAACGGACCGTAGAGGAGACCATTTTCCTTTGCGGAGTAGAAGTTTTCCCCGTTGATCCAGAGAAGGTCCAGGTCGGAGGAGGCGCCGAGGGCGACCTCATTGGAGAGGCGGGCGAGGAAGTCCACCGCGTCCATGGGCACGCGGCGAAGCTCGATGCCCGTCTGCTCCCGCACGAAGGGTGCGAGCACATCGTCGAGATAGGCGTTGGTGCGATCATCCCCGCCCCAGGCGTAGAGCGTCACGACCTCGCCCGCATAGGGCTGGTCCTCGGCGACAGCCGGCACGAGAAAAGCGGCGATCAGAAGGGTCAGTATGATCCATACCGCCGGGAGAGAAAAGTGTCTTTGAAAACCTGTTTTCATGTTTGATGCCTCTTTCTATTGGAGGACGCGTGCTGGCTCATGGAGCCTTCTGCGTCTTCTCCTCGCGGAGCTCCTGAATGGTGATGACCAGCCGCTGCAGCGCCGTAAAGAGGATCAGTGCGGCATAGACGGCGGCTGTGTATTTGACGTAGCCTTTGATGAGCAGCATGACGGTGGTCAGAATGAAGCCGTCCGTGCGCTCCATGAGCCCGGTCTGGTAGCGAAAGGTCTTGACCCCCGTATTCTTCAGCAGGTTTCCTGCCGTGAGAAACACGGTCATGGACAGGACGATGCTCATGCAAAGCAGCATGGAGGAAAATGCAGCGTCCGGCTCCCGAAGGACCAGGGCGAGGATATAGCTCAGCTCCACCACCCGGTCGAGGAAAATGTCCAGAAGCGTCCCGATGGCGCTGGTGCGGTGCGTTCTGCGGGCAAGGCTTCCGTCGACAGTGTCCAGATACCCGGACAGCCACAGAAGCGCGACGGAGACGCCCACGGGAAAGTGAAGAACAACCGTCACAGCGCCCAGCACGCCCACGGCGCAGGCCAGCAGTGTGACCTGCGTCGGGGACCAGTGAAGCTTCTCAAACAGCTTTGCGCCCGGCACGATGAACCGCTCTGCAAAGCGGCGGCCATAGGTGTCAAGCATGGGCTTTCTTAGCCTTTTTCCGGCGCAGGATGAGCAGCACCACGACGGCTGCCACGACCACCACGCCCGCGATGATGGCGATGAGCTTGCCCACGCTCAGACCGATGCCGGTCACGTTCTCACTGAACAGCGCCTTTTTGCGGTTGGCCACCTGGGCTGCGTCATAGGCATTGATGCCGCCGCCCTTCGCGTCGCCTGTCACCTCGCCCTTGTTGCCGCCCCAGCCGTTTCTTACGGAGTAGGCGTCATAGCCCAGCAGGCGCAGGGCACCGACCACGTTGTCAGAGGTCTGGCCGCTGCCGCAGGCCACCAGGACGGTCTTGTCCTTGGAAATGTTCAGGAGGGTGTTGGCACCGGCCTCTCCGCCGTAATCGGAGCGGAAGATGCTGTCATTGAACTGACCCACATAGGTGCCGCCGAAGGCAGGCAGGAGCGCCACGGCGTATTCGTCAAGGTAGTCCTTCTTATTGCTGCGGATGGCATCGATGATGTCCCATGTCGTGGCCTCATCGACAATGAAGTTGTCCCACTTTGCGCTCTCAAGTGCGGCAAAATAGTCGCTCAGCAGCTGATTGCCGGCCTCGCTCAGGGCGTTGGGCTCCTCCGGCAGTGCCACGGCCTCGGTGGAGATCTTGTCCGCATCGATGCCATCTGTCACATAGCCGCCCTGCCAGCAGATGATCTTGGTGTCGATGCCGTCATTCTGCAGGACAGCGTTCAGGGCGCCGGTGAGCTGCCAGGAGAGCTGGCCGTCATTGCTGACCAGGATCACGGGCTTGTCCAGCGGGATGTACCGGAAGCTCTCTGCGATCTGAGGACCATACGGGATGTGATAGGAGCCGGTGATGTGGCCGATGTCATACTGGTCGTCCGTGCGGATGTCGAGGAAGGTATAGGTGTCATAGTTTGCATTGACATCGCCTGCGCCAACATTTCTCTTGGTGCCGTCCGGGAACGTGCCGGCGGCGGAGGCGCCTTTATTGTCACCGGTGAGGTAGGCGCGCACGCTTGCCTCCAGGTCGCCCTCTGCCAGAGACAGAACCGGCAGTGTGGCAAGGAGCAGGGCAATGGCAAGAAGGAAGAACCGAAGCAGTCTGGAAGGTTGTTTCATAGGGAATGCATCTCCTTTGGTGATTCTGAAAATGTGTTTTGAAAAGGGTTTATTCTGAAGAGGTTCTGCCGATTTGGCATATGAATCGCTTTTGAATTGAACTGGAAGACTCAGATGAACAGGCTCATGTCGGATGTTTCGCCGGAGCCGATGAAGGTCGCCACGCCGCCAAGCTCCACGCCGTCGATGAGCTCCTCCTGGCGGATGCCCATCACGTCCATGCTCATCTGGCAGGCCACCAGCCGGACACCGTGTGCACGTGCGGAGATGATCAGCTCCTCGAGGGAGGAAATGCCCTTCTGCGCCATGATGCCCCGGATCATCCTGGGGCCGGCGCCAAGCATATTCATGCGGGAGAGGCCGAGCTTTTTCGTTCCGCGGGGCATCATGAAGCCGAACATGCGCTCGATCAGGGACTTTTGCACAGACACCTTCTCGGGCTTTCTGAGAATGTTCAGCCCCCAGAAGGTAAAGAACATCGTCACTTTGCGGCCAAGGCTTGCGGCGCCGTTGGCGATGATGAAGGCCGCGATGGTCTTGTCCAGATCCCCGCTGAACACCACGAAGGTCTTGTCATTGCCGGCAGAATCAGGTGCAGCCCCGGCCTCCCTGATCGGCTCACCGCTGCCCCTTTTCCGGATGAGTGCAGTGATCACCCCGTCCACGGTGTCGAGGCTGATGAGCTCGTTGCCCGTGCGCTGCGCCCACACCCTGATATCCGACGAGAAGGCTTCCTCAGTGGCCTGGACGCGCACCCGCTCTCCGTTTCTGAGTGTTTTGATGGCATCCGCTGTTTTGACGATGGGGCCGGGACATCGAAGCCCCTTTGCGTCAATCTCTACGGGCGGCCTGTCATTGACGTACTTGAGCCAGGCTTCGAAACCGCCGGCGAGGTTATATGCATCATACCCCGCTCCTCGAAGCTTTTCTGTCACATCGATACTCCAGACGCCGCCATAGCAGATCACATAGACCGGCCGATCTCTGGGTATACTGCTGAAGTCATCACCCAGCGTGCGGTAGGGGATGTTCAGCGCGCCGGGGATGCCGTTGACGAGCACAGCGTCGGGATCCCGAATGTCAAGGATGGTGACGGAGTCGAAATCAAGGTCAAAGAATGATGCAGGGGAAATATCAAACGCACAGGCTGCCTTCGGCATAGGATTCACCGCCTCCCACTGCGAAATTGAGAAGTCGCCGTAACAGCTCGCCCTGTGTGATACACCCAGTGAATTCATAGGTGACAGGACGCTTCTGTGCGCCAATAGTAGCATGGGAATGATGCTTTGCATAATGCAAAAATCCTATTGGCAGATATAGGTTTCAGCTATATCAGAAGGCACAGCATTCATGGGTGGCTGTTCCAGGATGAGTCGTTGCATGATTGCCGCGTTCGTCTGATGCGGCGCTATGTCGGACTCCTGAAAATCAAAGGAATCATCCCCAAAAGACTGGCAGGTGCCGGGTGGAACATGTGCGCATTGATTGAGACAAATTCGTCGGCTCCGGCAAGGGAAACTTTGTAAGCCGATAAGACAACAGCAGGCCATTCGTTTACCAGGTCTGAGCGAGGGACAGGAAAAATCAGAACACAAGTCCGACTCTCTTCGGGACTTGCAACTTAGTGCAAATTAAACTTGTGCTTGAAAAGAGGAACCTTGTTCTCCAGTAAAACGCAGGCAGGCCCTTTGTTCACCAGCGTTGAGCGAGGACGGGCAGAACACGAGAAAGCAGAGCAAAAGTCCGATATTCTTTGGGAATTGCAACTTAGTGCAAGTTAAACTTGTGACTGGAAAGAGGAACCTTGTTCTGCGGTAAAATGCAGGCAGGCCCTTTGTTCACCAGCGTTGAGCGAGGATGGGCAGAACACGAGAAAGCAGAACAAAAGTCCACTTTTCTTTAGGAATTGCAACTTAGTGCAAGTTAAAATTGTGATTGGAAAGAGGAACCTTGTTCTGCGGTAAAATGCAGGTAGTTCCTTTCTCTAGCAGCGTTGAGCGAGGACGGGCAGAACACGAGAAAGCAGAACAAAAGTCCGATTACCTTTGGGAATTGCAACTTAGTGCAAGTTAAAATTGCGATTGGAAAGAGGAACCTTGTTCTCCGGCAAAATGCAGGTAGATCCTTTATCTAGCAGCGTTGAGCGAGGACGGGCAGACTGCGAAAAACAGAACAAAAGTCCGTTTATCTTTGGGAATTGCAACTTAGTGCAAGTTAAACTTGTGATTGAAAAGAGGAATCTTGTTCTCCGGTAAAATGCAGGTAGATCCTTTATCTACCAGCGTTGAGCGAGGACTGGCAGGACGTAAAAACAAGAACATCAGTCTGTTTTTCGTTGGGAATTGCAACTTAGTGCAAGTTAAACTTGTGATTGGAAAGAGGGACCTTGTTCTCCGGTAATACAATGGGCATCCTCTTCATCTGCCCGAGAAGAATGAGGGCCGAGAAACGAAAAAGAGCGCAGGGCATATAGCCCTGCGCCGCGTGTAGTATGCTTGTCACAGAACGTCCAGCATCTGTGACGGGTTTTCCTGTGCTTTCACTTTTCCAAAGGCCTTTGTGATGACGCCTTTCTCGTCGATGAGATAGGTGGTTCGGATCACGCCTGTGGTCTTCTTTCCGTACATCATCTTCTCGCCGAGGACATCATATGCCTGCAGGACTTCCTTTTCAGGGTCAGAGAGCAGCGTGAAGGGAAGACCGTATTTTTCCTCGAACTTCTTGTGGGAGGCCACGGTATCTTTGCTGATGCCGATGACTACGGCACCTTTTTCACGGAACTGCGGATAGAGTTCTGCAAAGCTGCAGGCCTGCTTGGTGCAACCGGATGTCATGTCTTTTGGATAGAAGTACAGGACAACCTTCTGCCCGAGGTAGTCTGAGAGCGAATGCATGGTGCCGTTCTGATCTGGCAGGGAGAACGAAGGGGCGATGGTGCCGATCTGAAGCATGAAAAAAATCCTCCTTAAGATGGTAGCGTGGCAGAGGCGAGCTGAGAAAGACGAGTGCCGGCGTGAGGCCGGACACCTGGTGCCATGTTTGTATCGTCATCAGGAGTTCCAGGCGATGGCTACAGCTTCCTGTACAAACCGTGATCTGTATTTCGGTCAATTTCTTGCAGAAGAAAGCAAAGCTGGAGACAGAGATCGAAGCATGAAGGTGGATCCACCTAACAGCTCAATCGACACAGATAGCAACTTAGATTTAGGCCCAGTAAGGAATGTATTTCATATATCGTGGCGCAGTCTGTGGATCTACCGGCTTAATCAAGCCAGCCTCTATTGTATCTTTAATGATACGGGAAACTCGGTATGTGTTATTACTATCCAAAGAAAAAACCTTTCTGATATCTGCATTACCGATGGATTCAAATTTTACATATGCCAGACATGCCTGCATATAGCAGGTGCGGATGCGATCTTCCTTGGTTGACATTTCGAATGGAACTTTAGCGAACAGAATAACTTTCGTAAACTGATTATTCTGATTCTCAATTCTCGGAGCCAACAATTCGTTTTGGCCGGTTGAAAGAATGATTTTGTCGTACCCGCTTCCCCGCTCTTCACAAATACCGCACTTATGCATAAAACCGGCCATGTTTTCATTTCTGGAAACAGGTACCGTGTCAACGATTCTATCTATTGCCACAAGGGGAGCTCCAGCGTTGGAAAACTCAACCCGATTGTCAAATATCTCTACCATCGGATTCGTACCCTTCTGATCCAGTGCCTGGTGAATCATGATGTTGGCAAGCAGCTCACGAATAGGTAATTCCGGGAACCGGTAAACCTTTCGTCTGATTGTCCCGTCAAGGATCTCCTCCTGCGGAATAATCGCCATGATATATTGAACAATTTCCTCGTGAGAATAAGCATATCCGCCGACAAATTCTCTTTCCTGAATTCCGTGGTAACGATCATTCCCCTTATATTGGATCACTCGGACACTACGTTTAAGAAGTCCTTCAAACTGCTTGAGGTTTTTTCCAATCATCAGGACGCCAAGATTTGTAATGTTCCAGTTCCCGATATCATTTCTCCGGATAAACTTTTCATCAAAAAAATTCTGAAGGATATTTTCGCGGCTTCTGGGTATCGGCAGCTCAAGCAGTTCATAATATTTTGAAAAATTTAACGACTCTATTACTTCGTCATCGGTTGCGTTCGTTCGTGCCAATCGCAATTCATACGGCATCGTATCAAAACGCTTCCAAAGCTCTGCTTCTTTCACCTTATACTCGACAAGTGGCTTTAGATTGCTTCCAACACGTATATATCCGGTAGATCCATATTTAGTTGGTTCGGTTTCAGCACAGGGAATTTCCAATAGTACGACCTGTTTCTGATTGCCGGCATCATCAACTTCCATCGGAATTTCATAAAAACGGAAATTGATTCTTGGAGTGATCATGCGGGCAAGCCAAGCTTCAAGTTCTTCGTTACCCTTACGTGCTTTACGATATTGAAATTTCGTCCCAACAATTTCATGTGTATTGTTATCGATGCCCCAGACAAGATATCCATGTGGGTTTTCGTCTAATGCCGCTGCATTGCTCAGACCGGAAATGTATTTTGCAATACGCTCGGGATCATCTTGATTACATTTGAATTCAACACGTTCAATCTCGTCAGGAAGTTTGGCAAGTTCCCGGACAAGACTTCTTAAATAGTCAATAGACTTACTCGCCATGAAAACGTTCTCCTTTTCCGGGGAATATACTGATTTTCACAAGATCCGGAACGGATCGATGAGTGAAAATCGTATACACCCACAGACCACCTATGACCCTTCCAGATCGTTCTGAGAACAGGTACAGTAAAGAACCAATGCCAGAGATCAGCCTTCATATCCAAAAACTTCTGGTCTGGAGGAAGAGTGATTGTGCCTGCATTTTGTCTCGATTGTTTTGCATTCGGTAATTTGTTTGCCTTGCCGAATTTCAAACAAATATTACAACCAAAACGAATGTTTGTCCATCAAAAGCTGAGATAACGTCAGACCATCATATAACTTACAGGGAGCTGGTCATGTTGGAAAGCTCATAATCATCAATCATACGAGAAGCGCCTGATCCAATCTCAACCATTTTGCCGATTTCGGCAGAATGGCCGGCTGCGTTGATACCGCTCTTTTTACAAGCTTCCCTGGCTCTGATAATAGTTTCCTCGAACCGGCGCCACTGCGTATCTTCCGAGTAGTGCCCCTTTCATTCATGTCAATTTACCGTCTTCTCTTCCAGCAAGATACTCCAATCCTGCACACACGTTGGTTCCACCGTCGGGAGTCGCAAACTCCTTCATGCTCATAAGTTCCTCCAGGACAGGTGAACCGGTAACTTCCACCAGAGCATTCATGACGATCGGTGGCACTGAGCTGAATACTTCTTTGTTTTGGGACACGAACACTCCCAGCTTCCCGTCTTCTTCGCCCTCATACTTGATGAAGCCGAGGAAAGCTTTCAGCTCGGGAGAAAACTGATTCAGGATTTCCTCCGGGATCCGACGTACATCCACAATGTAAGATGGATAATCACCGCCGGGATAATCTTTGCCCCAATCCGCTGTATGAGGAGAATCCATCATGCCGTACAGATGTGTCGGACCATCCCATGGATCTTTCCCGTAATACAGGCCCATCGTGAATGCTTTTTTGATCTTGTCGCCCTTCCTGAAACTTTTCAGCTGTTCGATGCCCGGAAGATATGGCGGCTCCTGCTCGTCGGGCGGAGGATTCTTTTCTACTACAGCTTCTGCGTGTTCCTGTTCAATGGCACCAATCTGCCTGCCATAGTTGAGGACGTCAAGAAGCATCACGCGGAAGGCATACAGGGGATCCGCATCAATCATGTTCTCCAGGCCGAGGAGGGCATGGTAATCGGCACCATTTGCCTCCTTGCAGAGGTTTCCGGCATTCTTGAGTTCGAACCCGGCATCCTCTGAAAGACGCATCCAGGCAATTTCCGTCTTCGTGGCGCTCGATACATCTTCGGGCTTGATCTGGTCGCGCCTGAAAAGCAACTTGTTGAAGATTTCGCAGAAGTATTCGTTGTGACTCCACAGGGTGGCAACGGCAGATCTCTTCCAGAGGCTGGTGATGTTGACCTCTGCTGCCTGATCGAGTACATTGGCTGCATTTCCTGGCATGACGCCAGAGTATTCATGTGACATTTTGATCCTCCTATAGTTCTGAGATATGTCTTACTGGCAGTCCGGCACATATGCTGCGTTGCCGGACCACGGACGAAGAGAGGTACAGCTGTCTGCTGTGCGTGTCAGCGTGGCCACCTTTGTGGTGGTAAATAAGGGAGGCCAGGTTCATTCACGCGCAGGCCAGGCTGCATGGGGTGTGGTGCAGGCATGCCTCCCTGCAGGGAGCAGGGCATTGCATGTGAGGGTATGGGGAGAGTGATACGTCTGGAGTCAAATGCTCGGGACTCCGGATTTCCTGAAGATACGCCTCCTTTCAAATGATGCGCGGTCAAGGCACATGAGCTCTCTGTGATGCAGCCTGGTAGTTTGGCAGAGGCTTTTTGACACCATGCGGCGCTGCATAGCATCGGTACCCGTCTGGTAAGTTCGCAGCCTTTCCCCGGAAGGGTACAGACAGATTCTACCGGAAGCTCCAGGGGATTTCTGCATACGGACAGGCTACAATTCGGGTGGGTACGGTCACATTGTACCGGGGACCTTGGGGAAAATCTGTATACTGGCAGGCTAAAATTCGGCCAGGAGCGGTACCTGCCCCGGTGGGTACAGGCATCATTGTATCGAAGTTCCCGAAGAAAAGCGTTATACCGGCAGGCTAAAATTCGGTTCGGTCAAGGACCTGCAGAAGCGGACATTCGGGCCAGACTGGAGAGGGTTTCAGACGATCCTTGTCAGTCACAGCACGACCGAATAAAATGTAGATGGTTTTCTGGTTTCCAATGCGTATGCCAGTTTCCGGAAGGATCTGTAAGATCAGAGATGGTCTGTGGGCATATACGATTTTCCATCAGGATCCGTTCCGGATCCATGTGAAGATCAATGTAGATTTATATGCGGGCAGCCGCCTGTCCGGGATCACGGATCCCATCAAGGGGCTGCCTGGCTTATATAGGATGGAGACGCAGATGGCCTTTTTGCGTCTGTGCCATCCGGATAAGTTAGTCCTGCGTAACATGTCCCCAGCGAGGGAACTGTTCATGGCAGAGGGCCCAAGAGGAAAGGGTACCATGGATCAGATGAAGAATCAGGATCATCACGGAATATCAGAAATGTTCAGCCATCAGGCGCGGAAGGTGAGACGGTCGCGCCAGTGGAGACGCGTGCTTGCCCTGGCAAGCGCTTTGGTGGTTGTGCTGACCATGGGCTGGCTGGCCAAGCCTGCCGACACCACGGAGTGGGAGACGGTGGACTGCGCCCTGGAGGAGCACATTCATACAGATGAATGCTATTGGAAGTTCTGACTTATCCGCACGGGGAAACTTTGCCCGTGACGGAAACCAGGACAATTCTTGCATGCCCGGAAATCTCCCATGTGCATACCGAGAAATGCTATTTCGGGAGTATTGGCATGCGGATACCTATACTGCAGACATGAATTCGTTGAAGTTCACAGATGAGCTTGGGGGCGATGATCTTCAGACGTTGAATATTGACAGTTTCGGCGTTCCGAAACCCGTGAGCATCTACGTGGAGACCTTCGGAGCAGAGCACCAGGATATCAGCTTTATCGAAGCCTGTGTTCGTGAGGATTGTGACCTGACTCCGAAGGGAATCATTCAGAGCATCGAACTTGGGGATGTGGATGACAACAAAGTCAGCAGTCTTGGTCCTTTCGGAAAAGCGGGACTGTCCCGGGAGGAAGGAGCGATGAAAGCTCCCCATCGGATAGACACAGTGATCGATGCCGTCAGGGAAGCCTGGAAAACGGTACCTGACTGGCGTCTCGAACAGATGATTGTGAATATCATCTGGAGCGCAGGAAAGATGGATCCCTTCTTCCTGGAGGACGATGACCTGCTGAAGGCGATGGGAGAACAGCCGACAGAGAGATAAAAAAGAGCCTCAGCTTTCGCCGGAGGCTTGGTAAACAATGTTTCTGTGCCGCACATTGTGAAGCGTGCTTGTCTTAGCAATGATTCAGTGCCGTTCATTGCGAGACGTATTTCCACAAACAGTGTTTTTGCCGCACACCGTAAAGCGGGCAACCCCAGTATAGCGAATACCAGGGTAAACAGCAATCCTGATATGCGAAATGGCTTGTTTGCTAACGCCAGCAGAGTTGATGCCATTCATCCGGAACTTGGATGGATTGTCACAATCCGAAATGACTCCGGCGTTGCCCTTCCGTCCACCGGCGGCCCTGGCACACGGCTCTTCACGCTTCTCGGCATCATGCTGATCGCTCTGACTGGCATACTGCTGTGGAGGAGACAGAGATGTATCTGATGCTTACTGCGAACGTAAGCAGGCTGGTACCGGACAGGGCTAACACGGATATCTTCCCAGCAACAGGACAACAGTACAGTGACCAATGAAATCACAGGCTGTGATGATCCTCTTTCGGATCAGCCTGTGTTTTTATGGCCATGGCCTTCATCCGGTGAATGAGTGAGGCGGGCGTTCTGGGCATGTATCACCTGGCAGGCGTTCAGGCGGCAGATACACGGACATATCGTTCGAGATGGCTGCCACATGTCTGTTGTGAACAGCCTGTCTGGCGCGCATGAATGCACTTGGCTGGACAACTGGTCCAGTTCAGGTCCTGCAGAAGAGAAAATACGCCAAACTGGTGAGATTTTTGCACCAATCTTGCCATTTGTAGCCCGATCAAGTAAAATGGCGACGGTTTTCTGGTTTCCAATTCGCAGATTCGTGCGGGCAGCCGTTTTTCCGGGATCACGGATCCCACCAAAGAGCTGCCTGGCTTTATAGGATGGAGACGCAGACGGCCTTTTTTGCGTCTGTGCCATCCGGATATATTGTCCTGCATAACATGTCCCCGGCGAGGGAACTGTTCATGGCAGAGGACCCAAGAGGAAGGGTACCATGGATCAGAGGAAGAATCAGGATCATCACGGAATATCAGAAATGTTCAGCCATCAGGCGCGGAAGGTGAGACGGTCGCGCCAGTGGAGACGCGTGCTGGCCATGGCAAGCGCTTTGGTGGTTGTGCTGACCATGGGCTGGCTGGCGAAGCCTGCCGACACCACGGAGTGGGAGACGGTGGATTGCGCCCTGGAGGAACACATTCATACAGATGCATGCTATGAGGAGGTTCTGGCATATCCGCACGGGGAGACTCTGCCCGTGACGGAAGTCAGGACCGTCCTTGCATGTCCGGAAATCCCCCATGTGCATACCGGGAAATGCTACTTTGGGGGGGTATTGGCATGCGGGTATGACGTGCGATATTTCCATGTGCACGACAGTCTCTGCTATGACGCAGACGGAAATCTGATCTGCCCCCTCGAGGAACTTCTCCCGCACGTGCACACGGCTGCCTGCTACGAGACGCAGGAGACGCTTGTCTGCGGCAAGGAGGAGACCCAGGGCCACATTCATACGGCGGAGTGCTACACCGAAGTCCCTGACTACGATGCAAAGCCCATCTGCGGGCTGGCCGCGTCCGAGGGACACCAGCACACCGACAGCTGCCTGGGAAAGGCTCTGACCTGCGGCCTGGAGGAGCAGCCCGGACACATCCATACGGATGCATGCCTCCGGACGGTGCTGACGTGCCAGATCCCGGAGCAGTCAGGGCACGTGCATACAGATGCCTGCTACAGTGAGTCCTACACATGTGGCCTCACGGAGAATCCGGGCCACCGGCACACCGACAGCTGCTACGAGGACCAGATCACATGCGGCCTTGAGGAAGGCGAGGGCGGACATGTCCACACCGATGCGTGCTATGCGTGGGAGCTGGTGCTGACCTGCGACCAGGACGGCGCAGAGGGCCACGAACATACGGAAGCATGCTATACAAGGGTCCAGGGAGACCTCATCTGCGGGGAAGAGGAACGGCCCGGCCATGTGCACACAGAGAGCTGCCACAGCCAGATCCTGGTGTGCGGTCTTAAAGTGGGTGAAGGTGCCCATACCCACACGGAAGAATGTATCAGCAGACAGCTGACCTGTGGCCTTGAGGAAGGTGCAGGAGCCCACACGCACGGGGCCGAGTGCTATTCTACGGAGCTGGTCTGCGGCCAGCACGAGGGCGAGGGAGCCCACGTACATACGGAAGCCTGCTACAGCGAGGTGTATGTCTGCGGCAAAGAAGTGGGTGCAGGGGCCCATACCCATACAGACGCATGCTATCCCACGAAGTCGACTCTGACCTGCACCATGGATGAGGGAGAGATCCACGTCCATACGGAGGCGTGCTATGCCGAGGAGCAGGTCCTGACCTGCGACTACAGCAAGGTGCATGAGCATACGGCCGCCTGCTTTGATAAGGATGGAAGGTGCATCTGCGGCTACGTGGAGATCCAGGGCCACCAGCACACGGAAGCCTGCTTCCGCGAGGAAGAGATCATCCTGGAGCCTGGACACACTCACTCCAGCAGGTGCTATATCCGTTCACTTGTCTGCGGTAAGGTGGAGCACGTGCACAGTGCCAAGTGCCACGTGGTGTCCGATGTGGATTCGGAGCCGGCAGAGGGGACGACGGTATCCGAGGATCCACAGGAGACGTCTGCCCAGGGCGAGGAAAGAGAGACTGCGGAGGCAGACGACGGGTTCATCGAGATGCTGGAGGATGAGACGGAGGCAGCAGGGAACTCGGATGTGGGCAGCCCTTCGGAAGCTTCGGCCGATGCAGATTCGAATGTGGAGAAGGCAGCAGAGAATCACGATGCTCAGACGGAAGAAAGTTCAAACCTTTTCGGTGAAGAGGAGCTTCGAGAGAATGCAGGGCTGGATGAGGATCCAGACGGAGAGCCGCAGGAAGCAGACAGCCGGGAAGAGACAGAGCGTGATGCTGCCCGATATGAGCTAGCTGAAATAGCTGATACAGCTGAAATAGATCATTTAACTGAGGCTCTGAGGGAAGACGGCTCTGCGGACGCGGTGTCTGCCGAAGATGGGCAGCACGATACAGCAGAGAATCCTTCTGTGCCTGTGAGCACCGGGGATGAGCTGCTTCAAGGCCTGCCGGAGGGTGACGATCAGGCGCTGCCCGGACAGGACAGGCCCGACGGCACAGAGCTGCAGGACGCAGAAACTCTGGAAGAGAGAGAGAACGAAACCGAAACAGCAGAGCTAGCTGAAATAGATAAGGAATCTGAAATAGACGAGATAAATGAAAAGCTGCAGGATGACGGTGCTGCGCTCTCAGAACAGGCGGAAGAGAAGCTTTCAGAAGCCAACGAAATTCCGAATGCGATGGAGGAGTCAGAGATCTTCACGACTCCGTCCGATCTACCGGAGGAGCTTTCTGTCCTTGCGGCCACTGGTGACAGATATACCGTGACGGTGGAAGGTCTTTCTTCTGTCCTGCTGGAAGGTGCCACACTCCAGGTGCTGGAGGAGACGGTGCCATCCGGGGAAGCCGAAGAGGACCCGGTGAGCAGCAGACGCATGTTCCATCTGTCCGTGCAGGCAGTGGACGGGACCGTCCTTCTGCCGGAGATGGCCGTGCGGGTGACGTTTGCCTTTGAAGAAGAGTTCGCGGGCACCGTTCGGGCCTTCCGAGTGGATGGTACGGAGCTGGAAGTCGAGGAGAGGGAGACCGGCCTGTCCTTTGAGATGGCTTTGCCCGGCACGGTGATTATCGCATGGGGAGACACGGCAGAGGACGCGGATTTCCTGCACATGGAGGACGTGCCGACGGCCGAGAACTTTGAGGAGACGGTTGGCACGGCGATTTCCACCCCGAGCGATCTTGGCGTGGCCAATGACGAAGAGAACCTGGATGCCGATGTCCAGACAAGGATCATGGAGGCCGCAGGCGAGGGCTTCACTGTGACCGTGGAAGGCGATCTTGCGGAGCTGCCGGAGGACGCTGTACTTCAGGCCGAGGTGCTGCCGTCTGAAGATGTGGAAGATAACGAGCAAGCATTCATGCTGTCCATCGTGACGGAGGACGGCGAGGTGGAGCTCAGCGGGCGTACCATGCATGTGACGTTCTTCTTTGACGAGGCCGTGCAGCCGAGCGTCCGGGTGATCCTGGATGATGAAACCGAGCCGGAAGCAGAGACCCTGGAGAACAGCGTGTCCTGTGAGACCGATAGGCTCGGAAAGATCTCATTTGTCTGGGAGGCTGAGGAGGCAGAGAATCATCACAAGCCCGTGTTCGATTTGGACGTGTCTGAGTGGGATACACCCTATTCGGTGCGTGCTATGATGGACGCCGTGACGGCGTCCACCGGCACCGATGAGGACGGAGAAGAAACCGGGATGGAAGACCTGCTGGATGTCGAAAGCTGGATCATCCATGCGAACCCTGAAGAGGCACACGTATCCTTCGAAGATGAGGACTGGCTTGTGATGCCCGTCGCTTCCTTTGAGACCATGGAGATCGTGGTCGAGACGGGACGTGAGGAGTATACGCTCTTCCTGCAGGGTGGCATCGTGCGCATTGAGCGTCTGGACCTCGGTATGGCGACGATTAGAGCCATTGGGGAGGAACTGCCGGACCAGGCCAGCGGCTCTGCAAGTCTGGTCGTGGACGAGAGCGAGAAGGCAGATGCCCTGAAGGCAATCGAGAGCTTCCTGGCCATGCCAAAGGAGACCGTGACGGCGCTGTCTGCGAAGGGCAGGCGTAATACGGCCAGACCGGCGGAGGAGAATGCGGTCCGGACAGACGAAAAGTACCAGGTGTTTGATATCTCTCTCGATAATGTGGACCAGTCTGCCTTCCAGGACGGCTTCCGTGTGGACGTGGTCCTGCCAACAGCACTGGTAGGCCGGGAATTTGAGCTGTATCACATCCATGACGATGTGGTGACGGACATTACCGCTACCCTGGAGATCGATGGGGATGAGATCCAGGACGGCAACCGGCGATTGAAAGGATTCTCCTTTATGACCGACGGGTTCAGCCAGTTTGTGCTGAAGTATACCGTGGACTTTTCTTACTCCGTGAATGGTCAAACATATCATTTCAGCCTTCCCGGAGGCGGAAAAATCACATTATCTGACCTTGTCGAAGTGCTGGGTATCATTCGTGATGCGAACAGTGAAGACAATGCGGCGTTTGATCGTGTGGAAGACTTCCTGAAAGAAGTGGCAGATGTCGAGTTCTCGAATCCAGCCCTGATAAGCGTGGTAAGGGTCGATACAGATACTACCGTTGGACAGATTAAGGACGATCTGTCTTTGGAGGTAGAGTACAGCGCTGATCTGACGGAAGCAGATATCGACGAGATCAACAACAGTCGTGTGCATGCAGGAGACTGGCTGCTGCTTGGCCTGCGTCCATTTGTCAGTGAAGAAACCCTGACCATCACCATGAAAAATGGAGATGAAATCCAGGTACATGTGGCAGATGCGCAGCACGTAGAGGAACTTGCACTGATGCTGGAAAGTGCTGTCGTCTATGAAAACAATACCGAGATTCCATGGCCGGCAATCGTACGGGACAATAAATTTTATGACATACGTCTCACATTCAAGGAGAACAGCACTTATCAGTTTCTGGACACCGCCGATGAAATGTATTACCCGGTGCCGGAAGGAATGGATCTGGGTGATGAGGATTTCACACATGATTTTTCTATGGATGTTGGCGACGGCGTGAAGCTGGAAGGCAATACAGTAAAGTATGATGCGGCCACGAAACGATTTATTATCAAGTGGAATACGGAAGACAAAGTAGCGTTTAACAAGCTGATTGCTTCGAACAGTGCGGAGTTTCGCCTGGATTTTAAGGCTAAGTTTGATTTTACAAAGGACACCATAGAGTTCAGTGAAAATGTGATCGGTAAAGTCATCAAGGATACCAGCTATGATGTGGATGTAGAAAAGACCGGTGTATATAACGAAGATGAGGATCGGATTGACTATACGGTTACGGTGACCTCGTATGGTGAATCGAAAGAGGTTAAAGTAACAGATAAGCTTTTCGGCACGGCTTTAACCTACATTTCGGAAGGGGAGAATTCCGGAGTCAGCTGGAGAGCTTATGATGCAGACGGCAATCCCAAAACAAATGATACGATTGGATCAGTCCAGGTACTGAAAACCAAGAAGGATACCTATCCTGATAGGGATTCAGATCAGGATTGTGGATTCGAAGTAGAAGTTGGACAGATGGCCGATGGTGAGAAGATTGAATTTACCTATAGCGCTGCTGTAGATTATGATAAGCTCACAGGTTCTGGTACCTACAACGAGACATTTAACAAGGTTGTGGTAAAGACACCCACCGGTGAGAAGGAGAAAGATCACAGCTTCACGGGCAGTCTGCATTATGTGAAGCTGCAGAAGGATCATGACAAACCGATCAATTGGAACGGAGACAACGCGACCGTCAAGTGGTTCATTACGGTGAACGAAGAATGTAAAGTCGGAATGAAAGGTACGGTTGTTTCTGACCGCATTTATGCCGGTGATGTCGAGGCGATGGACTATTCCGGCAGTGGGCTTCATGTGGCAGTCTTTGATGATAAAGGTGCGTTTGTTGGAGAATATGATGTTCCATGGGAAGACAGTTCCATTACAAAGAATGGGTTGGGAATCAACACAGAAACCGAAGAGATCGACTATGCGTCCTGGCACTATACGATTCCGGAAAAACAAGATGCTGTGGGTGCGAATGGAGCCCCTACAGTCATTGAGAATGCGAACCATTATAAATATGTTTTCTCGTATACCACGGATGCAGACAAATCCTTGATGGTGTTTGATGGTTATATCGGCAATGAGGCATCTGAGAGCAAAACGGATAATGAAATGCAGGATGGCTTTTATCCGCCTGGCACCGGTACGGTGCCGGAGGTACATAAAGCCGTTGAGCCGCAGACAGATCCAGCACTTAAAGCACCGAACGGTTCCAATGAGGAGTATATCTATTGGGTAATTACCTTCGATCGCCAGAGATATGATCTGACACGGTGTGTAATTGAGGATAACAATCCGACCCTCTGGGGAAACGCAGAGCCTGTGGATGTCACAAAAACAAAGAGTGGCTACGAGTATCTGTATGTAGAAGGCCTGACGGCCAACGAAGGCTGGGAAGTTTCCAGCGCGACTGACACACGCACGACGATTAAATTTTATCAGGATTCGGACAAAACAAAGCCGGGTTTGCTGAAGGCGAGTGAGTTATATACTGGAGAAAACGGTGGTGCATCTAATACCATCACCATTCATCTGCGCACGAGAAACAGCGCGATCTGGATGGACGGTACATTGACTAAGTATTGGCCGCGCAATCACACGAATACCGTCACGTGGATTCCGAATGCACATCAGGTAGAGGCAGAAGCAACCGCAACACCGGATGTTCGGAAAATCATAAAGGAAGGTATCCAGGTTGGCACCATCATAAAGGATGGGGTCTCTCTTCCTGTGTTTCGATACGAACTGTTCCTTGTAGGAATCGATGAGAACTCCTTTCCTGATGGAAAACTTGTGCTTGACGATGCGTTTGACATTACGAAGCTGGCGTTGATCTCCCCAGATGATCTGACAGAGGCAAAAGGCTTCGAATATACGCAGGAATTACAAGAAAACATCGGCAATTACCGAATCCAGTCATATTGGGACCAGAAGCTCAAGGGATATGGAGTAGTTAACGGATGGATTGGGCCGGTGCCGGTGACGGATACTGAAACGGAAACAGGAATTCAATTTACAATTAGTCAATCGAATTTTAATGACAAGGTGTAAGCGAACAAATTGTTTGAGCCATCGCACAAAGAATATGTGCTCCACAGTATCGGACCAGTTTTCCCCCTTAAGAGGTTTGAATATGTCTTTCGGGCAATCTGTGTGAGCCATAGAATCGGGAGTAGATACGGAGATGGGAAAAGAAGGCCTTTCATCGCCGTGCAAAGATGACCACAGCCACCTCTCAAATCTCAGACGGTGACTGTGGTCATCTCTATTCATGAATGGTCTTTGACTCTCTGTGCCTTGCGGCGCTGACCACTCAGTTCTTCAATTCCAATCTG
>JAFUBA010000246.1 GCA_017460395.1 Clostridia bacterium | reverse complement strand
GAGATTGTAGCTAGCAACCACCCAAGGAGCTATACGTAGCAATACTTTTGGGCATTTTTTGCATTTTTGGCCCCTGAAAACAGGCCGAGAAGCTAGATTCTATATAGCTTCTCAAGGCTTTTGAAGTGCGGGAAGTGTCAGCCTGAAGTCAACACGGTCCTCTTCCTGCGGCCCACCGAGTCCCTCACGATCTTCCTCCAGCAGCTGGGCCGCGGTCTGCGGCTGTCTCAGGGCAAGGACTGCCTGACGGTGCTGGACTTCATCGGGGCTGCGAACCGCAGGTACAACTTCGAGGAGAAATATGAAGCGCTCCTGGGGCCCGGCCACAGGAGCGTCCGGGACGAGATCCGGCGGGGCTTCACCGCGGCCCCAAAGGGTTGCTACATCCTCTTGGAGGAGAAGGCCAGGCGCGAGATCCTCCGGAACATCGAGCAGACGCTCCGTGGGTCCGATGAGCTGGTGAAGAGGCTGAAAAGCTTTCAGGAGGACACAGGGCTCCCGGTCACCCTGGAGAACTTCCTTTCGTGGTATCACCTGGATCCAGGGGATATCTACAGAAAGCAAGTGACCTTCTCCAGGCTCTGCGCGGCGGCAGGCGTGATGGAGGACTTTTCGGAGCCTCTGGAGGAGCGCCTGAAGAAACAGGCCTTCATGCGCCTTGCGCGGATCGACTCAAGAAAATGGATCCGCTTCCTCCTGGACATGCTCCCGCGCCTTGAGCGCCTGAATTTTGCCAGCCTCCCGCCCCTCGAGGAGCAGATGATGCAGATGCTGTACGTGACGCTCTTTGACGAGTGCGCGGAGAGCTGGGAGCAGGACGAGGTCAGAGTCCGCCTGCAGGGGCTGCATGACAGTCCCGTGATGATGCGGGAGATCCTGGACCTCCTGAAGGTCCAGTATAATCGGATCGACTTTGTGGACGGGGAGGCCGATCTCGCCTACCCCTGTGCCCTCTCCCTCCACTGCACCTACACGCAGCGTCAGATCCTCTCGGCCCTTGGCTACCGAAACTTCAGCGCCATGCGCCAGGGTGTATTGTACCTGAAGGACAGGAACACGGATGTGTTTTTTGTGACGCTCAACAAGAGCGACCGGGAGTATTCCCCCAGCACCATGTACGAGGACTACGCGATCAGTAGGACGCTCTTTCACTGGCAGAGCCAGTCCACGACAGCGGAGGATTCCGCGACGGGCCAGAGGTACATCCACCACGCGGAAAGGGGCGGAAACGTCCTCCTCTTTGTCCGGGAATGCAAGCGGGACGACTACGGCACCTCGCCCTACACCTTCCTCGGGAAGGCCAGATACGTGTCCCACACAGGCACAAGGCCCATGAGCATTGTCTGGCAGCTGGAGGCGGAAATTCCCGCCAAGTACATGCAGACGGTGCAGCAGATGATCGGATAAAGCCATGTGTTTATGCGCTCTTTGGGACATCAGTCAAGGACGCTCAGAAGGGCTGGATGCCGAAATGATGCACATCGTTTTGACATTCTTTACGAGATGATCACATGCCCGTCACATTTGAGCAGTAGGATGCAGGGGTTCAGATGAGTTTACGGGAAGCCAGCTGCTCAGGCAGCCTTCGCAGACAGGAGGGATAGATTGGAGTACCGACATGAAATCAAGCATCTCATCACGGACGCGGATGCCATGTGCATCAGGCAGAACCTGTCCGCGGTGGCATCCCTGGATCCGCATGCACGGGTGCGGGGACATTATCGGATCCGGAGCCTCTATTTCGACGATATCAACAATACCGCACTCTGGGAGAAGCTGGACGGTGTCAACGAGCGGCAGAAGTACCGCATTCGCTATTACAATGAGGACCTCTCCTTCATCATGCTGGAGTGCAAATGCAAGCGGGACAACGTGGGCTGCAAGCTTCAGGAGCGGCTGACAGAAGATGAGGTCGAGCGCATCATGCGCGGGGATAATGCGTGGATGGCGACCAGCGGACGGCCGCTTCTGGTGAAGCTCTATGTGGAGATGAAGACCCGCGGTCTCATGCCGAAGTGCGTCGTCGAGTATCTGCGCATCCCCTTCGTCTACGGCCCCGGGAATGTGCGGGTGACCATCGACTGGAACATACGCACGGGCCCGGCTGCCCAGTTCCTCGATCCCAACGGGCTGACCCTGCCCGTGGAGGGGAATCCGAGGCTTCTTGAAGTCAAGTGGGATGAGTATCTGCCGGGCGTCATCAGGAGGGCCGCGGCTCTCCACTCGCGCGGTTCCACGTCTTTTTCCAAGTACGGGGCATGCCGCATGTACGGCTGAACACAGATCCGGATCTCAATGGCCATAGCCATAAGACCAGCATAACGAAATCAGGATGCAATGGCGGTGGGAACATGATCGAACAGGAAAAACCATCAAATCAAATCTTTCAGCGGATTGATTTGCTGATGAAGATCAATGGGAAAAAGCAGAAGGAACTTACTGATTATCTCGGCCTGGACAGAACAGCATACACCAGCTGGAAGAAAGCACTCAATAATTCTTATCTTTCACACATGCTGCAAATCTGTACCTTTCTTAACACGACACCCAACTACTTATTTCTGGGCGAAGAGGTCAACTTCATCACACCTGCGTATGATCCGCAAAATCTTGAAACAACGCTGCTTCATACTTTCAGGAATCTGGATGAATCGAAACAGAGAGAACTTGTAAAGATTGCTCTCGTCATGTCTTCCGACTAATTCCACCCCACAACCAAAGCATCATCACAATCATCTGACTTAAGAGGAGAAACCAGTTTATGAGCTTTCAGGATATCTTCAAATCCAGTTTCCTTGAGAATGTGACGGCCGTATCCCTTCCGGACATGGGCCTTGCGCTGCTGCTGAGCTTCTGCCTTGGCATGTTCATCTACTTTGTCTACAAGAAGACCTACTCCGGCGTCATGTTCAGCCGGACCTTCGGCGGGACGCTGGTGGCGATGTGCATGATCACCACCATGGTGATCCTGGCCGTGACCAGCAACGTGGTCCTGTCCCTCGGCATGGTGGGTGCCCTGTCGATCGTCCGTTTCAGAACGGCCATCAAGGAGCCGATGGACATCGCCTTCCTCTTCTGGGCGATCGCGGGCGGCATCGTGCTGGCAGCCGGCATGATCCCTCTGGCGGTGGTGGGGAGCATCATCATCGGCCTACTGATGATCCTGTTCTGCAACCGCAAGTCCATGGAAAAGCCCTTCATCGCAGTCGTTTCCTGCACGGATGGGGCAACTGAAAAGAAGGTGCAGGAATATCTTTCGGGCAATGTCCGCAAGGCCGTCGTCAAGAGCAAGAGCGCCCAGAAGGGGAATATTGAACTGACCTATGAGATGACGCTGAAGGGCGATGATACCGGATTCATCACCAGCCTCTCCGAGATGGAGGGCGTTCAGAGCGCGGTGCTTGTCAGCTACAACGGCGACTACATGGGGTGATGGACGTGGCAGGGAGTAAAACCACGGACCGCATCTGCTGTCTTCTCATGGCTGTGATGGTACTCACGACCTGCTTTGTATGGCTTGGCAAGGCTGCAGCCGGACGTCAGAAAACCGTCACGGTCGGCTACGAGTGCCTGTTTGATCAGACGACCGTGCATGAGATCGCCCTTGAGGTGTCCGACTGGGAAAGCTTTCTTGAAAGTGCCACCCGGGAGAAATATGTCGAGTGCTCGGTCAGCGTGGACGGGGAGAAAATCTCCAATGTGGGCGTGAGGGCCAAGGGCAATACCTCTCTTAGCTCGGTGTCGTCTCTTGGCAGTGAGAAGTATTCCTTCAAGATCGAGTTTGACCACTTTGTGAAGGGCAGGAGCTACAGAGGGCTGGATAAGCTCAGCCTGAACAATCTCATCTACGATGCCACCATGATGAAGGATTACCTGGCCTATACGCTGATGGGGAGAATGGATGTGCCATCCCCTCTGTGCAGTTATGGCAGGGTCACCGTCAACGGAGAGCTCTGGGGGCTGTACCTGCTGGTGGAGGGCGTGGAGGAGAGCTTCCTTGAGCGCAACAACATGACTACCGGCGAAATGTACAAGCCGGACAGCATGAGCTTTGGCGGAGGCAGGGGAAATGGACGCGACTTTGATTTTGACAGGTTCAGGGTGACGGACGATGAGAATGCAGATGAGAATCGCGGAGAAAACCGGGAGGCATGGACGCCCGGACAGATGAACGGACTGCCGGATCGTATGCCGGAGGCACCTGCCCCAATGGAAAACGCAGGAGCGCCGGAGGGCATGAATCCGGCACAGGGCTTTTCTTTCCCGGACATGGCGCGCAATGGCGGCATGTTCCGCTTCGGGGACGGCAACAGCGATGTGAAGCTTCAGTACATAGATGATGACCCTGACAGCTACAGCAACATCTTTGACAATGCCAAAACTGGGGCAAACGGGAAGGCAAAGAAGAGACTGGTGGAGGCGCTGAAAACTCTGAGCGGGGATGACCCTCAGGAGGCTGTCTTCACGGACGAGGTGATCCGCTATCTAGCCGTCCATGATTTCCTTCAGAATGACGACAGCTACACCGGTATGATGGTGCACAACTACTACCTCTATGAGGAGAAGGGGCGGCTTGCCATCATCCCCTGGGATTACAATCTGGCCTTTGGCGGCATGGGCGGCGGCAATGACGGCACATCCCTTGTGAACAGCCCCATCGACTCTCCTGTGAGCGATGGCGATGCCAGCGACAGGCCGCTGGTTGCCTGGATCCTGAACGGGGATGCGACAGAGGAATATCACGCGATCTACAGCCAGTTTATTTCGGACACCATCGAGAGCGGATGGCTGAAAGAGGAAATCACACGGGTGTCTCAGATGATCCGTGAAAGCGTTGCGGACGATCCCAACGGCTTTTATTCCCTGGAGGAGTTTGAGGCAGCCACCAATGAGCTTCAGCTTTACTGTGCCCTTCGGGGTGAGAGCATCCGCGGACAGCTGTCCGGCACTATCCCCTCCACGTCTCAGGGACAGAGCGAGGACAGAAGCACGCTTGTGGACGGCAGTCAGCTCAGTGTCAGCACCATGGGTGCCATGAATATGGGCGGCGGGAATATGCCGTTTCAGAACATGCGCTTTGGGCAGAGCGAGGGATGGCCGAACGTCCCAGAATTTGGAGATATACAGAATAGCCAGAATAGCACGGATAACTCAAATCGTGAAAATATATCAGATGCGGGATTTATGCCGCCTGGGGCCAGCGGAGGATTTCCGGGCATGCCGGATAAGATGCCCTTTGGCGAAAACGCCTGGACGGATGCACGGCCAGATGACAGGTCTGCGGACAGCAGTCAGGACCGTCCGTCCAGCGAAGCCCCATTCCCGTTTGGAAATCAGATCCCGGACGGTCGGCCCGGAGGGATGATTCCGGATCCGCAGATGGAGGGAAATGCCGCTGCTGGAAGCGATGATCAGGACAGTATCATAGGTAATTCAGATAGTACAAATAGGAAAAATAGCGTAAATAGTTTCGATATTCCGAATGCAGGAAATCCTCAGGAAGAGCGGCCTGCTCCCGAGGGCCAGAGCGGCGGTCCGTGGATGGACGGTTTCCAGACGGGACCGCAGGGAGACGGGTGGGAGCTTTCTGCAGAGAGCCGCGGGATGTCTCCCTTGGAGCTTGGCATCTATGCAGGTGCCATCCTGCTGGCGATGCTTCTGGCCATGCGGATTCCGGGCAAAGAGCGATAAGAGCGCTTCACGCAATGCAACAGATCGGTACAGGAAACACAGGAAGCCCAGGCAGCCGTACATCTCTGCCGGCCATGCCCGAAGAAGGCCCGGATGACTCCGGGCCTTTTTTGGCGCCTGTTTTTCTGCGGACTTGCATGGACCCGGCGGCCCCTGTATAGTTCCAGGCAGAACAAAGACTGGCAGGTGAAAGTATGATCACGCTCAGGAAGGTGACGGAGGAGAATCTCCGGGAGATCCTGGAACTTCACGTGGGAGCGGGGCAGCGGGGCTTCGTGGCCCCAAACGACATGAGCCTCATGGAGGCCTGCATCGCCCTCACGCACCGCGGGCAGGCCTTTCCCTTCGGGATCTATGAGGGCGACACGGCCGTGGGCTTCTGCCAGATCGGCTTTGGGGCAGACGACGGCTGGACGGATGCGCCGAGGGTGGCGGAAGGAAGCTACAACATCTGGCGCTTCATGATTGGCGAGCAGTATCAGGGACGGGGCTATGGCCGGCAGGCCATGGCGGAGATCCTGAGGTTCATCCGGACCTGTCCGTGCGGAAAGAGCGAGCTGTGCTGGCTGTCCTACGAGCCGGAAAACGCGCGGGCAAGGGCACTGTATGCGTCCTTCGGCTTTCGGGAGACCGGGGAGCGGGACGGGAATGAAGTGATCGCGGTTCTGCCCCTTAGGCGGCCGGAGGCACAGGTGCGATATGCGGAGGATAAGGACCGGGACTTCTGGTTCTCCCTGGACCGTCACCTGCCGGAGGACGCGTTTGAGAGAAAGGTCCGGGACGGACAGGGGCTGGTCATGGAGGTCGCGGGGGAGCCCGCCGGGATCCTCAGGTGGTCGCTTTTCTGGGACACCATCCCCTTCTGCAACCTCCTGTACCTGAAGGAGGGCTTCCGGCGGCGGGGCTACGGTCGGCAGCTGATGGACACGTGGGAGCGGAAGATGGCGGAGGCAGGGTATGCGCTGGTGCTCACATCCACCCAGTCTGACGAGGAGGCACAGCATTTCTACCGTGCGCTCGGGTACCGGGACTGCGGCGGCTTCCTTCTGCCGTTTCCGGGGTTTGAGCAGAGCCTGGAAGTGATTCTTGGAAAGACGGTGACCCAAAAAAGCAGGACGAACAGATGAGAGGTGCGAGAAATGATGCAGCTGACTGTGCCCACGATGGCCTGGGAGAGGCAGATCCAGGCGTTTCGGCGTGAATACCTTGCATCCGGTGAGTCCATGGATGGCGGTGCATCCCTGAGAAAGTATGAGAGCACAGAGGCCTGGCTCAGCCAGATTTCCGACCTCACATCCCAGTACATCTTCGTGCGCGAAGGGGACAGGAAGATGGTGGGGATCATCCAGATCCGGCAGCGCTTCAATGACTATCTGAAAACCTACGCGGGCCACATCGGCTACAGTGTTCTGCCCTCTGAGCGGCGAAAGGGCTATGCCACGCAGATGCTTTCCCTGGCGCTTGAGGAATGCAGGCGTCTTGGCCTTCTCGACGTCCTGGTCTGCTGCATCGAGGAGAATGAGGGCAGCCGAAGGACCATCCTCAAATGCGGCGGAAAGTTTGAAAAGAAGGTCTTTGAGCCCGACATGCAGGTGTGGATCGAGCGGTACTGGATCCATCTGGAGCCTGAAATGGAGACGGAAGCATAGCAACAGGAGGCATGCAGGACATGGCGTGCCTCTTGCTTTCCTGTGTGGTGAGCATATAATGCAAGCGTTAGCTGGTTCTAACACATAACCTGCATGGCGTGCCGTGCCGGCCGTTTTTTGGGGCATATGTTAGGCATTTCTAATCACAGGATACGGGGAGGAAAGAGAAAAGATGGAGATTGAAGTGACGAGCGCGGAGGAGCGATTTGACTGGGAGCGGATCCGGCATCTGATGAAGCTTGGGATCGTGGCAGCCCTGATGGTGCTGGCCGGCGACATGCTCCTGGGCTGGGGTGTCCATGACCCAAATGTGTCGGGCCTGGAGGGCTATCTGTCTGCCTATCTGACGGTCGGTGACCGGCGGATTTTCTGGTCATCGCTGCTCGGCTTTCTTGGGATTCCGATGGAAGTCCTGTGCTACTTTTCCCTGATCCGCCTGATTAGGCCCTATTCTGAAAAGCGGGCACACATGTACAGAAGCGGCATCCTTGGGGAACTCGCCTTCGGCGGCTGCGGCGTGCATGTGCCCTGCCTTGCGTGCGTGTTTTTCTATAGGTACATGTCCAGTGTGAGTCCTGAGACAGCCCTGGACGCATCGCTGCGCTTCGGAATGTTCTTTCTGCTCCCGGGGATGGTCATGTTCCTGATCTTCTGGGCCGTGCAGCAGGTGGCCCATATTGCCGCCTTTCTGAAGGAAGAGACGCCGTATCCCAGGTGGTGCTGGATCTTCTGTCCGGTCTTTGGCATGGCGCTGACCATGCTCCTCAAGCTTCTCCCTGAGACAGCAATCCGAAACGCCCTGACAGCGGGATGGCTCAGCAACGGGAGCATCTGGATGTTTGCAGGGCTTCTCATCATGTCAAAGAAGGCACAGGAGGAAGGCGAAAAAGCATGAGCGCGGGCGTACTGGCCATCGAGGCACTGATCTTTGCGGCAATCTTTACGGCCGTTCTCTTTTCCACGCTTCCCCAGAAGGAAAGCATCTCCAGCATTCACAACTATCCTCCGGACATCCAGGAGGAGTACTTCAAGACCCACAAGAGACAGGATGTATCCTACCGCTCCAAAAAGGTGATCGTGACAAAATGTGCAGGCATTCTGGTCTTTACGCTGATTCTCAGCGCGTGTGCATATTTTGCCGGTGCGAAGACATTCCCTCAGGGCTTCCTTGTCGCCTTTTTGCTCATGGTCTGGATCGGCGCCTATGATACCTTTTTCCTGGACTGGGTGCTGTTTGCCAACATGAAATGCTTCCGCCTGCCGGGGACGGAGCACATGGACCGGGCATACCACCAGAAGTGGTTCCATCTGCGCGGCATGCTGTTTCCCGGGATCGTCTTTGCCCTGATCCCCTCTGCCCTGGTGGGCCTGATCATCCAGTGGATTGCCTGAGCGTATCACGCTGAAGAAACAGGTCAGCGGGGGGAATGTACAATGGCAAGGATGGATTCGGAGCACCAGAAGCGGTCCATGAGCGCAATGTTTCGCGGGCGTGCCATCTTCAAGCCCATGAACACAGGGTGGATCGATGAGCACGTGGCCTGCGTGCGCGAGTGGATTGCTAACATCTTTTTCTACACAAAAGACGGCGTCACCATCATGGTGGATGCAGGCTACAACTATGGACGCCTGAGGGAGAAGATGGGCTGGCTGGAAATTGATCCCGCCGCCATCCGGGACATTCTCATCACCCATCAGGACACGGACCACGTGAGCGCCCTCGAGCGGGACAGCGAGCTGCTCTTTCGGGGCGCGAGGGTGTATCTTTCCAAGCTCGAGAACCAGTATCTCACGGGCGAAATCAGGCGCAAGGTCTTCCACGGGCTGTACCGTCTGCCGCTGGTACACATGGACAACAGAAAGGTGCTCCTCGGGGACGGACAGGTGCTGGACATCGGCGGGATCAGGGTCGAGTGCATCCTGGTGCCCGGCCACACCTGGGGGCATATGGTCTATCTGATCGATGACCGCTACCTCTTCACCGGGGACACCATTTGGTTCGGGCAGGACGGCGGGTACAGCTTCATCAGCACGCTGGCGGAGGACAACCGGCTTGCGGTGCAGTCGCTGAAAAAGCTCAAGGAGAACATCTGCGGCCGCGGGCAGCCGATCCGGGTGATCACCGGCCACACCGGGTGGACGGACGATCTGGACTTTGCATTCAGGCATGTCTCGAAGATCTGCCGGCCCTTCACCCGCCGATACACGGACCCGGAGGCACCCTATGACGGGTACATGGAGGACGATGACACCGAGGAGAAGGCGCGGACGATCCGCATTGCACGGAAAGGGGAGCGTGCGTAGCACATGGGCCTAATAAAGAACTTTTTTCAGGCGACGGCAAGGCCGGAGGGGCTGTTGGGCAGGCTGATGCTCTCCACCATGAACGCAGGGCACGCGGGACTCTCTGACTGGGGCATGGCGCAGCTGCAGGGCCTGTCCCCGGAATCGATCCTCGAGATCGGCTGCGGGGCCGGGCGGAATGCGGGCGAGCTCCTGAAAAAATACCCCTCGGCGCACGTGACGGCCATCGACCACGCAGAATTGTCGGTCGAGCGGACGAGAGATTACAACAGGAAGGCCATAGAGAAGGGCCGGATGCAGGTGGAAACGGGGGATGTGGCATCCCTCCGGCTGCCGAAGAGTTCCTTTGACCTGGCCACTGCCTTTGAGACGGTCTATTTCTGGGAGGACCTGGACAGGTGCTTTGCGCAGGTGTCCGGGGTGCTCCGAGCGGGCGGCTGCTTTTTCATCTGCAACGAGTCGGACGGGACAGACGCTGCCGGACAGCACTTTGAGAAAATCATCGAGGGCATGCACTGCCATACAGCGGAGGAGCTCAGGCAGACCCTTTTGCGGTGCGGGTTTTCAGATGTCCGGATCTGCCACCATCCATCCCGCCCGTGGATCTGTCTCGTGGCGACAAAGTCCGTGGAGGACAAAAAGGCATGATCGGGTACCGCTCATGCTGACAGAGAAAGGTGAATTCAGCTATGCAGTTTGACGAAATGGGGAAGATGGACGGGAAGGTCCTGTTCCTTCTGCCCGGCACGGCATGTGATTACCAGACCAACTTTGCCTCGGTCCTGGATGCGCTCTCGAGGAAGTACCATCTGGTATGCGTGAACTATGACGGCTTTGACGGGAGCGGGGAGATCTTTCCGGACATGCTGAGTGTGACGGAAAAGATCGAGGACTATATCATGAAGCACTTCGGGGGAACCATCGACGGGGCCATCGGCTCATCCCTTGGCAGTACCTTCGTGGGTCAGCTCATCCAGCGCAGGCGGGTCCATGTCTTCCATGGCATTTTCGGCAGCCCGGACCTTGACCAGAGCGGGAAGTTCAGCGCGTGGCTCCAGTCAAAGCTGGTGGTGCCGCTTCTGACCAGCTTCACCAAGGGAGAGAAGAAGAAGGCAAAGACGCGGGAGAAGCTCAAGAGCTTCTTTGAAATGGACGATGAGACGGCGGACCGGTTCATGGGCTGCTTTGAGAAGTTTTCACCCCTGTCCATCCGAAACGAGTACTACACGGATCTTCTGACGCATCTGGAGGACGACATCCATGTGGAGCACACACTCGTGCATTTTATCTACGCAAAGAAGATGGGCGAAAAGTACCTGAAGCGCTACAGGAAATACTTCCGGAACCCTGAGATCCGCGCCTTTGACATGCAGCACGAGCAGTGGCTGTTTGGCGGGGAGCAGTATACGGCCCCGGTGCTCAAGGCCATCGACGAATTCATGGAGACACCGGTGCCATAAGGCATGGCAGAAATCACAGATGGGAGAAAGGGATATGGGGCTGACAGTCCTTTTGTCGCTTCTTGGGTGTGCACTTCTGTTTTTTGGCATCTGGGGGATCACGGTGACCATGCCCACGGGACGACTGGTGAAAAACTTTCCGGAGGATGTGCAGGAAAGGCTGAAGGCGAGGATTGAGGAACTGGAGGCCAGGCCCATGACGCCGGGAAGGGTTCTTGGCTGGGTGATCCTGATCCTCTACTGCATAAGCTATGTGGCCCTGTTTGTGGTAGGCGGCATCGACGGCATGCAGAAGGGCTATGGTTTCTGGGACTTCCTTTTGCGGTTTCTTTTGATCGGCGGGGTGATCAAGGCCTTTGATATCCTGGCGCTTGACTATGTACTGCTGACAAAGACACACTTTTTCCAGCACTACTTCCCGGAGACCGAGGGCTGCAGCGGCTGGCAGGACTTTGGGTATAACAGGAAGCAGCAGACACGGCAGGCGGTCATGATTGCCCTGTTCAGCATTCTTATCGCCTTCCTGTGCAGCCGAATCTGAACAGCAAAAAAACAAAGAAAGTTGGAAAAAAAGAAGTTAGTTTAGGCTAATTTCTTTCTTGACAGCTTAAGTTAGTCTTGTATAATTAGCCAAACCTAACGACTTTGTAAAAGCTTCGGCTCGCCGGTCGTCCAGGTGCGATGTGTTGAAGCGTTAGGTAAATATGTGCGCACTTGCGCAGAAGGAGTCATAAACCATATGAAGAAGCTTATCGCTCTCATGATCGCCCTCATGCTGGCTGCGGCCCTTGGGACAGCCATGGCAGAGGAAGCGACCGTCTACGGCACTGCCACACTGACCTACGCAGAATTCTACGCAGGCGATGTCAGCAGCGTGGACAGCATCGATGTCGTCACATCCGCCACCACCGGCAAGTCCGGCACCTTCTCCAACACCGTGAGCGATTTTGTGGACGAGGAGACCAGCAAGGACGGCTATCACCTGACCGGCATTGCCAATGTGAATGTGGCAGTGAAAGCTGAGGATGTGGAGGCTTACAAGGCCATCAATCCGACGTTTGTGGAAGCAGCCGAAGCACCCAGTCAGTATAAGCCCGTATCCCTTGAGGATGGGAAGGCAGTCTACGGCGCCACCGTCTTTAACATCGCTGCCACCGTGTCCGATGCTGAGATCGAAGTGGTGACCGATTCCCACTGGGGCGATTATCAGCTGAACATCGTGGAGACGAGCACCCAGAACATCCGCAATGCCCGCTCCGATGACGGCTTTGCTGTGGGCAGCGGGATCCAGGGCATCATCGTGGAGACGAAGAGCGGCCTGAAGGTCGGCATGGAGCACCTGCAGAGCATCTGGGTGCAGCCCTGGGAGATTTCCTGGAACGTGACCGTGGACAACAGCCACAACGATGAACTCAAATACGATAACCTGGCCGAGCTGGACAAGCTGATGGGCGAAACCGTGAACCGCGTGCTGTTCATCAACCAGAATGATGCGTATGCCTATGAGTTTGAAGGCGCCTATCTGCCCATCAAGACCGTGAGCGGCATGTCTGTGGAAAATGCAGAGTCTGCCTCCCTTGAGACTTCCGTGTCCGTGAATGGCCTTGGCGAAGGCTATCAGGAGCACTATGCGGTCAAGGGTCTGGATGTCACCGTGGCAGATGGAAAAATGACCTGGGAGAAGGACATCCCCGGTGCCTACACCCTGGTGCTGACCGATGACAGTGGCGTTTATGCCCTGCTGAGCGCCCCCTTTGTCCTCTCCTCCGACATGCTGCCGGTGGCCTTTGATGCAGACAACGGCGAAGTCGTGGCCGCTGAAGGCTACAGCGATGAGCTGCTTCAGGCCTTCCTCGCAAACCTCACGACCGTCACCGTGAACGGCAAGGAATACAATGCCTCCGGCCGCGGCGCTGTGGTGATCATCAATGACCTGGGCGAGCTGGACACGGAAGCTGCCGTCACCTCCGGTCGCGGAGCGGACGCTGTGGTGACCCCCGTCTTTGAGGAGAGCGGCTCCTATGAGATCACCCTGAAGGCCACCGGCTTCAACAATGTCCTGACCTTCACAGCAGAAGTCACCAAGTAATCCGAAACAGTAAACCATCATGTTGCCGCACGGCGCACAGCTGCTCCGTGCGGCAATTTTTGAAGAGAGGAGAAACGATGGTCCTTCTTTGTTCTCTTGTGATCGCATCGCTTCTGGTGTTCTGTGCAAAGGATTTTCTGAGAAAGCACCAGGGGCTGTGCTACGTGATCTGCCTGTGTATATCCCTCGCTGTGGTGGCTGTTGTATGGAGTGGAGCCGCGCAGGGACTGAGCGGCTTTCCGCTGACCTTGGCCAATGTGTTTCTGCAGGGCGGCCTTGCAGGGGCCCTCTTCATCTACATCATGTATGCGGGGGCAGTCCCGGATAAGAGCATTCTGAAGAGACAGGTGATGCCGATCCGCGGCATCCTGTCCATCATGGCGTCCATTCTGACGCTGGGCCACAATGTGGCCTATGGCCGCAACTATTTTTCCCTCCTGTTTCTGGATGCAGCATCCCTGCGCGTGAATGTGCTGCTGGCGGCCATCTGCTCCGTGGTGATGATCCTCATCACGCTGCCGCTGTTTGTGACATCCTTCATCTGCATCCGAAAGAAAATGCAGCCGAAGAAGTGGAAGCGTCTGCAGCGCCTGGCGTATGTATTCTATGCCCTCATGTTTATCCATGTGCTGCTGCTCAATACGACCGGCGCAAGGGCAGGGCATGTGCATAACCTGATCAACATCGCCCTCTACAGTGTCCTCTTTCTCTGCTATGCCAGCATGAGACTGTGCCGCGTGGCGGTGAAGAAGGGAAAGGAGGGCTGGACCAGCGGAATTCAGATCCTCTGCTCTGCCCTGATGGTCTGCGGTCTCGTATTGATCTTTGCTCCCGTGTCAAATGGGACCGTGGAGGAGACGGTGAGCGAAGCATACCAGGAGCCGGATCACTGGACGGACGGAAAGTACAAGGGCGCCTCAATGAATGGCTACAACGGCCGGCTGACCGTGTCCGTCAATGTGGAGGACGGGAAGATCGCAAGAGTGCGCCTGAGCGGCACCGTGGATGACGAGGAGTACGTGGAGAAGGTCAAAGAGCAGCTGCTGCCGGCGTTTGCAGAAAAGAACACCACGAACCTCGACAGCATATCCGGCGCCACCACCACATCGGATGCGGTCGTGGAGGCCGTGCGCAATGCGCTGGAGGGAGCGGTCCCGGCAGAGTAAGGATATGCCTGAGGCGATCGGCTGTTCGGAGATGATCAAAAAAGCGTGAGGTCAAAAAATTTGCCCTCACGCTTTTTTGATCAGGAAACACCCAGAATCTCGTGGATCCTCCTGTGAATCACATCCCGCACATCCGGGCTCCAGAAGTTTCCTTCGTGCTCGGCACCGTCCACATAATAGGCCTGCACATTCGCGTCGGCTTCCCGGAGCTTCAGGTACAGTTCATCCATCTGCTGGCAGGGCACCACGGGATCGCCTGTGCCGTGAAGGAGAAGGAATGGCGGGTACGTCTGTCCTGCCCGGACCCGGTCCACGGGGCTCCATGCATGCATGACGCTGTCCCACTGATTCCTGTCCTGCCCGAAATAGGCAGCCATGACGTTATCCATATCCGGCGCATCCTTCAGGTAGGTGAACAGGGCCTTGAGATCGGTGGGTGCAAAGCAGGCCACTACGCCGCACACGCTGTCGCTCTGGTCTGTGTACTCCCCGGTTTTGAGCAGGGGATCATCGCCCGTCAGTCCCAGAAGACAGACGGTATTGCCGCCGGAGGAGGTGCCAAAGGCCAGGATCCGGGTGGGATCGATGGCATAGGCTGCCGCGTTTGCTCGCAGGAAGCGGATGGCGCACTTCACATCCAGCAGAAAGGCGGGGAAGGGGTGGCCGTCGGCGGCGCTGCGGTGGGAGACCGTGGCCACGGCGATCCCTTCCTCTGCGTAGCGGGAGAGCATGGGGACCTCGTAGTTCAGGTTGGGTGTGGTCCATGAGCTGCCCTGCACAAAGAGGATCAGCGGCACACGCTTCACCTGCGAGCGGTCATCATGCGGTGCCCAGGGCAGGATCAGTGTCAGCTCCTGTCCGTTTTTCGAGTACTGGACGTGCTGGATCAGCTCCGCCTGCCCGGTGAGGGACGGGTTCATGGGAAGGTGCGGAATTTCAGGAATCATGGTGGGAACCTCCAAATCCGGTCGTTTTCGCGAGGAATGAAGCATGGGATTACAGATGCTTTTTCAGGCCCTGACACAGGGAAGGATCCGCCAAAGCTTCCCCTCTCCCGGGTTGTGGGCGGATCATACATTTGTGACGGACTTACACTACAGAGTTTCTCGGCATATGTCAAACGAAGGACCTGAATCTACCCGTTCTCAGAATGATCAGCAAAGTGGCGCTGCACCATGCATCCGTCGGAATGTCGGGAGAAACCTATGGATGATGGGCTTATCCCCTGAAAACATGTCGGAAACGGTCAAAAGACGTGCAAAGAACCAGTATCCGGCGCGAGTCATGCAGACAAAATACCATATACACAAGTCAAAAATCCATAGACCCGGGAGACAGAAAACCATACGATATAGCCATCAGATGCAGCGCAAGCTGATCAATGTTTGAAGGAGGAAACCCCATGAAAAAGCTTCTTGGTCTGATGCTGGCTGTGATGATGGTCCTGTCCATCTCTCTGCCCATCGCTTCCCTGGCGGAAGAACCTGTCACCATCACCTTTTTTGATAAGAACTCCGGTGTTCGCACCTTCGACGATCCTGTTGCGAAGACCCTGGAGGAGCGCACCGGCATCAAACTGGAACTGATCAGCCCCTCCGGCAACCCGGGCGAGAAGCTGAGCCTGATGCTGGCCGGCCTCAACTACCCGGACATCATCCTGATGGACCGCAGCAGCGACATTGTGAACCAGTATATTGAGGCGGATGCCCTGGTGAACCTGTCGGACTACCTTGACCAGATGCCAAATGTTGTGGCCATGTACGGCGACACCCTCAACAAGACCCGCTACAGCGACGGCAACAACTACTACCTGTCCAACTGGTATGGATATGATCCTGATCCTGTCAACGGCTTCATCTGCCGCTATGACTACATGATCGAGCTGGTGGGGAAGGAAAGGGCGGACTCCGCAGAACCCTTCACCTGGAGCGAGTTCAAGGGACTGCTCAACCAGTTCAGGGAAGCGCATCCGGACACCAACCATGCCCTCGTGATCAGCGAGCCCAGCAGCGGCAGCATCAACGGCACCTTCGCCGGCATGAACAGCCTCTATCCCTACTATGTCCATGACGGCAAGCTCTTCTTTGCCGTCCGTGATCCCGCCTTCCTCGATGCCATCCACCAGATGAACGAAATGTACAGGGAAGGCATCCTGGATCCCGAGTGGACCAGCAATAACCAGGAGCTGCGCAACCAGAAGCTCTCAAACCCCGGTGTGTTCGCCTTCGCAGGCGCCTACTGGGATCCCTGGACGCCCTCTGCCACCCTCCTGGCCTCCGAAAATGAGAATGCCGAGTACCTCTCCTACAAGGTGGTCCCGGATGATGCCACCACCTTCGAACTGCCCTTGTCCGGCCGCTCTTCCCTCGGCTGGGACGCGATCGCCATCACCAAGAACTGCAAGAACGTGGAAGCGGCCGTGAAGTTCATCGACTACTGTGCCTCCCAGGAGGGCCAGGACCTGCTTCTCTGGGGCATCCAGGGCCAGGACTGGGACTTCGTGGACGGCGTGCGCACCCCCATCGGTGACATCGTGGCCCGCTACCAGGCAGACCCCTCCAACGTGGTGGACCAGACCGGCATCACCAAGTGGACCTGGTTCGTGAAAAATGACGTGCACCCCGACGACGGCACCACCAGCCGCATCTGGTTCAACGAGAAGGACCGCAGCGCCACCTACGCTTATCAGAACCTGACGGATGGCTACTATGACAGTGCAGAGTTTGCCAACCTCGAGCCTGCCGGCAGCACGATTGAGGCGCTGATGTACCAGGGTGTCATCGACGTGTTCGACCAGTATTACCCGAGGATGGTCAATGCGGCCACCGAGGAGCAGTGTGATGCACTGTATGCTGAGATGGTGAGCGCCATGGAGAGCGCCGGCATGGAGGACATTGAGAGCTACATGACCGATCTCTACTTTGCGCGCCTGGCGCTTTGGGGCCTGGAGCCTGTCGCCATGAAGTAATCCCTGTCTGTCTCGTCCCCCGGAAATGATGGGGGACACACATGAGAAGCAGGATTGGATGAAGTTGCTTCTCTCGCCTCATCTGATCCTGCTCTTTTCTTTGACGGATTCCCTGTGGCACAGCGTGCCCGATTTCGAAATGATCCGCGAGGATTAAGGAGGATTCCCCATGACACGCGTCCCCATGGACGGGAAAAAGAAGAAGCCGCTCAGGAGCAGGCTGATCGACCAGAAATATCTGTTCCTGCTCATGATCCCGGGCGTCATCTGGGTGCTGGTGATCTGCTATGCGCCGATGACGGGCCTGTACATGGCCTTCACCAACTACCGTCCCTCCCAGAACGGGTACTTCTTCGATCTGTTCAATGCCAAGTTCGTCGGTCTGCAGTGGTTTGAATACTTCTTCAACAAAGACTTCGGGATGATCATGCGCAACACCCTGGCGACCAGCCTTCTGACGCTGCTGTTCTCCTTCCCGGCACCGATCATCCTGGCTGTGATGCTCAATGAACTCAAGAGCATCACCCTCAAAAAGTTCATCCAGACGGCATCCTACCTGCCCTACTTTATCTCCTGGGTCATTGCCGCCAACATTTTCCTGACTTTCCTCTCCGGCGGCGGCCTTATCAATGACCTGCTCATCAGCCTCGGCCTCATCCGGGAGCGGATCCTCTTTTTCCAGCACGGCCCCTACTTCTGGTGGATCATCGCCATCGCCAACACATGGAAGGGCATGGGCTATAACGCCATCATCTATCTGTCCGCCATCTCAGGCATTGACGAGCAGCTTTATGAGGCGGCCACCATCGATGGCGCGAGCCGGGTCAAGCGCATCTGGCACATCACGCTGCCGACCATCCGGCCCACCATCTCGATCCTCCTGATTCTGGCCATCGGCGGGATCCTGTCCACCGGCTTTGAGCAGCAGCTCCTGATGGGCAACAATGCGATTCTCAACTATTCTGATGTGCTGGACACGTATGCGTACCGCTACGGCCTTGCCAAGGGCATGTATTCCTACGGCACGGCGGTGGGCCTTTTCAAGTCCATCGTGTCCTTCATCCTGGTGATGAGCGCAAACAGGATCACGGCAAAGCTCAACGACAGCGCACTGTTCTGAGAAAGGAGGAGATAAGCCATGACAGTTGCAAATCCACAGGCCCATCCCGGCCGTATTCGGGAAAAGCGCACCTGGGGCGACTGGGTGCTGGATGTATTCAAGGTCCTTTTCCTGGTGCTGGTCACCATCGTCACGGTGTATCCCTTCTGGAACATCTTCGTGGTGTCGATCAACGATGCGACAGATGCCGTGCGCGGCGGCATCTATTTCTGGCCCCGTGTGTTCTCCACGGCAAGCTACGCGGAGATCCTGGGCCGGTCCACCTTCCAGCACTCGATCCTGGTGACGCTGGCAAGGACCATCATCGGTACGCCCCTTGCCGTCATGTGCACATCCATGCTGGCCTATCCTCTGGCCCGCAGGGACCTTGTGGGACACAAGTTCTGGAGCCTGCTTTTCGTCTTCACGATGTACTTTGGCGGCGGCCAGGTGCCCTACTACATGGTCCTGAAGAACCTGGGACTTCTGGACAACTTCTGGGTCTTCATTCTGCCCAATGTGATGAGCGTCTACAACATGATCCTCATCCGCTCCTACATTGAGTCCATGCCCTCGTCCCTGTTTGAGGCGGTGCGCATTGACGGCGGCAATGATCTGGTGATCTTCTTCAGGATCATTCTGCCACTGGCAAAGCCCATTCTCATGACAGTGGCCCTGTTTGTGGCGATCAACCAGTGGAACAGCTGGTTCGACGCCTATCTGTACACCTCGTCTCAGGACCTGAAGCCGATGCAGTCGATTCTGGTGGAGATCCTGAACCAGTACCAGACCGGCGCCTCCACAGCCCAGCAGATGGCGGCGGGCAAGACGGGGGCAGCCACGGTCACACCGGACTCGATCCGCATGGCAGCAACCATGGTAGCAACCCTGCCCATTGTTATGGTGTACCCCTTCATCCAGAAGTACTTTGTGAAGGGTATTATGCTGGGCGCTGTGAAGGGCTGATACAAAATAGAAAAGATTGTGATATACTCGCTTTCAAGGCGCAGTTCAGGCATGGGATGTACGCTGGACTGCGCCTTTTTCCAGAAGGCGGGCGGGGGTGTGAAATGTCGGAACAACATGGACAGACCGTGGAGGAGCCATCCACCTTCAAGGCGGCGAACTACCATGGCATTGAGTATCTCAGGAGCAGTGCCAGTACGCTATACATGAAGACCTGCGGCATGCAGCGCTGCCTGCCGGGCTATGTGTATCCCCACAACGCAAGGGAGGGTTATCACCTGCATGTGGTGCTGTCGGGAAAGGGGATGCTCCGGGCAGAGGGGAAGGAGTACCAGATCCATAAGGGACAGATGTTTCTTCTTCGGGCGCGGGATGATATCTTCTACCAGGCGGATATGGAGGACCCGTGGTACTATGTCTGGATCACCTACTGCGGCGCCGAGGCCGGGAAATATATGGCCATGGCCGGCTTCACGGACGGCGTGTATGTGCAGGAGTGCAACATGGAGCTGAGGGACTTTTCCTCCATTGTCTCTGACATCCTCGAGCGCCCGCACCTGAAGCAGTCCAGCGAGGTCTACCGGGCGAGCCTGGCCCTTCGCTTTCTGTCCCTGGCCATCGAGTCATGGGAGAAAAGCGAGGAGGGGACCCGCCAGAAGAGCACCCTCACCGTGGAGGACTATGTGAACTATGCGGTCAAATTCATGAAGGGCAACTATGCGGGGATCAAGATCAGCGACGTGGCGGACTATATCGGGATCAACCGAACCTACCTGACCTCAATCTTCAGGGCCAAAATGAACATGTCACCCCAGGAGTACCTGATGCAGGTGCGCATGGACAGGAGCCGGGAGCTCCTCCTGAATACGGATGTGCCCATCTACACGGTGGCCAAGGAAGTGGGCTACAGCGACCAGCTTGCGTTTTCCAAAATCTTCCGGAAGAAGTTCAATCTCAGCCCGGAACAGTACAGAAAGAAGCATCGCGATGAATATACGATTTCTTGAAGAAAGTGAAACACAAAAAGGAAATCCTGAAAAAACAGAACAGAAAACCACTGCCGGGATCTTTTCACTTGAGACAGCGCACACCCTCTACCAGATGAAGGTGGACGAGCAGGGTGTGCTGCTTCATCTGTACTATGGACAGAAGACAGATGAGGACATGAGCTACAGGGTGTGCCTCTTTGACAGGGGTTTTTCCGGGAACCCGTATGAGATGCGACTGACGCGGGGCTATTCCCTGGACACCCTGCCCCAGGAATACGCAGGGCGCGGTGTGGGCGACTTCCGTGTGAGCGCGGTGGAATGCGTGAGCGCAAACGGCAGCCGGAGCACGGACCTGAGGTATGTGTCACATACGATAGAGAAAGGGCACGCAGGCCTTACAGGGCTTCCGTATGTCAGGGAAAGCGATGATATGGAGGTGCTGGTCATCACCATGAGAGACCCTGTCATCGGGCTTCGGGTGGACCTGAACTACCGCGTGTACCCGGCCCAGGATATCATTGTCCGCTCGGCGAATGTCATCAACGAGGGAGATATGCCGCTGGTCCTGGAAAAGGCGGCATCCGCCTGCGTGGATTTCCTGTACGGCAATTTTGATGTCCTCCACTTCCACGGACGGCACTGCATGGAGCGAGTGGCGGAGCGGGTCAGACTGCCAAAGGGCATCACATCCTTTGGCTCACGGCGCGGGATGAGCAGCCACCACCATAACCCCTTCGTGGTGCTCATGGACAGGCATGCCACAGAAAACACCGGCGACTGCTATGGCTGCATGCTCATGTACTCCGGGAACCACCTCGAGGAGCTGGAGGTGGACCAGACGGGCAGCACGAGGCTGGTATCCGGCATTCACCCGGACGGCTTCAGATGGACGCTGGAGGCGGGCGAAGCGTTTCAGACACCGGAGGCGATTCTGTCCTATAGCCGCGCTGGCCTCAATCAGCTGAGCCACCAGTATCACGACCTGATCCGGGATCTGGTGATCGACCAGAAGTGGCAGACACAGGCCCGGCCGGTCCTCATCAACAGCTGGGAGGCTGCATACTTTGATTTTGATGCGGACAAGATTCTCCGCTTTGCAGCAGCTGCCCGGGAGATGGGCATCGAGATGCTGGTGCTGGACGACGGCTGGTTCGGCAAGCGCGACGATGACAGCAGCGGCCTTGGCGACTGGGTGGTGAATGAGAAAAAGCTCGGATGCCCAATGAAGGAGCTGTCTGAGAAGATCCACGCGCTCGGCATGCACTTCGGGCTCTGGTTTGAGCCGGAGATGGTGAGCGAGGACTCGGACCTGTACAGGCTGCATCCCGACTGGGCACTGTGCGACCCGGACAGAAAGCCCATACTGTCCAGGAATCAGCTGGTCCTGGACATGGGACGGCCGGAGGTCGTGGACTACATCTTTGAATCCATGTGCCGCGTTCTGGATGCTGCCAGGATCGAATATGTGAAGTGGGATTTCAACCGTTCCATCGCCAACTGCTATTCCGGGGCTCTGCCGCCGGAGCGGCAGGGCGAGGCGGCTCACCGGTTTATGCTTGGGACCTACGAGCTGCTGGAGCGGCTCACATCCCGCTACCCCTCTCTTCTCATCGAGGGCTGTTCCGGCGGCGGTGGACGGTTCGATGCCGGCATGCTCTTCTACTGCCCGCAGATCTGGTGCTCCGACGACACGGACCCCGTGGAGCGGCTGGAGATCCAGCGGGGCACGTCCTACGGCTATCCCGTGTCTGCCATGGGTGCCCACGTGTCTGCCTCACCGAACCATCAGACGGGGAGAAGGACGGCTCTGAGTACGCGCGGGATCATTGCACAGGCGGGCACCTTCGGGTATGAGCTGAACCCGGAGAAGCTGACGGACGAAGAAAAGACGGAGATCCGGCAGCAAATGGAGGATCAGCACCGGTATGCGGACCTCATCGCCCACGGCGACTACTACAGGCTGACCGAGATGGATGATGGGGATGACTATGAGGCCTGGATGTTTGTGTCGAAGGATCAGTCTGAGGCTCTGGTGAGCTTCGTCATGACCCACGTGCGGGCCAACGGGCAAGTGCCCTGTGTCCGCCTGCAGGGGCTACGGCCAAACGGAAAATACCAGCTGGACGGGACGGAGAAGCACCTCAGCGGAGCCGCGCTCATGCATGGCGGTGTCGTATTCCCGGACATCTATGGCGATTATCCGGCGAAGCAGATCTATCTGAAACTCATAAAATAACAGGTATAGATAAGCTGTTCTGAATAGTCAGAATAGTTAAAATATCTGGAATAATCCATATAGGCAGGTGAATGACATGTTTGAGTGGATCCAGAGGGTGCCGGATGTGGTGACTGTGGACGGTAAAACAGCGGCAAGAGAAGGCATGTGGCGCTTCTTCCTTCGAGATATCGAGGTGAGGATCGAGAAACAGAGGGACTCTCTCGCCGTGTATCTCACGTCCACTGTTTCGCCGGTGAGCCGCGTCCGGCTTCGCTGGCGCTTTGATGAGCGCCTTGTGTGCCATGTACTTGGGGATGCCTGGGAGCGGTCCTACGGAGACCTTGGTTGGCAGAACCTGTTTGCAGGAAAGGTGCTGCCATGGTACGTGCTGCTTCAAAAGGACAGATTTGTGACAGGGTACGGCGTAAAGGTACGCCCCGGGGCTATCTGCAGCTGGCAGCTGGACCAGGAGGGTGTGACGCTGAACCTGGACGTGCGATGTGGCGGGGAGGGTGTCCTGCTCTCCGGCAGAACGCTTGCGGCGGCGCAGGTGGTGTGCAGGCAGTACGAGGGTGTGACGCCCTTTGCGGCTGCGAGACAGTTCTGCCGGGCGATGTGCGACGATCCCCTGCTGCCGGGAAAGCCCGTCTACGGCACCAACAACTGGTACTATGCGTACGGGCACTCCTCCAGGGAGCAGGTGCTGAAGGATGCAGCGTATCTGGAGGAGATGACACGCAGGCTGGAGAACAGGCCATACCTGGTGATCGACGATGGCTGGCAATATGGCAGGTATCGGGATGACGGCACCTATGATGACAACTACAACGGTGGGCCCTGGGTGCCAAACAAAGCGTTCGGCGACATGGGAACCCTGGCAGAGGAGATCCGATCCCATGGGATTTTACCGGGGATATGGGTGCGGCTCCTGCAGGATGTGCGGCCTGGTATCCCGGACACATGGCGTCTGCCGGGCACCAACGGTCTTGACCCTTCGAGGCCGGAAGTGATCTCACTGGTGAAAGAGACGGTGGATGAAATCGGCGGATGGGGCTACAGGCTCCTGAAGCATGATTTCAGCACCTACGACATCTTTGGCCGATGGGGCAGGGACATGCCGCAGGAGATGGCCGAGGATGGCTGGCATTTTGCGGACAGGTCCCGCACGACGGCGGAGATCATCGTAGAATTCTACGGTGCGATCCTGGAGGCAGCGCGGCGGCACGACATGCTGGTTCTCGGGTGCAATACAATCGGGCACTTGGGGGCAGGGCTCATGCACCTGCACAGGACCGGGGATGACACGAGCGGCAGGCAGTGGTCTCGCACGCTGCGCTATGGTGTCAACACCCTGGCCTTCCGCATCTGCCAGCATGATGCCTTCTTTGCCGTCGATGCCGACTGCATCGGGATCTCGTACACCGTCCCCTGGGAATACAACCGGCAGTGGGGAGAGCTTCTGGCAAAGAGCGGCACACCCTTTTTCTACTCCGCGGCGCCATACACCATGATTAAGCGACAGGAAGGCGAGCTGAAGCGGTTGCTGGAGCTGGCAGCGGAGGCGCGGGATGTGGCTGAGCCGCTTGACTGGCAGGACACTTCCCTTCCACAGGATTGGGTGCTGGAGGGGGAAAAGGTTCCCTTTCACTGGGTAGAATGGCAGGGAATATGAAACAGGGGCTCACGCAAAAGTGGCGTGAGCCCCTGTTAACCTGGAGTGTCGCATTGTGGATTTAGGGACATGAGACGTTTTCAGATAGCCCCTTCTCATGTGGTGTCAATCCGGGCAGAAGAATCCAGAGGCAGCAAGCTTGCTGCTGTGGTGACCGTGAGGCACAGAATCCATAAAACGAACCGAAGTGAGCACGGCAGTACTAACTGCTTTGGCCTAATTTCCGTGCTTTCTACTCTTACGTATGATACCGAGTCCGTATTCTTCCAGCTCCACTGCCCCATTGCATCCTTTCCTATCATGCCGATACACTGAATGGATAGAACCACTGAGGATAGAACTTAGCCATGCTGCTAAACAGCTACAGCCTGATAGGGCTGAATGGAACTGAGCTCGTGATCAAGCTCTTCGGTTAGCTTCCGAATCTCGATATCGTTCTGCATATTTAGGAAATATCGATCCGAAACTCCAAAGAATCGACCAAGACGCACGGATGTATCAG
>JAFUBA010000245.1 GCA_017460395.1 Clostridia bacterium | reverse complement strand
GGTGTCCGTCGGGGCCGTGCCCTTCTCCACCACGCGGGCCGTGTTGATGCCCAGTGTACTGTTGATGTAGCTGGCGTTGGCGGTCGCCAAGGTATTGCCGACCATGGCAATGACCAATATGACCGCGAAGAGAGATGTCAGACCAGACCACAGCTTTGCGTTTTTCAAGACTGTCTCCTCCCTGCATGAATGATGATAGTGTTTCACAGAGCCCAAAGCTTTCGGCTCATGTCAAAAACAGTATAAATTCTGCCAGAAAAGAGAAAAGTCTTACTTCGCAGGTGGTCAGTTTTCTGACGCAGGTGGCATTTCCATCGGGAAGAGGATGTCCAGCTGGAACACGCCCTCATCCCAGGAGCACGTGAGGGCACCATGGTACTTTTCACACAGGTACTTCATGCTCCGCATCCCATAGCCATGGTAATCCGTGTCCTTCTTGCTTGTGACCGGAAGCCCGTCCATGAAGAGGGGCTCTGTCGCACAGGGATTTTCAATGTGGATGGAAAAGAGGTTCCCTTTCTGGGCCGCGTACATGGTGATGATGCGCCGCCCTTCCTCCTTTTCCCCGGCTGCGCCCTCCAGCGCATTGTCCAGGGCATTCCCGAGGAGGGCATACAGGTCCTCCACCTTCATGAAGGAAAGGCCGCGCCCATCCACGACGCTCCTGAGGGCCACGTGCTTTTCCTCGGCCAGAAAGCTCTTTTCCGCGAGGATGATATCCACATCTTCATTGCCGCTCTTGGGCAGGCTGTCATAGATCAGCACGGCCCGCTCCAGTTCCCCGATGCTTTTCTCCTGCTCCTCCTCGCTCATGTGCCTGAGGGCCGCGATCTGATGGCGCAGGTCATGGCACTTGCGGTTGATCACATCGATGGTCGCCCGGCTGATTTCATGCTGTTCCTGCTCCTGGCGAAGGAGCCGCTGCATGATGATCTGCTCCCGCTCAGCACGCCGCAGCCGGAACATGTCCAGGAGGATCACCAGAAGCAGCAGACAGGAGAACATGTCAAAAAACTGCATGCTCACCGTACCTGTCTCCACCGCCGTCCCCCAGTAGCTGATGACGTAGATGATGAGGGTCGAGACCAGTGCAAAGACCACAAGGTAGCCGTTTCGGATGTCTGCCGTCTCGCTCCCGCGGAACCGCTCCCTCAGAAAGCGCCATACCAGACAGCAGGCGATGAGCATGAGGAGAAGATGTATGAGCTGAAGCGTCTGATTCGAAACCACAGAGAAGTGATTCAGGATGGCGACAAGGCAGTGCACCGTATGCTGGACAGTATGCGCCACGCAGCAGTAGAACACCACCTGCCGGACATTCATGCGGAAGCAGCTCCACAAAAGCAACCCCGAGAGCACGAACATGATCATGAATCCGAAGGTGAACCAGTTCCATGTGACAAAAGGGGAGAAGTAGCCGCCCGGTACGATAAACGGCAGCGCCGCATACAGGACTGCGCCAGGCACGAGCCTGAGAAGGAACAGGCTCCTTTTCTGAAAGTGCATGCAGAACAGGAGCTCGAGGACTAAAATCTGAAGATGGAAATAGTTGACCGCCCACATTATGCCATCCCTCCAAGTATTGCCGCCATCCTGCCCTGACAGTCCTTGCGCCTTCTGCGGGACAAGGGCAGGCGGCTTCCATGTACTTCCACATAGTCGTCCCCGAAGGACGAGATATGATCACAGTTGACGAGATGACTGGTGGATACACGGATAAAGCGGGTAAACCGCGCATCCCCCTCCACGTCCGAAAGGCGCCCGTATGCCTCGTACTGCGCGTCCCCCGCATGATAGACCAGCATATGGTTGTAGACCTCCACATAGCTCAGATCCTGCACTGCCACCTTGTGGACAGCGCTTTTGCCGCGGATGAGCACCGTGGCTTCCACACGTCTCCTTAGAATCCTTGTGATTCTGTCGAGCTTCAACGAAAACTCGCCGTAGCTTACAGGCTTCAGGATAAAGTCCAGCGCCCCGACCTCATAGCCCCGGATCGCGTACTGTGCCATGCTGGTGATAAAGCACAGCACCACGTGCTCATCCATCTCCCTCAGGTGTCCTGCGCATTCCATGCCGTCCATGAGCGGCATGACGATATCCATGAACACCACATCAAAATCGCCCCGGTACTTTTCCAGGAACTCCACCGGGTTGTCGAATGCAACAGATTCTATCACCAGCTGCTTCTGCGCACTGTACCTGGCGATGTAGCCGCAGAGTTTGTCGATGGAGGCCCTCTCGTCCTCCACAATTGCAATTCTCATGCTCTGTTCCTCGCTCCACAAACGGCATCCAGAAGTCAGAATAATCGATCTATTTGTTTATGAAGAGCTATACTGTATATTTTAAATATATAAAATATCTTTTCTGCTTCAAATCAATATTTTCTGCTTCATTCTATCGAAGTGAGCTGTATTTTGCAATCTTGGCAGGCCTTCTCCCGTGTGCTATGCTTCCGCCTGCGGGGTGTGATTTTCACCCCGGGACCGTAGAATGTCGTGGGGGAGAATGCGTATGCAGGTGCGGCGCTATCTGAAGGAGGACCTTCCGCAGATGATTGCCATCTGGAATGAGATCGTGCGGGACGGCGTGGCCTTTCCACAGGAGGACGAACTCACAGAAGAGACAGGGGAGGCCTTCTTTTGTGCCCAGACCGTGACCCGGGTGGCGGAGACGGACGACGGGCAGATCGTCGGACTCTATAT
>JAFUBA010000244.1 GCA_017460395.1 Clostridia bacterium | reverse complement strand
CATGCGCTTTTTGAGACCGCGCACGCCGCCCTCCCGGGTGTAGGAGGCGATCACCTGCTCGATGGCCGCGTCCGTCACCTGCAGATGGTCCCCGCTCAGGCCCACGGCATCCATGGCCTTGGGCAGGAGATGCTTTCTTGCGATCTCCTTTTTCTCCATGGGCGTGTAGCCCTGGAACTGGATGACCTCCATGCGGTTGAGGAGGGGTTCGGGAATGGTATCCACGGTGTTGGCCGTGCAGATGAAGAAGACATCGCTCAGGTCATAGGGGACGTTCATGTAGTGGTCCGTGAAGGTGGAATTCTGCTCCGGGTCCAGTACCTCCAGAAGGGCGCTTGCCGGATCACCGTTATAGGACTGGGAGAGCTTGTCCACCTCGTCCAGCACCATGACGGGATTGGAGACACCGCTTTTCTGGATGGCATCCATGATTCTGCCGGGCATGGAGCCGATGTAGGTCCGCCTGTGGCCACGGATATCCGCCTCGTCCCGCACGCCGCCGAGGCTGACCCGTACGTACTCCCGCCCGAGGGCCCTTGCGATCGACTGGCCGATGCTGGTCTTGCCGGTGCCGGGGGCGCCCACGAACAGAAGGATGGAGCCGGACTGGCGGTGCTTGAGGTTCATGACGGCGATCTGCTGGAGGATCCTGTTTTTGACCTTGTTTAGGCCAAAATGGTCCTCCTCCAGGATCTCCTCCGCGTGCTTCAGATCGATCTCCCGGACCTCCTCCTTTTTCCAGCTCAGGGAGGTCAGGAAGTCCAGGTAATTGTAGAGCATGCCGGTCTCCGCGCTGCCCTGCCCCTCCTGTTTGAGGCGGCGGATCAGCTTATCCGCCTCCCTGCGGGCGGTCTCGTTCATGCCGGACTCCTCGATGCGGATCTCAAGGCGGCGGATGTCCGACACGTTCTCCGGGTGCATCTCGTCCAGCTCTTTCTGGAGATAATCCATCTGCTTGCGGATGGCGGACTCCCGGACGTTTTTCTGGTACTCCTCCGTCTGCTGCTGGGACCCCTCCTGGCTGAGTCGGGCCGACTCCAGGGTCTCAAGGACCATCTTCTCGATCATCTCGCATCGCCTGCGGGTGCTGTCCTCCTCAAGGAGGGCATACCTCTCGGAGGTGGGGGCGGCCATGTAGGGGGACAGGGCGACGGCGATGTCCCGAAGGGTCTTCATGTGCTCCTTCATCTCGTCAGTCATGGTGCCCCATCTGGCCTGGCGGATGAAGTCATCCAGCTGCTGGCGGAGCTCCTGCACCTTCTGTGCCTCGAGCCTGGGGTCCTGGTCGTCGGTGTCGCTCAGGCGCGAGGTGTAGACCTCGATATGGGCAGGCGGGGTGACGGCGATCTCATCCAAATGGACGCGGGCGGAGGTGCGCACGGCGAACCAGCCGTCCCGGCTGACCTCACACACGGTGCCCGTGAGACCAATCGGATAGAAGCTGTCCTCCGTCAGGTGCTCATAGTCCTCCCCGTCCCGCATGAGGATCAGGGTCATCTTTTCATCCAGGCGCGGAAAGCGCTCCATGAGCGCCCTGAAACGCTCGGTGGGCAGGTACAGGGTGGTGTCCGGCAAGAGAATGGTATGCTGTACAGGATATACGGCCATGGTTTCAGCCTCCTTGAGGTTTATGTCAGCAGCACTCTCAAAGTGCGAGTGCTAATGCATGTGCAAAATCAGCACAGATCGCCCGGGGACGGCGGATCTGCATGCTTCACGGCATTGACACACCTCCCCGGATGGGTAGAATGCTCAGGGGCGGGCGTCCGCCGTGATGTCATCTATCCTATCACAAGATGGACATCTGTCAAGGTTTTTGTCTGACTTTTTTTGACTTTTTAGCAGATTCTCAGAATCTGGCCGAAGATGAATCCGGGGGAGAGGGAACAGGATGTACTGTGGGACCAACAAAACCGCGCTCACATCACAGAAGCAGATCGCGGATGCGCTGGTGAGTCTGATGGAGGACATGCCCTATTCAGACATCTCCGTCTGCGCGATCTGCAAGCGGGCCGAGGTCTCGCGCCAGACCTTCTACAGTCTGTTTGCGTCCAAGGAGAATGTCGTGTCCTATGCCCTGAGCCGTGACTGCTGCTGCGATCTGGCTGCCCAGGCGCAGGGGGTGTGCGGGGAGGAGAAGGAGGACTGCTGTGATCTTTCCTTTCGGGATGTGTGCCGCGGCCTTGGCGTGTACATGACGGGGCATGCCTCGATGCTTCAGATCCTCTCCCAGAATGAGCTCATGCCGCTTCTTCGCAGTGTCCTCATGGAGGCCTTCCAGGCTTGGACCGGCGCGGCGTGCACCGGGCGGCTGTCACCCTATATTCAGGAGTACCTGGCATCCGGCCTTTCCGGGATCGCGGAAACCTATGTACGGGAGGGCATGCAGGCGACGGCGGAGGAGCTGGGGGAGACGATCTACCTGCTGCTCTCCGGCAGCTGGCTGCAGGATACGGGCCAGGCGGGCGAAACACAGGAGACATAAACAAAAACATCCATCATGGTATCGTGCTGTCATGCTATCATGATGGATGTTTTGCTGTCTTGTTCAGATCCAGAACATGGGGTCCGTACCGCAGAGCTTCGCCAGGGCCTCTGCGAGGAAATAGTCGCCGTAGGTGATGTTGGTATGGCGGCCTGCACCGTCGTCATGGTAGCTTGCCGTGCAGTGGGTCAGGATGCCCATGGATGCATCCGAGAAGTCTGCGCAGTGGTCAAGGAGCCCGTCCACAAGGGTTCTGGCGGCATCCATGAACGCGTCCTCCGAGGTCAGAAATCTGAGCTCCATGAGGCCGCAGGCGGCCACGGCGCCCGCGATATTGTCCAGGCGCTCCTCCTCCTTCGGCTGGCAGAAGTCGCAGTCCGTCAGGCCGTCCGGGCGGATATGGCGGCAGAAGTTGCGGGCGATGGAAAGGGCGGTGGCAAGGTACTCCGGATTCCCCGTGTTCCTGGCAGCCAGGGTGAACCCGTACAGGCCCCAGGCCTGCCCGCGGCTCCAGGACGAGCCGAGCGCATAGCCCTGCCCGGGATGCTCCTTCATGCGTTTTCCACTCTCCGGGTCAAACTCGATGATGTGGCTCACGGATCCGTCCTCCCGGACAAACTCCCGCATGGTGGTGTCCGCATGGATGCGGGCAACCTTTTCAAACCGGGGATCCTGCGACTCGCGGCTGGCCCAGAAAAGCAGCGAGAGGTTCATCATGCAGTCGATGATGGCAAACCCCGTCTGCTGGGGGCTGTTCCATGCGCGGATGAAGCCTGCGGGGTTGAAGCGGCCCATGAGGAGGGAGGCTGCGTGCAGGGTGTCGAGCCTGGACTGTGTGTTCCCCGTCAGCTTGTAGTCTGCGCCGCACGAGAGCAGGTACATGAAGCCGACATCATGGTTCAGGTACTGATAGGTGCGGAATTCCTCCACGAGGAGCGCTTCCACCCGGCGGCCTTCCTCAAGGAAGAAGGGGTCGCGGGAGAAGGCATAGAGCTGGAACATGAGCGCTGGCCAGAAGCCGCCGGTCCACCAGCTGTTGCCGTCATAGGGGGAGGTGACCCAGGTCCCGTGCTCGCTCTTGTAGGGAATGATGTTTTCTTCCGCAGCAAGCCTGGCTGTTCGCTGAAACTTTTCTGTCATCTGTTCAAGGGCTGCCTTATAACTGTCCTGCAAGTTGTCTGACCTCCTCTGGGATTTTCTCCGGCATGTCGTCTAAGCTGCACGCATACACGGCACACACAAGTGTCCATGTGCCCGCCTCAAGGCGGGCGTGGAGCGTGGGCAGCACGGTGCGGGGATACATCAGGTTGGTGTTGGGTTCGGTGAAAATGTTTTCGCCCTTTTCATACCCTTCCAGCGCATAGATGGCGCTGGTGCCATAAGCCCCGTGGGCAACGGCACAGGCGGGGCCGGCGAACAGCTCTGTTCGGATACGGTCGCAGGGACGGTTGCCTGCCCAGTCCCGCCGGACGGCGAAGGCGCCCTCGGCTGCATCGATCGGGATGCGGGTGCGGATGACGTGCTTTCTCACGTGCCACATGCCAAGGGGCGCGATGGTGCTCTCAATCACCACGTCCTCCATGGGCGACCAGGTGAAGGTGACCTTCTCCTCGGTCAATTGAAAGCGCTCACACCCGCTCCTTGCGTGCCACAGGTCTCGTCCCTGGCGCTTCAGTGCCAGCATGGAATCGAAGGCGCCCTTGGTCAGGGTTGTGGCCTCCTTGACGACCGAGAAGGCAAAGTGCGTGGAATAGCAGAATTTCTCGTACTTCTCATCCTCGTGCATGTGCTCCCATGCGTGGTTCCCGGCGGTGTAGGCAAGGACCTGCGTGTTGTCCGGGTCCCGGGTGATGAGGAGCCGGACCTGCTCGTCAAGGAATCGCGCTTTGGGCGAAAAAGCCCTTTCTTCTGCCTGCCAGAAGGGATGGTCCTCCGGGAGTGCCAGGGCGAAGAAGGTTTTCATGCCCCAGTAGGGGGAGCCCGGCGCGTTGTAGCCCTCGGCCGCGCACAGATTGGGATAGCCGTAGCCCACGGTGAGGGCTCCGTGGCGATCGAAGATGGGCATTTGCAGCCAGAAGCGGAGGTTCCCCAGGAGGAAGTGCCGGATTTCGCCCCATCCAAGGCCGGCTTCCGGCACGGTGACGCCGGCGAAGGCCATGGCTGCCCAGAAGGAGCCCTGGCAGAAGCGGTAGGTGAGGCTGCGGCCATAGGGAATGGAACGGCCCTCGCGGTCAAACCACTGGGCAAAGCGGGGCGCGATCAGGCGGGCACGCTCCACAAAGCGCTCGCAGCGCTCCGGGTCCTCCCCGCGCATGGCGGCCACATACACCAGAGAGTAAAAATGAAAGCCCCAGATGGTGTAATAGTCGCGCTTGGTGGGGGCGTCAAAGTACCAGCCGTCCCCCACGTAATGGCTCTCCATGAGGTCCAGATCTTCCTTCAGGCGATCGCGGTCGGCCTCGCACCCGGTCTTCAGGAAACCGAGGTTGACCAGGATCCGGAAAAAGCGCCAGTTGTTGGTGGGCATGTCGTGGAGGTTAATCTGGTTCAGCCAGGCATAGAGGTTCTCCTGTTGTGCAGCGGTCAGGTCATCCCAGAGGTATTCCTTTGCAAAGCACAGCCCCGTGCCGATGACGGCCATCTCCACCATGCGCTGGTCAAAGTCGCCCACATCTCCCCAGTATTCAGCATGCTGGGGATCGGTGCCATGGATGAGGCCCTGCTTCCACTGGCGCCAGAAGCCCTCCGCGGACGGGACGTGTCCTATGAGCATGGGCACCAGGGCCCAGAGGACCCGGGAGAAGCCCTCCATGCCGGCGATGTCCTCGGAATAGTGGGCGCTGCCCTCACCGACGATCATCCGGGCCCTGGCGGGCGTGAGGCAGGAGAGCAGAGGCTGAATCATTTCTGTGGCGGCCTGGGCCAGATCATCCCGTGTGATGAGGGGATTTGGCGAAAGCGGTGTGATCATGGTGTCGCTCCTTCTGTGCAGTCTGTCTGTTCCCGGGAGAAGGTGAAGGTCATGCGGTGCTTCCTTTCGGGACTGCGCGTCACCTTGAGGCGGTAGAGCGCGCCGGGGTAGGACTTCATCATCCTGGGATCCACGACGGGAATCTCTTCTGTGTCAAGCGAGACGTCACCTTCTGAAAAGCGAAGGCGGATGCTGCCGGAATTTACGCTCCCGTCCATCTTCACGTCAGGCTTTTCCCGAAGGAGGAAGAACCAGGAGACGGGAAGAGGCTCGGAAAGCGTGATTTCATCCGTCACGGTCAGTTCCTGCGCCGAAAGATGCAGCACTCGGCGAAAGGACAGAAGGGACTTTTCCGGGTAGGCCTTTTCCATCGAGAGGGAGAGGCCGTCCGGGAGACAGGTGACGTCCTGTGCAGAGAACTCGCGGCCGTCCCGCTGGTCCGTATGCCCGATTCTCGGGACATTATGATAGCAGCTCTGTGTGTTCCAAAGCTCATACCGCTGCGAAGAGAAGGTCTTTGCGGTGTATGTCATGTTGCCCGCATCCACCACCTGGCCCACTCCGTCCACGTACAGCATGAAGGAGCCCACATCGTTATGGTTATGGTTCTCCCCGTTGTGCCCGCCTTTGCAGGCGAGGGTCAGGCCGCCCCGATGAACGAGGCGCACCTGCAGGTCCGGGAGGTAGACGTCCCGGGAATGTGCCGGGACTGGAGACACGGTCCCAAGCGGCCGGGTGCAGCACAGTCGCAGCATGCACCTGGAAAAGTGCGGCACATCGCTCAGGGTGCCCGGGATGGCACCGAGGGTCCGAAGACCGAGGGAGATGAGGGCTGGGTCCTGCAGCTTTTCCCCTGCATACAGGAGCCGCTCTCCGGAGAGGGCCGGCCGGGCGTCACAGTCGGCAAAGTTCACGAAGAGGCCGTCCCGGATCTCCATCTTTGCGGGGAAGGAGAGGATGTTGCGGATCTTTTCATCCAAATAGAAGCTCGCACGGCCCCCGGTCTGGTGCTCCAGAAGCTGAAGGCAGTCAAGCAGGGCGCCGCCGGCCATGTTCCAGTAGCCGACTCCCTCGTCGCAGCCGCCGTCATCCGGGAGCACCTGAAGGTATCGGTCCAGGATCTGCAGGCCCTTCAGGACGATGCTCCCATATTCCTCCCTTGGCAGCTCGAGGGCCGCGGCGGTCCAGAAGATGTTGGACACGATCCAGGGGGACCAGTTATTCAGGTCCTTTCGCACAATGCCCATCCACCACATGTCGTCCCGCGTGCGGAAGGGCTCCAGCACCCGGCGCTCAATCTCCCGTCTGACCCGATGCGTGAGTAGGGGCGTGACGCCGTCCAGCAGGCTTCCCACCAGGCAGATGGTGAAGGAGAGCACCATGGCGGTCTGCGCGGAGAAGAGATCCACATAGGGTCTCTCCGGGTCCGGGAGGGGAAAATCCTGCTGCGTTGGCGCGCCCGGAACAGGGTTCACGTTATGTGCCGAGATCACCCAGCTGCTCTCCTCCGAGATGCACCAGATGCCGTCGATGACATCGCTCAGGGCGGCGTCCGTGTCGTGCCCAAGCAGGAGCGCAAGGACGGAGGCGATGAGCTTCTTTCTCCGGAAAAAGTAGGGGTTTTCGTCCTGTTTCCGGCTGCCGCTTCGGATAAAGGCCAGAAAATCCGTGGCGAGCCGCATGGGATAGGGGGTGGCGCGCACCTCCTCGTAGAGGCTCAGGATCCCGAGGCGGTCTTCCTCCGAAAGATTTCTGTAGAAGGGTGCCCCGTACTTTGGAAAGGGGAGGGTGGCTGTCCCAGCCAGGCATTCTTCCAGGGGGTGCGTTTCAAAAAACTCAGAAAACATGCTCTTCTCCAAACAAAAAGACCTTTTCCTGATGGGAGAAAGGCCTTTTTTCCAGATTTTCACGTGGAGTGAAAATCGCATATACCCGCAGACATTCTCTGATCCTCATGGATCATTCGGGAAACGGGTATACATCAATCAGCCCTTCAGGCCGCTGGTGGCGATGCCCTCGATGAAATAGCGCTGCAGGGCAAGGAACACGACGGACACGGGGATCAGGGACACCACGGAGGCGGCCATGATCAGGTGATAGTCGCTGGAATTCTCCTGAATGAAGCGGCGAAGACCGACCTGGATGGTCTTGTTTTCCTCGCGGGTGAGATAGATCATGGGGCCCATGTAGTCGTTCCAGGTGCCCACGAAGGTGAAGATCACCAGGGTGGCGATGGCAGCCGTGGACAGGGGCAGCATGATGCGCGCCCAGATGCCGTACTCGCTCAGCCCGTCGATTCTGGCGGCCTCGCACAGGTCCGAGGGGATGTTCTGATAGAACTGCCGCATCAGGAACACGCCGAAGGCGGAGAAGGCCTGCAGCACCATGATGGCCAGCAGCCGGTCATACAGGCCGATGGAGCGCATGAGGATGAACTGGGGCAGCATGTAGGCCTGCCACGGCACGGCGATGGTGCCGATGTAGCACAGAAACAGCACGTCCCGGCCCTTGAAGGTCAGCTTTGCAAAGGCGTAGGCCGCAAAGGAGGAGGTCAGGGTCTGGATGAGGGTGACGCACAGGGCGATGATCGCGGTGTTCTTAAAGTAGGTGAGCATCGGGACCTTCGTCCAGATCACGCTGTAGTTTTCCCAGTGGAAGGTTTCCGGGATCCACTTCATGGGGAAGGTGAAGACCTCACGGTCCAGCTTCAGGGAAGCTGAGATCATCCATACAAAGGGGATCAGCGTAAAAATGGAAAGCGCGATGAGCAGGATATAGATCAGGATCTTTCCGATGGGAAAGCGGCTCCTGCGCTCGCCGGCATATCTTGTCTGCATAACTTCAGCCTCCTTCCTCAGTTGTTGGAATACTTGTCTTCAAGACTGAACTGGATGATGGTCACAAGCAGGACGACCAGCAGCAGGACCATGGCGATGGCGCTTGCCACACCATAGTGGAAGTTGCTGAAGGCTTCCTGATAGATGTAGATGACCAGCATCTTGGTGGCGCGTCCCGGACCGCCGTTGGTCATGATGGCCACCGTGTCATAGATCTTGAAGCATCCGATGATCAGCATGATGGACGCAAAGAAGGTGGTGGGTCTGAGCTGGGGGAGGGTCACATGCAGGAACTGCTTCCACTTGTTTGCACCGTCCACCGTGGCGGCCTCATACAGCTCCCTCGGCACGCCCTGGAGCGCTGCAAGGTAGATGACCATATAGTAGCCCATGTTGCGCCACACACTGACCAGCACGATGGCCCACATGGCCATGGTACTGTCCGCGGTCCAGGATTTATTGAAGGTGGATCCGAAGGCCATGAACAGCTGGTTGACAGGCCCGTTTTTCATGAGCATGAAGTTCCAGCACACGCAGATGGCGACCATGGAGGCCACATAGGGGAAGAAGAGGATCGCGCGGAAGACGACGGCGCCCTTGACGGCCTTGTTGAGCACCAGGGCCAGGGCGACGGCACAGATCAGGGAGAGCGGCACGGTGACCACTGTGTAGAAGATGGTGTTTTTCAGCGCAATGCCCAGGTCAACCTTGCTGAAAAAGTAGTCCAGACCTCCGAAGAAACCGAGCTCGCCCATCTTGGCGGAAACTTTGGCGGAGGAGAAGATGGAGGCGTAATTGGCACCGCCCACCCACTGCATGCTGCTGAGGGCCCCGCCCTTCCATTCGGTGAAGGACATGACCACGGAGAGGATGACGGGGATCAGGGTGAAGATGGCAAACCCGATAAAGTTTGGCGCAAGGAAGGAGTAGGCGATGAGCGTGTTTTTCCGCTCCAGCCTGCCCATTTTATACTTTTTGGGTTTGCCTTTTGTGACTGCTTGAGACATGGGTTTCCTCCTTCGAAATGCGACAGGAAGTGCGACAGGAAGTGCGACAGGAAGTGCGACAGGAAATGCACAAAGAAAAGGGGAAGAGCAGGATGCCTGCTCTTCCCGCTCAAGGGTTACAGATGCATAACGTGGTATCTGCAGAATGGATGCGGGAGATTATTCGCCCAGCAGCTCCTGCACGCGCTCGTTCATGTTCTCAATGCCCTCTTCGATGGAGATCTCGCGGGTCATGATCGCAGAGTGCTCCTCGTTGAGGATGTTGGAGATCTGAGAGGACAGGGCGGTACCGGGGATCTCGATGGCCACGTAGGTGGGCAGGAGAGAAGCCTTGGACACTTCGTCTGCCGGGAAGCCTTCGACGGCGGACATGACGTCAGCCACACCCTCGGACACCCATGCGGGACGGTTGCCGGTGGAAGCGGTCACCTTGGAGCCTTCTTCGCCGGAGAGCCATGCGATGTAGTCCCAGGCCAGATCCTTGTTGGCGGAAGCCTTGTTGATCATGGTGCCGGTCAGGTTGCCGAAGGTGGAACCGGCCTTGACGTCTTCCTTGGTGGGCATGGCGGCCAGGCCCCAGTTCTTGACATTGTAGGAACCGTTCTCGATGTTGGTGATCAGGGTAGCCACATACCAGTAGCCCATGGGCATCATGGCGATGTTGCCGTTGCCGAAGGCGCCGGAGTAGTGCAGGCCGGCCGCAGACACTTCATTGTAGGCCATGCAGGCTTCTGCATCTTCCAGATCCTGCACCAGCTGATAGAAGTAGGCCAGATCGCTGTACTCGCCGTCCACCAGGGTGTTCACGCCGTCAGCGACGGTGTAGTTGACAGCAGTGGAGAGCCAGGTGTGATAGTGGGTGCCATAGATGTCCTTGGAGGGATCGGCGATGGCCAGGGCCTTCTCCTTGTACTCTTCCCAGGACATGTCGTTGGTGGGATAGGCCACGCCGGCTTCGTCAAACAGATCCTTGTTGTAGAACAGGATTTCGAAGTCGGAGCGGAAGGGCAGGGCGACCTGCTCGTCGTTGAACTTGTAGTTGACTTCCATGCCGACAAAACCGTTCAGGTCATAGTTTGCAGCGGCGATGTAGTCGTTCAGGTTCTCGGCATATCCGGCCTCGTACCAGTTCAGCAGGGCAGGGATATCCTTGACCATAAAGATGTCGCTGGTGTCGCCGCCGGCCAGCATGGCAGCAACCTTGGTGTCATAATCCTGGCTGGACACGTCGATGTACTCGATGGTCACGCCGGGATGGGCAGCTTCATAGGCTTCCTTCTGAGCGGTGAGATATCCGGTGGTGTTGGCGTCCCAGGCCACGATGGTCAGGGTCTTGCTGTCCTCGGCCAGAGAAAGGCTCACGATGGAGGTGAGCATCATGACGGCGAGGAGAAGAGCACACAGTTTCTTCATGGGAATCCTCCTTCTGATTTGCACAGATTCATAATGGTGTCTGTGGACAAACCGGCAGATCCTTCCGTGGCAGGGCAGGTAAAAGCCAGATGAAAATGTTGCAAAAAAACATATGCATCTGCCCTATGCCATTGCTGCCTGAAGTATCTGCGAAATTTGTCTTTCGTGGTGGATTATAGCAGTGTTTTATCGGGTGTCAAGCAGAAAATGAAAAGAATCTGAAAGAAAATATGTAAAATAGTGTAAAAATTTGAAAAATATTTTCAATATCATGAAAATGCTGCGTAAAAATACTGAAAACATCCGATGTATCATTGAAAATATTTTCATCATCATGTAAGATACAGGGTGAACGTGACAGGCGGGAGGCGAATACAGATGGAAAAACACAGCACGATCCAGGATGTGGCCCGGGTGGCGGGCGTGTCCATTGCCACGGTGTCCAGGGCGCTGTCCGGAGGCAGTGTCTCAGAACGCACGCGGGAAAAGGTGGAGGATGCCGCCAGGCAGGTGGACTACAGGGGCGTGGCCAGCAGGCCCAATTCGGAGCGTGGCATGAACCGCTCCATCGCCATGGTGCTGTCCTCCCAGGTGAGTCCCTACTATGCGGCACTGTGCGAGGGCGCCACCGCGGAGGCGGTGCGAAGTGGGTACCGTGTGCTGGACCTGACCTATCCTGAGGGCACGGGGATCGAGATGGTGATGGCGGATCTTCTGGATCTGCAGCCGGTGGGCGTTCTGCTGGCTGGGTTCGCGGTGGAAAATGCGCTGAACCAGGAGACCACCAGAACCTGTCTTCAGCGCCTTCAGAAGGAGATGCCGCTGGTGGCCATCGGGCCGCCGATCGAGGGGATCGAATGCGCCAGGCTTACCTCGGACCCGTCCCAGTGCGTGAGGAAGGCCATGGCACACCTGACCATGCTGGGGCATCGGCGGATCGGGTTCATCGGAGGGGTTGCCAGCGCGAGATTTTCCATTATCCGGGAAAGTGCATATATAGAGGAAGGCAAACGGTTTGGCTGCGATGATGACCCGGGGCTCATCATGCGCACGGGCGTCAATGCCCAGGCAGGCGAGCTCGGAATGTCGATCCTGCTTGGCAACAGGCGGCGGGCACTCTACCCGACGGCGGTATTCTGCATCAATGATCTGGTGGCCCTGGGGGCCATGAAGGAGATTCAGAAAAGCGGGCTCAGGGTGCCGGAGGACATCGCTGTGGTGGGATGCGACAATGCTTTTTTTGCAGCCTATCTTACGCCCTCCCTCACAACGGTGGACCTGCACCCCTTTGACCACGGCCGCTCTGCCATGTCGGAGCTGGTCATGTCCATCCATGCAGGCCATCCCATCTCCTTCAATCAGGCCTTTGAGAGCAGTCTGATCGTGCGGGAGAGCTGTGGTGCAAGCCTTGGCGTGAGACATTTCTCGGCGGAATTGACATGAAAAGGCGGGCTTTGTATGATGCTCTGCGGAAAAAACGGGGATACAGAGCTATCGGACGCAGAGATGGGGACACATGATGTCCCATGGAGCTGCGGGCACGAGTTTATCAGCAGGAGGTCAGCAACATATGCTACAGGAACTTTTTGACAACGGAAGACCTGCGTTTGCGCCTGGCGCGCACACGGAGCTGCGCGGGCAGCTCAACCGCAGTCGCCGGGTGACGCTGCTGGGCGGGAATGTGATCGCCAACAGCCGCTCAGACATTTCCGGTGTGTCTGCCAGGGTGTACAAAAACGGCACCTGGGGTTTTTCGTCCATGGCTGAGTACAGCGAGGATGCGGCAGGAACCGTCCTGAAGGCGGCGTCCGAGAATGCCGAATTCATGGACCGGCATGTGAACGGAGGCAAGGAGCCGCTTCCCGTCACGGAAGGGTTCGTGCTGGTGCCCGAGAAGGACATGCAGGACGTGCCACAGAAGATGTACCTTGACGTGGCCAAAACCATGGATGCCTACGTGCAGTCTCACTGTCCGGGTCTTCAGAGCAGGACGGTGGCTGCCACGGCGGACTCGATGGAAAAGTGTCTTCTCACCTCTGACGGGACGCGCTGCCACACCATTTCACCGAGGTCCTATGTGTATGTGTTTATGACGGCACAGACAAACGATGGCACGCCGGTAGAACTGTTCAAGGCTGTGGGCGGCGAAGGCACATTTGATGAGAATTTTGCAGATCCTCAGAGATATTATCCGGAGATCGACCGGCTCTATGAGCAGGTGATGCTCAAGCGGGAAGGCGTCTATGCCCAGGCTGGGCTCAAGACAGTCATTCTTGGTGGCATGATGACCGGCATGCTGAGTCATGAGGCCGTCGGTCACACCGTGGAGGCGGACCTGGTGCTGGGCGGCAGCGTGGCGGGCCCTTGTCTGAACCGCCGGGTGGCCTCCGACAAGGTGACCTTGACGGACTTTGCACATCACGCCTTTGGCGAGCGCTGCCCGCTGCCTGTATTTGTGGACGATGAAGGTGTACGTGCAGAGGATGTCACGCTGATCGATCACGGGATCCTCACGGGCTACATGAACAGCCGCGAGAGTGCCCGGCATTTTGGCATGCGAGCTGCGGGCAATGCCAGGGCATGGCAGTTTTCGGATGAGCCCCTGATCCGCATGCGCAATACCGCGGTGCATCCGGGCGCCGACAGGCTGGAGGATATGATTGCCTCTGTGGAGGATGGGTATTATCTGGTGGACTCCGGTAACGGACAGGCGGACACCACGGGCGAATTCATGTTCGGTGTGACCATGGGATACGAGATCAAACACGGAAAGCTCGGGAAAGCCCTGCTGGATACCACCATTTCCGGGGTGGCCTTTGAGATGCTCAAGACTGTGGACATGGTGAGCGACACGGTGGTGTGGTCCAGCTCCGGCTTCTGCGGGAAGAAACAGCCGATGCCCGTCGGCATGGGTGGCCCGGCGCTGCGCTGCCAGGTCATGATAGGAGGACGCTGAGATGGAAAAGAGCATGGTCATGAGCAAACTGGAAGCACTGGGCGGGGTGATTCTGCAGGCGGCAAAGGAGCAGGGCGTCCAGTATGCACAGTGCACGGTGTCCGAGCGTGAAAAACGGGAATTCAATGTGGACGGCGGCTCGTTCTCTCTCATGCGCACCCTCTTTGACCGGGACGTGATCATTACGGTCCTGAAAGATCAGAAGAAGGGAAGCGTGCGCATCAACCGCTTTGATGAGGACGCCGTGCTGGAGGCAGTGAGAGAATGTGTGGCTTCCAGTGAGAGCGCTGAAGCGGACGATGCATGGGCCTTTGCGGACAGTCCCGTGGAAAAAGATTTTCTGGATGGCGAACCGGAATGTGATCTCGAAGCGCTCTTTGACAGATCCAGGGAGCTGATGGATCAGATCCGGGAGAAACACCCGAAGATTCTCATGGAGCAGATGATCACGGAGCATGACCGGGTGGAAAAGGTATTTATGTCCACGAACTCTGTAAAATACAGGACGCTGGGCGGATGCTACCACTTCTCTCTCATGTATTCAGCCCATGACGGGGAGAAATCATCCTCCTTTTTTGGCAGTGATGTGACCCTGTCCAAGTTGGACCGCCCCATCCTGGAATGCGCCATGATCGAGAAAGAACTGTCTGCCATTGAGCAGCAGCTCGACACGCAGCCGCTGGAGGGCAAATTTACCGGCACGGCCGTTCTCGCGCCCGCTGCAATGTCTGAGATCGTTCTGTCCACAATTCTGGACAATTATGTTTCCGACAGCAGTCTGATCGATGCCACCAGCATCTGGGAGGACAGCCTGGGACAGAAGGTGGCCGACGAGAGGTTCAGCATGTCCATGACACCCTATGCGGATTATGTGGTGATGGGTGATCGCTACACCAGCGAAGGTTTTGTCTCGGAAGGCTTTGATATCATTCGAAACGGCATCCTGAAGTCTTTTGATCTGAGCCAGTATGGGGCCAACAAGACCGGGAATGAGCGGGCAAAGTGCGAAGGATGGAACCTGACAGTGGAAAGCGGTGATACACCGCTTGAGCAGATCATCTCCTCCATTGACCGCGGCGTGCTGGTACTCCGGTTTTCGGGCGGGCAGCCTGCAGCCAGCGGCGAGTTTTCTGGGGTGGCAAAAAACAGTTTTCTGATTGAAAACGGCAAGGTGACACATGCTCTGTCTGAAGTGATGGTCAGCGGGTGTGTCCGGGATATGCTGAAGAACGTGCGGGCAATCAGCCAGGAGACGCTGCGTGACGGTACGGTGAGTATTCCGTATATTGCGTTTGACGGCGTGACGATTTCGGGAAAGTAATGAGGCCCATAAGAACTCCAAATGGTTGAAAACAGTAATCCGTCTCTGAAACCTGTTTCGTGGAATATGGTTTCGGAGACGGATTACCCAAGAAAATTATTCTAAAAATCTATCTTCAAAAAGTCTGAAACCGCTTGACAAGAAAAAGACACGGTGATAATATTGAGTCGTTGAGCAGAGATGCCCGACATAAGGTCGCATGGCTCAGTTGGTAGAGCACATCGTTCACATCGATGGGGTCACAGGTTCGAGTCCTGTTGCGACCACTGAACGCTGGAAGTCTTGAAAATTAAGGCTTCCAGCATTTTTCTGTCCGCACTGGAGGGCAATTTTCGATGTATACAGTTCGCGTCCGGCAAAGCCACCCTATTCTGGGTGGCTTTATTGAAGGAGATTAATGTGGAAAAAGTAGAATATAGGTTAAGAGCTTCGGCGCGACAACTCGGGATTTATGGAGGTTCAGTAGAAACTCACCATGACACTTCAACAACTGAAATATGCTGTTATAGTCGCAGAGGTTGGCTCGATCACAGAGGCTGCAGGCGTGCTCTATATCTCTCAGCCAAGCCTGTCCAACGCGATACGGGAAATTGAGAAAGAGACGGGAATAACGCTGTTTATCCGTAGCCGAAGTGGAATATCGCTGACTCAGGAGGGTATGGAGTTTCTCGGCTACGCCCGGCAGGTGCTTCAGCAGATGGAGCTCCTGGAGGACAAGTATATCGCGGATGTACCGCAAAAGACCCGCTTCGGCGTGTCCACCCAGCACTATACCTTCACGGAAAATGCCTTCGTAGATCTTGTCAAGCGATTCGGTCAGGAACGGTATGAGTTTTATTTCAATGAGACGGGCACTCATCAAATCCTGGAGGACGTGAAGAACCGCATCAGCGATCTTGGGGTGATCTACCTGTCGAAGGAAAACGATACCGTGCTGTGCAAGACCATGGACGACCTCCAGCTGCGTTTTGAGCCCCTTTTTTCCGCAACGCCCCATGTGTTCTTGTGGAAGGAGCATCCGCTGGCGCGGAGAGGTGGATTAAGGCTGGCAGACCTGCAACCGTTTCCCCGCCTGAACTTCGTACAGGGCAGCTATGAATCCGCATACTATTCGGAAGAGCTCTTCAGCACGGTTCCGTCCCCAAAGCAGATTCGTATCAACGACCGTGGAGCAATCGTCAACTTTATGTTGGGATTGAACGCATACACGATCTCCAGCGGTATCTTCCCGCGCTATCTCCACGGTGACAATATCATCGCAGTTCCGCTTCTGGAGGAGGAAGCCATCCGCATCGGATATGTGATCAATGAAAAGCAGGAGTTGAGTGAGCTTGGGCGCATTTACGTCGACGAGCTGCTGAAATACGCTCCACAAACATAGCATCAAACTATGCTGTTACATATCAAATAGGTATTACTTATGCCCCATCGAATTCTGGTATGATGAATGCCAGAAAGGTGGGCGATGGACTTGTCGGGGTATGTGCTAGGGAATTTCTTGATCTACTGTGTTGTCAATGCGTTTACACCCGGGCCGGGGAATATCCTGGCGCTGAACACAGTGAACACCTATGGTTGGCGCAGGGGCAGGCCGCTGTTCCTGGGGATCTTCGCGGGATACTACGTCGTACAGATACTGTGTGCGCTGATTGTCTACGGCGTGAGCGCCTTCATCCCGAATGTGATAGGTGTGCTCAAGTATATCGGAGCAGCATATATTCTGTGGCTCGCCATCCATATTGCCATCAGCAAGCCAACTCAGGGGATCGAGGAGAAGTCGGCATCCTTCCTCAAGGGCTTTATGCTCCAGTTTGTAAATGTGAAGATATACATGTTCGGCATCACGGCGCTGACCGGGTTTGTGCTGCCCCACAACAGCACGCTTGCGGCGTTAATGTTCTATGAGATCGTGATTGCGACCATCGGCACCATCGCGACCATGACATGGATCGGCATGGGTGTGCTGATTCAACGCTTTTACATGAAGCATTGGCGCTTCATCAACATCGTACTTGCATTGACGTTGTTAGAATGTGTCTACAGTATGCTATGGCAATGAAACAAGCATAAAAACGCGTACATATTCCAGTTTGCCTTATTGCTTGAGATCATATATCTAAGTCACAAGTAGCAAACATTAGGGCATTCTGAACATTCAGATTCTCAAAACAAAAAAAACTCCACAGAGCTGACAATCATCAACTCTGTGGGAATTGACTTTCTCAGGCGCTTTTTCCTACCTGCTTGCCAAGGAACTGCTCTGCGGTCACCCGGAAGCGGATCTTCACTTTGTACCCTTCGGTGACCTCCACTCGCTCGACCAGCTGGGCGATGATCAGGTGCTTTGCTTCCATGCTGGCCTTGTCGTACTGATCGGCCCAGGTGAGGAGCTCGCCGACCTGAATCTCGGCATTTCTTCGGGCCTGTTCCTCTGCGTTGATTCTGGCTTTGGCTTCCTCCATGGCCTGCCCTGCGCCGTCCAGCTTGGCCTTATGCTTCAGGATCATCGCGTTGATCACGCTGAGGTCCAGCTGGCTTTCACCGGTCAGGGCTTTTCCCGCTTCAGTCTCCAATGCGGTGACCCGCTTCTGAGCATTGTCAAAGTCCTTTGCTGCCTGACGGAAGGCCACCTCGGCAACTTCGACCTCCTGCTTTTCGGCCATCGCTACCAGCTCCTCTGCTGGAATGCTGGCAACATGAGCCAAGTACTTCTTCACGTTGTCTTCGACAGCCTCGTTGACCGGATCCATGTCGAAGCCGCTGGGGCCGTTGCAGGATTTCCTAGAGGGAATCTTTCTGTAGCAGCGGTAAAGGCCTCGCTCGTAAACCCGCGGGGTTCCATCAGCCAGCTTCCGGTGGGTGGTGTTGTGGGTGTAACAGAGGCGGTTTCCGCAGGCTCCGCAGTAGATCAATCCGGTGAGGAGGTTTCGGGATCCTGTCCGGATTGGCACAACTGACGCCTCATTTTTTGCTGGGGCCCGATCCTTCACCAGCTTGGTGCAGTGCCCGAAGGTTTCATCGCTGACGATCCGAAGGTGGTCGAAGGGCTGTGAGCGTTCCTCTCCAAAGCAAAGGACGCCTTTGTAGATCGGGTTTGCAATCAATGTCTGGATACTGGTTCCCTGCTTGGCTTTGATGCCCTGGATGGGATTAGGTTTTCTCTGTAGGATAGTTGCGAAAAAAAGGGATTGTGTTGTAAGCTTCAGATGAATACTCATGGAGGTAAACGGGATGAGCGATAGGCAACAAGCTGAGATGTTGCTGGGAAATATCCCGGAACAGAATCTACATATCATCATTGCACTTATGCGCGAGCTGACAGACTATGATGACTATACTGAATATGCTTTAGATGAAGCGGATTATCTTGCTGAACATACTACAGATCGGCTGACGCACAATGAAGTATTCACTGATATCCGGAGGGCACTCGATGTATGATTATCAGCTGCATTGTTTGCCGCTGCTCCATCACGAACAGCATACGAGACAGGCTCCCTCGCCAAGGCAGTATGACGACTATTGCGAAGCTGACCGAGCGCAGCGAGACCACAGGTTCGATCGTTTGTTATGTCATGGAGGATTAGATATCGCCAATATATTTTGTAGGGTTCGAGAATAACACCTCGAACTCGGGCTATAGATAGCTTATTCTTCGAAACTATCTCCGTCAGCACATAAGGCGTCTGTATCGAGGGTATTCCGATCAGGCGATAAAGCTCTGATCCCGCCCGCGCATGAAGTCCTTTTGCATTCGGTCAAACAGGTCACTGTCATACACAGCACGGATCTGTTCTTTATGGGGGAATGGAAGATCCCGGAATCCCGTTCCATCATAGATGCGAATCTTTTCAGAAACCGCAAATGCTTCCCCACCGGGGAGCACACCGGTTTTCATAAAGGCAATCCAGTCGTTTTGCAGAACTTCTGACTGTTTTTGATTGAGTTCCATAGCATCCTTTGGAATATCTGGAATATCGCGGATTGTGCCAAAAAACAGCGGAAGCTCCGCACAGTGATATGCCCCCCTGATACCTTTCCAGAATCCCGGAACATAATTCATGCGGTAGCCGTATGCATTGGTTTTCTTTGCAAAGCGCTCCAGTGCCCTGAGAACAGACGCGTGAAACATGGGGATCTTGATCATCTTGAATTGCAGATCCGGCAGATCCTTTGTCGTGGGGCGGACCGCCTCCGCCAGCCGTGTTCCCGCCTCACCATAGACGGTCTCACACTTCTTCTGGAAGTCTGCCTCGTTCATGGCGATGCCCAGCTTCTTATACCAGGACTTGTTGTCCACCATCTTCATCTCGTCTCCGGTGGAACCGATCAGAACCGGCTTAAACGGGAAGCGCCCTTGAATCATGGCGGACGCGGTATCTTCTGAAAGCAGCTTTCCGTCCATCACAGGAGAGGACGTGATCTCCAGCGGGATCCGGTACTTCAGCAGCTTCTTCCCAGACATCTTCATCAGCTGTTCCACAGAAGAAATATGATTCTTGGTTTTGAAATCCTCCCAGATCTCTGACGCCCGGTCCTTTGTCAGGCATTTCGGTTCTCCAGCCGAGCATACGATCAGCTTATCAAAGTACTGTGAGCTCTCAACAGAGAGCATCTGTGTAAACGCGGACAGGCCGCCTGCAGACTGCCCCATGAGCGTAATGTTGTTTTCGTCCCCGCCAAACAGAGCGATATGCTTTCTCACCCACCGGAGTGCACACTGCTGATCGTAAAATCCCCGGTTGGCAGAGAGCGTACCATCGGCTTTTACTACCGGCAGAAAACCGGCGATCCCCAGCCGATAGTTGACCGTCACAACGACGATCCCTTTTGCGGCCAGGTGCCTGCCGTTATACAGCGGGGTCGTGCCGGAGCCATAGGTAAAACCGCCGCCATGCATGAAAACCAGCACCGGTTTTTTCCCATCTGTCCCATCTGTCCAGATATTCAAGACGAAGGCATCTTCGGAGGTTTTATCCGTATTTGTCAGGATCTCCGGACGCATCATCGGCATTTTTAAGAAACGATTCATCAGGGGCGGGACGTCCTGCTGAGGAAAGCGGAGTCCGAGACCTCCGTTTGCAGGCATTTCGGAATAAGAATCCACCAGCTCAGGCAATTCAAAAGCTTCTGCCCTCGCATAGGGGATGCCCAGATAGGCCTCGATCTCTTTCTCAAGCGTATGATCGATCTGGGCTGTAAATGCTCCGAATGGAGTCGTCAGTATTTTACTCATTGCGGCTTCCTTTCATCGCATTCACGGATCAGATCATACATGTGGAATCGTTCCTCGCAGCTTCGAACGCGGTCCAGTTTCATTCCCAAATGCGAATATCTTGCAGCCTTGTCTTTATCATCGGTATCCAAAATCACAGGTACCTGCTTACTTTTGGCAACCTGATAGCTGTACTCCATCATCTGCCGCATAAAGCCCTGACCCTGATACTCCTTGCGGACAACAAGCATTTCGATCCGCAGGAATTTCCGCTTCGCTTTACGCAGCCGACTTTCAATCGTTCCTCCATCACAGAAACAGGCATTGATAAACTTCTTCATGTTCTTAAAACCGCCCAGTGCCTTCTTTTCAGCAGCAATCATTTTCATGCCGTCCAGAAAGCCGATACTGCCGCCTGCTCCCTCGCCAGAGAGCATGAGGTAGCCTTCCTGCCTCTTGGATGTGGTAAAGAGTACGCCGCTTTTATAGGCTGCGCGGACGATGGCATTCATGTAAGTGAACAT
>JAFUBA010000243.1 GCA_017460395.1 Clostridia bacterium | reverse complement strand
TATCAGGAGCATTTTGCCATGTGTGAAGCGAAAGAAGGAATGTGGTGACATGGTCAGGATCGCCATCGTGGACGATGAAACGGTGCATCAGCAGAAGCTGAAGCAGTATGTCTCCCGCTATATGGAGGGCCAGAAGAAGGAATGCTCGTTCACCTTCTTCAGCAATGCGGATGACCTGCTGGACGGATACAATTATTCCTTTGACGTGATCTTTCTGGACATCGATATGGGCACGTCCAACGGGATGGAGGCGGCAAAGTATCTGCGACGAAATGACAGGCAGGTCATATTGATCTTTGCCACAAGGCTGGCACAGTATGCCATGGAGGGCTACAAGGTAAATGCCCTCGGGTACATCCTCAAGCCCATTGACTATTATAACGTGGAGATGGTCATGACCCAGGCGATGTATGTCCTGTCCCTCCTGCACAGGAGCCTCAGGATCATTGTGATGAACGACGAGGGCAAGCAGGTGATTGATTCCTCTGCTCTTCGCTACATTGAGGTACGTGATCACATGCTGATCTATCACACGGAAGACGGGGAGTACCACGACTGGGGCTCCATGGCGAAGCGGGAGAAGGAGCTGGTGCCCTACCGGTTTTTCCGGTGCCACCGGTGTTTTCTGATCAACCTCAGCCATGTGTCAGGCATTTCATCGGACCAGGGCGATATGGTACGCATCGGCAAGGAGCAGATCCCCGTCAGCCGGAATCGAAAACCGGAGCTGATGAGTGCCATGATACACTTCTTGGAGGATCAGGGGGGAATGATGCCATGAGAGACTTTATCTTCGTGTCCTATCTGGTGTTCCGGCTCCTTCTGGCCTACGCGGGCGCCGTGTGGGTCTTTGCCGGTGGCATGAAAAAGCGGGAGCACTTTCCTTTGCGGGTGACCGTAAGCATGCTGGCGGTCGCTCTGTTATCTCTTCTTCTTCAGTTCGCATTTTCGGATCATCCGACCCAGCAGCAGGACCTGTCTTTCAACTATCAGCAGGGGACTGGGTATGTGTTTTTTTACCTTGCCACGACCAGTATCCTGGTGCTGAGCATCCGCCTGTGCTTTCAATGTGACTTCTTCAAGGCGCTGGCGCTCGGGGCTTCGGCGGCCGCCACGCGGAAGATCTATATCGATGCGGTTTCGATTCTGGAGTGCCTCGGGTGGCAGCGGGACAAGATTGGCGAGGGCTGGCATGCGCTCTACTCCCTCGCCGTCATGGTTCTGGTGTACGTGCTGGCACACCTGGTCTTCCGCAGGAGAGTGCAGGCTCTGTTTCAGTCGAGATTCATGTGGAAGAACACGGTCCTGTCGGTGGCGATTCTCCTCAGCGTGAGTGTATTCTCCAGCATGGCCACAGATGCCCAGGGGCTAACGGCGCAGGCCTCGGTGTATATCTACTCCTACGATATCGGGATCCTTCTGCTGTGCCTGTTTATGCTCTATGCGCTGTTTGTGAATGAAAACCTGCAGACGGAGAAGCAGTTTATCCTCCAGTCCCTGCAGATGAAGCAGGACTATTACAGGATCACCAAGGAGAACATCGAGCTCATCAACGTCAAGTGCCACGACATGCGCCACCAGCTGCGGCACCTGGAAACAGGCAGCCCACAGTCGGAGGAGTACAGGCGGCAGGTTTCGGAGATCATCAACGTCTACGACAACATCCTCAAGACGGGCAACGAGGCCCTGGACGTGGTGCTGACGGACAAGAGCCTCTACTGCCAGAAGAACCATATCCACATCATCTGCGTGGCGGACGGGCGGGCGCTGGACTTCATGGAGGACACGGACATCTACTCCCTGTTTGGGAACCTGCTGGACAACGCCATCGAGGGTGTGAGCAAGCTCACGGACGAGGAGCAGAAGTTCATCCATGTAAACGTGCGGCGAAAGGAAGAGATCGTCTTTATCGAGGTGAGCAACTACTTTGCCACAGCGCCCCGCTTTGAGGGGCACTTCCCGGTGACCACCAAATCCGACCGGGAATATCACGGCTACGGCCTTCGCAGCATCGAGATGGTGGCAGAGAAATACGGGGGCATCATGAACATCAAGACAGACCAGAGCATGTTCACCGTCAGCGTCATGATGACATCCACAGCAAGATAAATGAACCGGGAGCCGGGGGAGCACATCCTCCGGCTTTTCCTTTTACGAAATCAATTCTACCGTTTGCGAAATGATTTCGTCTGGACAGATATTTCCTGTGTACAATGCATCATGAAAACACCGGATGGGACAGGAACCCGATGAGGATGCGTCATCCGGCGAGAAAAACAAAAAAGGAACCAGAAAGGAAGATCAAGATGAAAAAGACGGTGCTCACGCTCTGCCTGGTGCTCGCGATGCTCCTTGTGCATGTGGCCGGTCCGGCCGCGTCTGCGGAGGCAAGACAGGTCACGGCATGGGGAAACTACTGCACCAATTACACGTTTTTCTATATGCCCTCCAGCTTTGACAATCAGACGCTGCGGGCCGTCCTGACGCTGGGCATCAGCGGCAGCGGACTGACGATCGAGTTCTCCAACAAGCACGGCGCGGAGCCTGTGGTGCTGGACCATGTCTCTTTTGCACCGGTCGCAGAAGGAACACAGAGCGATATTGTGCCAGATTCTGCTCAGGATGTGCTCTTTTCGGGTGAGACATATGTCTCTATTCCGGCCGGGGAAACGGTGATCAGCGATGTCATTACAGTCCCTGTGCAGGCAGGTGGCCAGTACGCCGTGAGCTACTACATTGCCGGTCAGTATCAGACTTCCTCCGGTAATGCCTTCAATGCCGTGGTGTACACGGCCGGGGAGAACGGTGACCATGTTGCTGATGCCGAAGTGAACGGTGAAATCGCAGCCGTGGTGCCTTATCTCCGCTCCATCCGCGTGATCACGGAGGACGAGGCTGCCAAGGCATTTGTGATTGTCGGTGACTCCACCTCCTCCAACGCCTGGCCGGGCATGCTCCAGGCACGGCTGGAAGAAGTCGGTCTCGACAATATCAGCGTGATTCCCCGTGCTGTCTCCGGCAACCGTCTGATGGTGGATGCCGAGAGCCCCTTCTTCGGCGAGGGCGCGGTCAACCGTTTTGATGAAGATGTCTACGGCACGGACGGCGTGTTCGCGGTTCTGATCAAGATCGGCGTCAACGATCTGTTCCATCCTGTGACCTCCGGCACCGAAGCGTTCACCGTTGAGGAAATGATCGCCGCCGAGGAGGCCCTGGCGGAATCTGCCCACGCACATGGTCTCAAAGTCTACATGATGACCATCACGCCCTTTAACGGATATGAGAGCAGGGGATACGGCAACGTCTGGACGGAGGATCTGGAGCAGATGCGCCTTGCCTGGAACGACTGGATCAGGACCACTGACTGCATTGACGGCTATGTGGATCTGTGCCCCGGGATGACCGATCCTGCCGATGCCACCATGCTGCTGGATAAGTATACTGTAGATCATCTGCATCCCAGTGATCTGGGCCTTGCCTTCATCACGAATGCCGTTCCGCTGGAATGGTTTGTGAAATAAGCACTTCAACTCCATGGAACAAAAGAACCAGAGAAGAAAGGAAACGGAAATCATGAGCATGAAAAAAGTCTGGTCACTCTTCGTGGCGCTCCTGATAGCGCTGTCCATGCTGCCTGTATCGGGCATGGCCGCTGATGCCGATTTCACTGGTATCGGTGTTGTGCACACAACCGCAGGCGATGTGTCCGGCGTCCCCGGCGCACTTGCCAATGTGACAGTTTTCAAGGGTGTTCCCTATGCAGCTGCTCCTGTGGGTGATCTTCGCTGGAAGGAGCCGCAGGATGTGGAGCCCTGGGAGGGCGTCCGTGTATGTGACACCTATGCACCCGCCGCGATTCAGCCCCCGTATGCGCAGTTCATGATGCGTCCCGGCTCTGACTTCTATCCCGCCGGTGCTCCTGAACAGAGCGAGGACTGCCTGTACCTGAACATCACCACGCCCGCGACCAGTGCGGACGAGAAGCTGCCGGTCATGGTCTGGTTCCATGGCGGCGGACTGGCGCACGGCTATTCCTGGCAGGTACCCTTTGAAGGCGACAAGCTTGCCGAAAACGGCGTCATCGTCGTGACTGTCGGCCACCGCCTGGGCGTGTTCGGTTTCCTGGCCCTACCCCAGCTGTCCCAGGAGAGCGAGTATGGTGCCTCCGGCAACTACGGCTTCATGGACTGCATCAAGTCCGTTCAGTGGGTGCACGACAACATCGCTGCCTTCGGCGGAGATCCCGACCGCATCACGGTCTTTGGCCAGAGCGGCGGCAGCCTGAAGACGGCAGTGACCGTGGCTGCCCCCCAGACCCAGGGCATGATCGCCGGTTTCATGAACCAGAGTGTGTTCCCGGAATTTGACAGCAAGGTGGCACCCGTCAATGCCATGGCCTTCTCCAGCAATACCCTGGAGGAGAGCGAGCAGCAGGGCGTGGCAGCACTGGAAGCCATGGGCCTGAGTGCTGATATCTCCCTGGAAGAGCTTCGCGCCATGCCGGCAGAGGATCTGAACACCAATGAGCTACTGGGCGCAGCCGGCGCCGTGACCATTGACGGCAAGTATGTGACCGGACGTCTAAGTGACTTCTTCCTGGGCGAAGGCAACCTGAACGGGATTGCACAGGTGGCCGGCTGGGTGTATGGCGAGCGTGGAAGCTATGAGGCAAAGACCCCCGAAGAGCTGTTCGCCATGGTCCGCGCAGACTACGGCGACGAGCTGGTGGACAAGTATGACCTGGAGCACACACTGCCTGTCACCCAGGCAAACGTCGGATGGTACAACCTGTACCTGAAGAATGCTGCTGCCATGGATGAACTCCGCCTCTTTGCAAAACTCAAGGCAGAGCGCAACGAGAATTCTCCCACCTACCTCTACACCTTCGGTCGTGTGACGCCGAACAAGGACATGGGCTGGCACTCCGGTGAACTCTGGTATGTGTTCAACGAGCTGGGCTATTCCTTCCAGGGCATGGACGCCGAGTGGCAGCCCGCCTGGGAAGTGTACGATTACATGGTGGGCGACATGACTTCCGCCTACTGGGCAAACTTCGCCAAATCCGGTGATCCCAATGGTGAGGGCCTGGCTGAGTGGCCGGTGACGACCGCGGATGCACAGCCCTATGAGTACATCGATGTGATGAGCACCTCCATGGAGGGGAACACCAGCTTCGATGCCATGATGACGGAATACTACATGAATCTCTACTCCCTGGCCGAATGAGGCTGCGTGAAGAGCATGTAGCAAGGTAAATAAAGTCCCTGCCCCGTGCGTATCTCTGCTTTGTCTGCCAGACAGAACAGGGTATGACCGGGGCAGGGCTTTTTGCAATGTGCGAATGAAGAAACATCCATAGACGCACTCGGGGCGCCAGGTCAGAAGCAGCTGTAGAGCATGCGTCAGCCCTCCTGTTCGAGCGACAGGCGGATGCTTTTTTTCAGGCTCGTATATGCCTCGTAGGTGGGTGACGTGCCTTCCAGAGAACCGCTCTGATAAGCATCACTTTTCTTAAGATCGTTTCTCTTGAGCATATCGGTCAGATTGGTGACCGTGATGCCATCCTGATTACGGATGATGTAAATGCAATCGTTTCGATCAAACTCATCCAGCAATTCAGGGTAATGGGTCGTGAAAATCAGCGTGCCGCCTTTGCGATTCATTCCAGCATCCATGAAGAACCGAATCAGTGTCGCAACGATCTCTTTGTTAAAATGGTTTTCCAGTTCATCAACGACCAGGTAACCGCCTGATTTCAGAACACGGGTCGCCAGTGTAAAGGTAACGATTCCTTTGACTGTACCAGAGGAAAGATATTGGTTGAGTTCAGCTGGATCGGAAAGAACAATCTCCGGCTTACCCTTGAATTTCAGATGAACAGTTGTCTTTTTGTCCGCATTCTCAACAGAGAGATTCTCTACGGTCGGGTCCAGGAAAGCAACAACATCAAGCGGTATATCATCTGAAACAGGCAGCACATTGATATTGGTCAGGGACAGAAGATCACATACCTGGATATGCTGCTGGTGCTGTTTGTTGTATGCAATGATGATGCTTGTATCGCCGGGAAGGAATGCTTCGTCATGACTCCGTATAGCAGTTGGCGCAATTCCCTCAAAATCCAGAAGCTTCTTTTTTGTCGCCACGGAGGAAGCAGGCTTTGTCCACAGCGTTTCTTCATTGATGGTGTATCTGATTGCCCTGCTCTGATCCTGAGAAGAAACAATCACTGTTTCCAGTCGGCAAATCTCATCGCAATCAGCGTAGAAGTACAGATTCAGTGTTACCTTCTCAGCCTGCCCCAAAATATCTCTCGTTTTCATGTGGTTGATTGGTTCACTATTCAGCAAATTGAGTGCAAGCAGGATGACCTTCAAAACGGAGGTTTTGCCTGAAGCGTTCATGCCAATCAATGCTTCGGCATTGTTCAGATAGAAACTGGATGCATTGCGCAGGAGATGAAGCTGATCCCTGTCCGCTTCGCTCACACGCTGCCCGGCATAAAATGTGAGACTCAGATCTTCTTTGAAAAGCGGTAACCCCGTTGCTGAAAGGCTAAGCAGTTTCATTGACATTCACCCTCTCAAATAAAAACGGATTCTTCGTTTTTATTTTTTCTTTCGAACCTATATTAACCCCAATGTTGCAAATTATCAACACAAAAACCGTTTTTAATTTGGATAACTGAAAAGCAGTACGGGAAAACCATCGGCTTATACACGTTCGTCCAGCCTGGAGTACCAACGAAGCTGCCTTCTGTTTGAGCGCGCTGCAGGCGACCAGCTCAGGAAAAGCCCTTTCAATAGAACTGTCGCTGAGCAAAAGTCAAAGCTCCCTGATATCCTGCTTACTGACACTTCCCGCACTTCAAAAGCCTTGAGAAGCTATATAGAATCTAGCTTCTCGGCCTGTTTTCAGGGGCCAAAAATGCAAAAAATGCCCAAAAGTATTGCTACGTATAGCTCCTTGGGTGGTTGCTAGCTACAATCTC
>JAFUBA010000242.1 GCA_017460395.1 Clostridia bacterium | reverse complement strand
CCCGGACTTCCGTCAGGGCGCCTTCTCGTATATGCACGATCACATCATGTTCCCCGGGCAATACTCTGCTTCAGTTCCTGTTCATCCTCCCCGTCGCGCACCCTGCGCGCCGCCACCACTCTCCGGTCTGCGTCCTTTTCCACGCAGGTCACGAGAATCAGCAGCTGATCGTCCGGCTGCACGTCCACAGGGCATCTGTACACGGAGGTGGAAATCAGGTCCTCAATCGCCTGTCGCCTTCCCTCAATGTTCATGGAAGCCACCTCGTAGAAATCTACGCTGTTTCTTCTGCCGCTCTCCGTGCTGACCGTGCTCACGGCAAACACCACATATCTGCCATTTTCATAGATCGTATCGAAGGTGATGAACGGATCATTGTGATAAAACGATCGGTTCTCGTAGTTTCGCAGGCTGCCGAACATGGCACCGCTTTTCATATTATGGCCGTAGATGATATAGGTATACGGCCGCTGTTTCAGGGAGATGCTCGCCTCAAGGAAGAGAGCACCGTTGACGTTCTCCTTTCCGGCAGCGTCGTGATTGAGATAGAACACATTGTCCCGCTGCATCACGGCCTCATCCAGAATTCTGCCCATGGACAGCCATCCCACGATGGATTTGCTCTCCTTCCTCAGCGTCCGGAACCGGCTGCTGATCTGCAGCTTCGGATTGTCGGGATACCCTGCCGCGCTCAGGCGGGGAACAGGGGAGGGGGTTGGCACGGGAGATACCGCAGAGCTGCCTGCGGGCGTCAAGGTGACCGCAGGCGGGGGCGTGGGCGTCACACAGGGTGTTTCCATTACCGGGACGGCGTTCTGCGCGCGCCTCTCCTCCATGGTTTCATCTGGCGGCACATCCGTCTCTGTCTCATAGTACACTTCCTTCAGGTGCTGACTGGTTCTGCGGGAGGACATCAGGTCCAGCCCATATCCTGCCAGCTGCCAGAATCCAAAGACAAAGACCGCGGCAGCAAAGGCCATCAAGAGATATCGGATCCGTTTTCTTCTGCGCTCCTGCTTTCGCCTGTTCACACGCCCACCCGGGCGCATCTCATCCGGCCGGTCCCGCCGATCCATGTTCCCACCTCCTCTCTGTCCCCAATATGCAAAGCAGGGCATCCTCTGCCCTGCTTTGCCTTACATCAGATCAGTTTCTTTCTTGCCTTTTCATTCCAGATGACAGCTGTAAACATCACCATGCCCAGCAGCATGCATCCAAGCCACAGGATCGGGTTCGCACTGTCTCCGGTCTTTGGCACCTTGTGATTGACAATCGTTCCGCCGTTGTAACACGCTTCCGTCTCTCCGGCATTTGCACCGGTATTCTCATAGTGCACCGTGTATCCGTCCGGCACGTCTTCTACAACATAGTAGCCCAGGTCGCTCTCAAACCACGCGGTATACTCCCACTCGTTCTCGCTCACGACACGCTTGTTGAACCTCTTGTGTACCACGTTGCCGTTGCTGTCATAGAGCGTCCACTCGATACTTGCCTCATGGCCGCCCTGCCAGACCTTGCGGAAGCTGAACTTGTAATCATAGTATCCTTCGCCGTTGGAATCCTCCGGTGCCTGGATCCTCTGATTCTCCACGGTGCCGCTGACTGTGCCGTCAGACAGCACGGCACTCAGGCTGATCGCACCGCTGTTTCTTTCGCCGCTGAAGCTCTCCAGCACGTCCCCGCGGGTCAGCTCATCGCCGTCCCACTCCACGCCATGTGTTGCGGACACGGTAAACTCCACAGGAAGAATCTGTTCATACCTGTTTGGTGCCTTGGTTTCCGTCAGCACATACCGTCCTGCATCCAGACCGATGAAAACAAAGGTAGAAGCAGTGGACGCGCCGGCATCCTTCTGGATCTCCACCCTGGAGCCGTCAGCCAGCTTTTTCTCCAGCTTGAATTCAGCACCGGAGAGGGGAGAACCCTTCTCGTTCACCTTGTGAATTTCCACGCGATAGGTGTAGGCGATGACGGAATCCCATTCGGTTTCATCCTCGTCATCACTCGGTGCCTCGCCGCCCTCTCCGTCATCCACAAGCGCAGGATTGCAGGAATACTTCATCTGTGCCTGGTTGACATTGCCTTCCTGGCCGATGACAGCATCCTCGTTCAGTGTCGCACTGTAGAATATCTGGATCTGCGCGCTGTCGAGATCCTCGCTGAGAAGCTCGGTTCCGTCGCCCCAGGTGAAAGTCAGGGTAAATGTATGGTCATCCTCGTCTTCCACGGTAAAGTCTGTGAATTCATGCCCGTTCACGGTGACGCGGTAGTCCATGTTGTTGGTCAGGCCTTCCTCCATGGTGTCCACGAACGTGACATGATACTGGTGATAGGAGGAAACATTGGAGGCCAGTGTCGCCTGAATCCGATAGGGCACGCTGTCGCCGATATCGTAGTCGGCAGAATCCTGCCATTCCTCTGCATCCTCGCTGGTGTCTGAATCATTCAGGTCATCGATCTTCTTTTCAAAGATCGGCTGCTCTGCTTCCTCATAGTGATTCACCAGCTCCACCGTCTGGCCTTCCTCAATGGATCTTGCAGAGCCGGTGGTCACGCTGTCGGATTCCACCAGATACACTTCACCGCTGAGCCATTTTGCATTGATTTCCGTCACGGTGTACACCTCGCCCCAGGGGAGGTCATCCACCGTATAGGAATACACACCGTCTTTCTCTGTAAAATCCCGGATGGTCAGAGCAACGGAATTCACACCTTCGCCGCCAATATCCTTGCCCTCAATGGTAAACCGAAGGGTTTCCAGGATATCACGGTCCGGAATCACACCGGTGAAGGTCTTCTGAATGGTGATCTTTCCACGGGCTTCCTCATTATCCATGGAGACCTCCAGCTCAGGCACCGTGCTGAGGCCTGGCTCAACCGTCCTCGTCTCCGTTTTTGCTGCATCGCCTTCGGGCGTGACATAGCCGTCCGGAGCCTTTGTCTCCACAAAATAGTAGTCACCGGGCTCCAGGTTCTCCTCGACGATCTGCCCGTTCGCATCTGTCGTCAAACCCGTCTTAAGCACGGCATCATTCCAGTACAGGTCAAAGAGGGCACCCGCAAGTGCGTTTCCGTCCGGGCCCTTCTTGGTCAGGGTCAGTTTTCCCTTGGCCTCCTCCGTGTTGGTCATGGAAATCGCCAGATCCGGCAACGAGCTCTTTCCCGCGGCCACAGTCACCGTCTCCGTCTTCGCGGCATCGCCCTGTGGCGTGACATAGCCCTGGGGCGCCTGTGTCTCCACGAAATAGTAATCGCCGGGTTCCAGATTCTCCACCACAATCCTGCCCTCTGCATCTGTGGTCAGCTTTTCTGTCCGCACTTTACCATTTCTGTACAGCGTAAAGACTGCACCGGAAAGAACACTGGTATCCTCGCCGGTCTTTGTCAGAATAATCCGGCCCTTTGCTTCCTCTGTGTTGGTCACAGAGAGCGGGATCTCTGTGAGGCTGAGCTGTCCCGCAAGGACGATCACGGTCCGCGTCTTCGCGGCATCGCCCGTGGGCGTCACATACCCTGTCGGAGCCTTTGTCTCCACAAAGTAGTATTCGCCGGGCTCCAGGCCACTCTTCACAATCTCGCCGTTTTCATTTGTGGTGAGCTTTTCTTCCAGTACTTTGCCATCTTTGTACAGGGTGAACTCTGCACCTGAGAGCACTTTCCCGCCCGTACTTTGCTTGGTCAGCCGGATGCTCCCCTTGGCCTCCTTCGTGTTGGTCATGGAAACCGTCAGGTTCTGGGCATCGCTCTTGCCCGGCAGCACTTCCACGGTGTCCGTCTTCGCAGCATCGCCCGTGGGCGTCACATACCCGCTCGGAGCTTCTGTCTCCACAAAGTAGTATTCACCGGGCTCCAGGCCGCTCAGCGAAATCTCGCCGTTTTTGTCTGTGATGAGGTTTTCTTCCAGTACCTCGCCGTCTTTGTACAGGGTGAAGACTGCTCCTGACAGCTTGCTGCTGTCTTCGCCTTCCTTGGTCAGCTTGAGACTTCCCTTGGTTTCCTCCGTGTTCGTCATGGAAACCGTCAGGTTCTGTTCCTCACTCTGTCCAGCCAGCACTTCCACGGTGGCCGTCTTTGCAGCATTGCCCGTGGGCGTCACATACCCGCTCGGAGCCTTTGTCTCCTCAAAATAGTATTTACCGGGCTCCAGGCCGCTCAGTGAAATCTCACCGTTGTCGTCTGTGGTGAGTTTTTCTTTCAGTACCGCGCCGTCTTTGTACAGCGTGAACTCTGCGCCTGCAAGCTTCTCGCTGTCTTTGCCTTCCTTGGTCAGCTTAAGACTACCCTTGGTTTCCTCCTGGTTGGTCATGGAAACCGTCAGGTTCTGGGCCTCGCTCTGTCCTGCCAGCACTTCCACGGTGGCCGTCTTCGCGGCATCGCCCGTGGGCGTCACATACCCGCTCGGTGCCATCGTCTCCACAAAATAGTATTAACCGGGTTCCAGGTTCTCCTTCGTAATCTGGCCGTTGTCATTTGTGATGAGGCCCGCTTCCAGTTCCTTGCCGTCTTTGTACAGCGTGAACACTGCTCCTGCAAGCTTCTTGCTGTCTTTGCCTTCCTTGGTCAGCGTCAGACTGCCCTTGGTCTCCTCCTTGTTGGTCATGGAGATCGCAATGACCTGGGGCTCACTCTGATCCGGGAGCACTTCAACTGTTCTGGTCTTCGCGTCATCGCCCGTGGGCGTCACATACCCGGTCGGAGCCTCTGTCTCCACAAAGTAATATTCACCAGGCTCCAGGCCGCTCACTGTGATCTGCCCTGCGCTGTTTGTCGTCAGGTCCGTTTTCAGCACTTCACCGTCTTTGTACAGTGTGAAGACCGCACCAGCAAGCTTACTGCTATTTTTGCCCGTCTTGGTCAGCGTGATGCTGCCCTTATTGTTCTTCGCATTGGTGATCGGCACGTCACCTTCCATGCTGATCACCTGGGGAGTACCTTCATACAGATCGGCCGGAATATCTTTAAGCTCCAGCCCATCCTGTCCCTGAAGCAGGAGATAGTACACGCCGTCTCCAGTGATCATGTATCCTTCCGGTGCCTTGGTCTCCGTCAGCTTATACAGTCTGTCCAGAGGCAGCACCAGGGTGGCTGTACCATCATCCTGTGTGGACACAGACGCATAGAGCTCCGCAATATCGTCTGTCTCCTTGGTATAGACATATCCTGTATTGTCGTAGACGGATTCCACGGAGAACTCTGCGCCCGGCAATACATCTTTCGAGTCTGCATCGCTTTTCAGGACTGTGACATCGCCATTGGTCGCCCGAATGGTGGCGCGCAGCTTGACATCTGCATACTCATAGCTGGTCTCCGTCTCCACAGAGAACTGCGTGGTGCCAATCTCTACACTGATGCCATTTGCGGTCGTCTCCGTCCTCATCCAGTCCAGGTCTGTGGCCGGATCCACATCGATGAGCACACGGTACTCCACATAGAGATGCTTTCCGTCCGGCACCGTGAAGCTGACGGTGGTGCCCTCTGCCTTTACTTTGAAGTCAACCGCCTTGCCGGTATCTGCATCCACCACCTTCACGGAATCCTTGTCGATGCTCATTTTCTCGCTCATGGAGTCCCTGAGTTCCACGGTATTTCCCTTCGGATTCAGATCCAGCGCTGCTTTATTCACTTCAATCCGATAATATCCGTAGACTTTATCTTCCTCAAAGACCGGTTCATCGCTGAGCGCAGAGAAGTTCATGTCCACAGTCGACTTATCAAGCACCGCAGGAAGCGTGATCGTCTGCGTTTCGCTGTCCGTCTTTTTGGGCATGCTGCCATACTCTACAGAAGCTGTATTCTGAATTTTGACGGTGGTTTGTCCATCCTGATAGACCTCCAATGAGAGCTCGGGAGCATAGGTAATGCAGACATACTGCACTGTGCCCACTTTCTCCTGAAGCGCTGCATTATATGGAATGGTCACCGTCAGCGTATTGCCCTCGATGGACTTTGTATAGTCCTCATTCTCCACGAGGATCTGCCCAACCTCCGCACGGTTGTTCCTGACCGCAGGAATATAGACGGATATCTCGGGATTTTCCGGGAACACAAGATATTCCGGCAGCGGATCCGTCACAACAATATCCTGCTCTCTCACGGCTCCCTTTACATCGATTTCCAGGCGATATGGTTTGATCAGGTCATTTTCATGCCCGGCGGAAACGATCTGCTTGTGGATGCTGACCACGCCTTCCGGAGTTTCCTTCTCCGGCACGGAAACCTCATAGGTTGTATTGACATAGTCCGGCTGCCAGGGCACTTCATCTTTCTCAGTTTTCGGCTCAAATTCTACCTTAGCTGCGTTGTATGTCTTCACAGACGATGTTGACATCGTGTTAAGCGGCGCGGTGTAACGCAGGACAATGTAATAGTTACTTCCGACGATACTTGTCAGCGATCCCACAGTCGGCGCACCAGATGAATACGGTCCATTCGGATTCAATCTGTAGGACTTCAGGGGTCCAAGTCCTTTGCCATCTTTATTGAAGGTGATGGAAAGCTGGTTTCCCTTGAGTGACACATCAAAATAGGAGGGGCTGTTCTGCATATCTTCCAGACTCATGGCTCCGACAAAACCGGACTGGTTGTTATACGCAGACAGAGCTGAATTGTACACCTGCCATAAAGCAACGATGGTTGCTTGATCGAATCCTTCCTTCGGTTCGCTGAACGTTCCGTATGTATCCATATACTCTTTCAGCGCCTTTTCTTTCTCGCTCAAGTCTTTCCGAAGCTCCGGCTGGTAAATTCCATCTGTGCTCGAACTAGTATTTCGATATACCTCCAGATACACATCATGAATTTCGCCTGCATTGAGCGCATTTTCACGTCCAGACCCTTCGATTTTGTCGTTCGGTTTTGATAAACCGTAATAACCATTCAAGTAGTCTGTCAGCGTGATCTTGCCGACCTTGCTCGCATCTGCCTGCCAGTCCGGGTTCAAAGTCCGTCCGTTTTGAATATCGTAATGCAGGGCATCAAAATGCAGCGTCACATGGTATTCGATCTCGGGTGTTTCGCCCTCTTCAATGGTTGTTGCACCTAAATTATAGGTATGATTCTCCGGGTTATACACTTTGACGTTATCTACAAACTCACCTTTGTGCTCATAATACTGCCGGTCATCCGCACCTTTGACGAGAATATCCTCCTGCGGTGCAGAATATTCCAGTTTTGTGGACGCTTCGATCGGAATACCCTTCACTTCTCCCGTAACACTGTTCTGCAGTTCTGCTTTATTTTTACTCTCCGCTGGCATGAACAGAAGATATTCCAATGTATGATTCGTCCGAACAAAGTAAGATATGGCTTTAAATCTCACCATATATTACATCATGTGTGATTTCGTACTGCACCACAATATATTGTGGTGTGCTTGATTGTGGTGCTACTTGAATTCCCGCCGAATATGCTTAAAGT
>JAFUBA010000241.1 GCA_017460395.1 Clostridia bacterium | reverse complement strand
GCCGAGGCCAAGATCAACGCCGGGAACGTGGGCTGCACCTGGAGATGGCGCATGACCGCCATGGGCACCGACGAGGCCGTCTACAGCCAGTATATCTGCGTCCTGCCCTTCTCCGCTGACGGCTATCAGGCCAAGCTCCAGCGCTATCTTGAGATCCCCTCCTTCGGCGCCGCCATCACCGCCGGCTGCAAGGACGTGGAAGCTGCCGCAAAGTGGCTGGACGCCCAGTTTGCCTGGGAGCGCATGATCAGCGGCTATAACGGCGAGAAGGATGAATTCTGGGGCTACGATGCAGACGGCAGAGTCGACATCTTCCCCATGTCCGACGGCACCCGCACCGTGCCCGGACAGTCCGCCATGATGTACTGCTCCGGTCCCGAGTATTTCGCCAAGGTGAACATGCCCTCCCACCGCATCGAGAAGACCACCTACTGCGAGGAGTATGAGGCAGCGGGCGTCATCGAGAAGAATTCCTGGAACATCCTCTCCCGCCTGATCACCCTGACCGTGGACGAGGCCACCGAGAAGGATCTCCTCTATGCCGAGATCCACAAGTTTGCCAACGAGTCCCTGTCCAACTTCATCGTCAAGGGCGTGGACGACGCCTCCTGGGATAACTACCTGAAGACACTCCAGAGCCTGCGCATGGACGAATATATCGCCCTCTACCAGACGGCATATGACCGGTATGTCGAGGCCAACCAGTAAATCATAAGGCGCTTTCCTCACTTCAGGAAAATCCGCTATAATGTCTGTGCCTCCCTCCCTTTGCTTCGCGGGAGGGAGGCACAGCTGTTTATGCCGGAGGCGATCGACTTGGCAAGACCTCTTGATCTGATCCTCTTTGCCGGCCAGTCCAATATGGCAGGCAGAGGCATTTCCACGCCCCTCTTTCCGCACATCCCGCCCCCTGTCCCGGACGAATACGGCCTCGAGTTCCGCGCTGTCTCGGATCCCACCTGCCTGCATGAGATCCGGGAGCCCTTTGGGGATAAGGAAAACAGGCCCGGCGGCATCTTTGAACACCGGAAGACCGGCTCCATGGTGTCCTCCTTCATCCGTGCGTACGCGCAGGTGACAGGCGCCACCGTCATCGCCGTCTCGGCCTCCAAGGGCGGCAGCGCGATCGGGGAGTGGCAGAAGGGGACACCCTTCCTCACAGATGCCCTGGACCGGCTGCGCATGGCCATGTCTTTTCTCTCTTCCCACAATCTTCCCATCCGCCACGTCTTCACCCTCTGGTGCCAGGGCGAATCGGACGGAGACCTGGGTACGGGTGAGGAGGAGTACCTGAGGTGTCTCACGGAGACCTTCCGCGAGATGCAGAAGGCGGGGATCACCGACATGTTCCTCATCAAAACCGGCATGTGCAACCTGCCGGAGGCCCCCGGGCGCTACGACGGGATCAGGCGCGCACAGGAAACCTTCGTTCGCCTTGAGCCCCGCGCGCATATGGCCTCCCGGCTCCTTGGCACCATGCGGGAGCGGGGCCTCATGAAGGATGCCTTCCACTATGTCCAGGAGGGCTATAACGAGTGCGGGCGGGACGCCGGCTTCCGGGCGGGCCGGATGGTGCTTGAGATGAACGAAGAATACGAAAACACGACGGAAGGGGGAGGAGACGCATGAGCGAAAGCGCAGAACCCCGGAAAAAGGCGCGCCTCTCCCTTGACCGCCCTTCCTTCAACCGCCTGACCTTCAGCTACTTTGCCTCCTACCTGGCCGTGCTGCTCCTGGTCATGCTTGCCCTGGTCTTCTTTGCCTACCGTTCCTTTTCCTCCTTCCATGCCCAGATCCTGCAGGGGAGGTACCAGGCAAACCTGAGTCTTCTCCAGGATGCACAGGATCATCTGTGCTCCTCCCTGATCGCCATCGCAGGCCAGATGACCGGCAACGACATCACACCGGTCCGCTTTGAGGACGATCCCGTCAAGGCCAGCCGTTTTTCCGCCAAGCTCGCCTCCTACCGCGCGGTGAACGATACCTTCTCGGACATATTCATCCACTTTACCGGGGACGACTACATCTACTCCACCACCAGCTTCTTCCGCATGGACCGCTTCACGAAAAGCGCCCTGGTGCTGGAGCACCATACGGCCCAAGAGCTTCAGGAGGCCCTTGAGGACACCTCCACCCTCACCATCTGGCCCGCCCAGCACCTGGAAGGGTATGCGCAGCGGCAGGACGCCCTCCGCCGCCAGTTTGTCATCATGTTCGTGCCCCTCAGTTATCCTGGCGGCGCCCGGGTCGGCACGGTCATGTGCGTGGTGGATGAGAGCGTTTACGAGGGCTGGATCCGGCGCTTTGGTCTGGAAGATGCCAAGGTTTCCCTCCTCCACCGCGAGATCCCGGTCTATACGCACCTTTTTTCAGATGACGCCCTGCAGGCCCTCAGCACGGAGGACCAGACCCTCCGCCTTGACGGGCAGACCTGGCACATCTTCCGGGACGGGCAGGAGAGCGGAAACGCCTGCCTCGCACTCGTAAATGACCTGGAATTCGCCGTGGCTCTCTCCTCCTCGGTGAAGGGGCTGGTGCTGGTGTGCGCCGTCATCGCCGCCGTCGCGCTCCTGCTCATCACCCTCCTGGTCCAGACCCACACGCGGCCGATCCTGCTGCTCTCCTCCATGCTGCGCCTGCAGAACCCGGAGAACCATGAGCTCATGGAGATCCGCGACGGCGTGCAGAAGCTGATCGACGAGAACACCTCCATGAGCGTGCGCCTCGAGGACATGAAGGGGACGCGCAAGCGGGAGTTTGTCCGCACCTTCCTCCTCGACGGTTTTCCCACGGAGGACGCATGTCTTCGGGCCGCCGAGGAGGCCTCCGTCAACGTGGATGCCGGCTGCTTTGCCGTCGCCGTCATCGCAAAGGCCGCAGAATCCTCGTACGAGCTGACGCCGGAAAAGATCGACCGCCTCTTTGACGATGAGGTATCCGGCGCCTCCATGACGCCCCTCTCCCCGGACCAGCGGCTCATGGTGCTGCTCTTTGGCGAGGACGAGACGACGCTCCGGCAGTTTCTCACAGCCAAGTTTTCCGGCCTCAAGGCCTGCTCCTCCAGCATCACCATGGGGGTCAGCGCCATCCACCGGGGCTTTGCCGACGGAAAGCGGGCCTATCTTGAGGCGGAGAGTGCCTTCGACATGCGCTTCGTCTTCGGCAGCGCCTCGCCGATCTTCTTCTCCGACCTGAAGGACGGCTCCTCCACCACCGTAGAATATAACCGCCAGGCTGTCGATCACCTGAGACAGGCCCTGCACGCGGGGGACGAAACGCGCACGCAGGAGGCGCTGCAGGAAGTCTCCCAGGCCATGCACGACACGAGATCCTCTCTCTTCGGCTTCCGGTGCATGTACTCGGACATCATCACGTCGGTCTCAGCCGAGGCCACATCCAGCGGTGTCAAGGAGGAGGAGCTGGTGGACCTCTACCGGCTCAGCCGGTGCCTTTCCCTCGAGGAGCTGGACGGTATCCTGAAGGGCGTGTGCACCAAGCTCTCCGCCATGAATGCACCGGCGGCGATGGCGCCCGCGGACGTGCCGGAGGAGGTGCAGCGTGCCCGTGACCTCATCGCACGCCGCTTTTCCGAGCCCGGCCTCACCGTGTCCTCCATCGCAGAGGCCGTGGGCATGAGCGATTCCCGCCTGTCGGTGGCCTTCAAGAAGGTGTACGGGCAGACGCCCCTGGAGTGCATCACCCAGTCCAGGATGCACCGGGCCAAGCGGCTGCTGACCACCACCGACATGCCGGTCAAGGACATCGCCGTGGAGTGCGGCTACTACGACATCTCCGCCTTCAACCGCCGATTCAAGACCTACCACGGCTGCACGCCCCAGCAGCTGAGGAAATCGCCCCCGGAGGGGAGCACGGAGTGAATGGGGCCGAAAGGATCAGACCATGCGGCGCATTGTTTCCCTTCTTGACACCTGGGGCTTTGCGGAAAGCACGGGCAGCACGCGACCCGCGCCGGACACTTTCCAGGAAGTCCCCGTGCCCCACGATTTCGTGATCGCCCAGGACCCATCCGAGGACGCCCCGCTGTCCGCAGCCCAGGGCTTTTTCCCGAGGGGCACGGTCGGCTGGTACCGGAAGAGCATTCATCTGCAGCCTCGTCCGGACAGGTGCTCTGTCCTGGACTTTGAGGGCGTCAGCGAGCAGGCGGAGGTGTATGTCAACGGGCACCTCGCCGCCAAGCACGCCTATGCCTATTCTCCATTCCGTGTGGACATCACGCCATATCTTATCCCGGGTGACAACGAGATCCTGGTGCGCGCAGACGCTTCCCTCTTGCCTGCCGACCGATGGTATTCCGGCGCTGGCATCTTCCGCGCGGTCCGCCTGATCGAGATGGACCTTGAGCATCTGGACGAGAAATCCATTGAAACCCGTGTCCGTTTCTCGGATGCCTCCGCCACCGTCTGTGTCTCCACCGGCATCCAGATGCCGGTCACGGCAGCCCTGAAAGACCAGGAAGGGTGCACCGTCGCGTCCGGGGAAGGCAGGGGAGAACTCTCCCTCACGGTGCCCTCTCCCCGTCTCTGGTCCGCGGAAGACCCGTATCTGTATACGCTGTCCCTGCGCCTTGTGACCGGGGACGAGGTTTCCCTCCGCCTGGGCCTTCGGACGGCAGAGTTCCGTCCCCGGGAGGGGCTGTTCATCAACGGACAGCATGTCCGTCTCCGGGGCATCTGTGTCCACCAGGATCTTGGCTGCGAGGGGATGGCCATGAACCGGGAACTTTGGGCGGACCGGCTGCATCAGCTCAAAGAGCTCGGCTGCAACGCCATCCGCTGCGCCCATCACCAGTATCCCTCGGACTTCCTGGACCTGTGCGATGAGATGGGCTTTTATGTGTACGCGGAGGCCTTCGACAAGTGGCACAGCGGCCTGTACGGGCGCTATTTTGAGGAGCACTGGAGAGAGGACCTGGAGGAGCTGATCCTGCGGGACCGCCACCGGCCGTGCATTCTCATCTGGGGTGTTGGGAACGAGGTGGAAAACCAGGGACAGCCGTCCATGCTGGACACCCTGAAGATGCTCACAGACAGGGCGCACGCGCTGGATCCCACGCGTCCCGTCTCCTATGCCATGAATCCGCACTTCAAGCGGGAGAGGCGGGAGAAGATCGACCTTTCCAGGGTGCTTGATATCCAGAAGTACGTGGATGAGGCGGACGAGCAGGAGATCGAGGACCTGGATGAGCGGCTGGAGCGCATCGGGGCCATCTCAGCATACGTGGACATCATCTCCTGCAACTACCAGGAGCAGTGGTTCCCTGAGATTCATCGGAGGATCCCCTCAAAGCCCATCCTGGCCACGGAAAGCTACCCGTATTTTCTCGGTCATCCCCAGAGCATGCAGAACTACACCCAGGAGCTCCCGGCCCTGACAGGCGAGCGAGAAGGCATGGAGTACGTGCTCGGCACCTTCATCTGGACCGGCTACGACTATCTCGGGGAGAGCATGGGCTGGCCCTCCAGGGGATGGACCGGGAGCCTTCTGCGCCTGGACGGCACGCCCCGATTCAGCTTCCACCTGCTGAAAAGCTTCTGGAGGGATGAGCCCATGGTGCATCTGTCCGTGTACGATGCCAGCCTCTCGGACGAGATGACCAAGGGCCACTGGGCCTCGCCGCCCTTTGAGGACGTGTGGGATTTCCCCGCGCTCCACCAGGGTGTCGTGCCGTATATGATCGCTGCCCGCTGCGAGCGGGTCGAGATCCACATGCAGGGAAAGGTCTTTCATGCAGCTGTCCCCGCATCCCACTGCATTTCCGGCTTCCTGCCCTGGCTGCCAGGGCGCGTGGAGGTGCGGGGGATCACCGGGGACCGGGTGGTCTGCACACACGTTCTGGAGACACCCTCCGCTCCCTCCCGCCTTGCCTTTTCGCCGCCCGCGCGCCAGCTGCTTCCGGGGGAAAAGATGCTGCTCACGGTGTCCGTGACAGATGACAGGGAAATCCTCTGTATCCGGGACGCGAGGGAGATCTCCTTCCGCGCAAACGGCGCTGCCCGGATCCTCTCCGCCATGAATGCCGACCTTATGGACCATACGCCCTTCACGTCCAGTACATGGAAGAGCTGGCACGGCCGCGCCTCGGTCGTGGTGCTGAAAACGGGGGACGGCGAGGGCAGCATCGAGGCCGTCGCAGACGGACTCCCGTCCGCGACCCTGAACCTCTGACAATCCCTGGGGGGAGCCCTGAACCGGGCTCCCCCTTGTGTTTCCTGTGCTGCACAGGTAAGATAACCAAAAAACGGGGAGGGGACATGCATGCCGCTTTCATCACTGCCAAACTGCCGGGACCTCGGAGGCCTCAGGGCCGCGGACGGCCGGGTCATCCGCGGGGGCTTCCTGATCCGCTCGGCCGCGCTTTCATCGGCAGGGCAGGAGGAGCTCGCCTTCCTTCGGGACCGGCTGCACCTGCAAACCGTCCTGGACCTTCGCACGCCTGAGGAGGCATCTGAGGCACCGGACGCGCAGACAGACGGCATCTCCATCGTCCCCCTGCCCCTCGTGACGGAGGCGCAGATCGGGATGACCCGCGAAAAGAACACGGACGAGCGGGCCACCTCCGGCTCCGGCGCAGCCTCCCTCCCGTCTCTCCGGGTTCTCTATGGCCTCCTCATCCAGAATCCCGAGTGCCAGGTTCGTCTCGGGGAGGCCGCACGCCTTGTGATGGAAGCGTGCCTTCAGGGGCATGCCGTGCTCTGGCACTGCACGGAGGGAAAGGACCGCTGCGGGATCCTGACCATGGTGCTGCTGAGCTCCCTCGGGGTTTCGCGGGACGTGATCCTTGGGGACTACCTCAAAACCAACCTCTACAGCGAAAAAAGGGCCGAGGGCATGTACCATCGAGCCCTTCAGGGCGGCGCAGGCGAGCAGGCGGCCCTGGCCGTGCGGGATCTCTTCCTTGCAAAGGAGGAATATCTGCAAGCCGCCTTTCTCGAGATCGACCGGCTGTCCGGGAGCACCGATGTCTACCTGGAGGACAGACTGCAGCTCCCGCGTGAACTTCTTCAGGCCTTCCGGGAGGCCATGCTGACAGAAGGAGGGGAGACGGTATGACCCACGAAAACGACCTGAGCCGCTTTGTGGCGGCCCAGGAGCACGAATATGACGTTGCGCTCCGGGAGATCCGGGGCGGGCGGAAGACGAGCCACTGGATGTGGTACATTTTCCCGCAGCTGCGGGGACTCGGCTTCAGCGAGATGGCCACATACTATGGAATTCAGGATCTTGCGGAGGCAAAAGCTTACCTGGCCCACCCCGTGCTGGGGGAGCGCCTGCGGAAGATCTGCCATGCGCTCCTCGCCCTGCAGGATCCCGACCCGGACGTCGTCTTCGGCTATCCTGACAATCTGAAGCTATGCTCCTCCATGACGCTCTTCGAACTGGCATCAGAGGGAGAGGACGCCGTATTCTCTCAGGTCCTGGACACCTGCTTTCAGGGGCGGCGGGACCAGCGGACCCTTGCCATGCTTTCAGGGAAGAGCTGACCCAGAATTCAACGAGCCCTGCAGATATCTTCTGCAGGACTCGTTTTTCAGTCTTCGAAGGCTCGTACCAGCTTCCCCTTGGCAGCCCCGGCCTTTCCCCCCTTCAGGAGGAAGGCCTTCATGTTTTTCTGAAGCGTCGTACGCTCGGGAAGCTCGGACAGGACCACATCCCTTGCCTGCTGCCCCGTCAGCTGATAGACCCATGAGATGGCACCGTTGTCCTCCTGGTCTGTCTCCGTCAGGTCAAAGGCCGCCTGGAAGTGCAGGATCCGGGAGGTCGGCATCAGGAGATCTTTCAGGGTCGGGGACAGGAGCCAGGAGTGGCAGCGGATCTCAAGATAAGCAAAGTCCGGGAAGTATTCCTTCAGGAAATCCCGCGCGCGCCCTACAGACAGGTTCAGCCGCGCCGCATCCATCTTCGCGTCCGAGGGGATGTGCAGGGAGATGTAGGGATCTTCTCCCTCCACCAGCTCGTATTCCAGCTCGCCCACCCGGAAGAGCTTGCCGGAGATCTGCCTGGTCGTCCACCAGTGGCGGTCAAAGGCATAGCGGCCGGTGGACGTGAAGTGCTCGCACACAAACCTTGTGAAGCATCCCATGGTATCCAGCCAGATGCCCTCGGGGATCTTCTCCCACACGCCCTTCTCCCGGTTTTTCAGGGCCACCAGGAGCTGATCTGCCATGATCTTTGCCCCGTCCTCCTGCTCCGTCTGCTTTTCCCCGCAGAACTCCGGGATCTCCTCCCATGCGCAGTCCATGACCCTCATGGCAAAGGGCCGCGGCATGCGAATCGCCTGCAGGAGCTTTTCCAGTTTCTCCTGCAGAAGGAGGCCGTAGCAGATCCGCCAGGTGTCATCCATCCGCGGGCCCTGCTTGAAGCTGTCCATGCGCTCCTTCTCCTGTGCCGCGTCCTCAGGAGAGATCACCCACAGTTTTTCTGCAGCGCCCCGGATCCCGAGCGCCTCGATCCTGTCTTCCGTCTCCCGCATGTCACGAAGGAACCCTTCAAAGGTGCCGGGATCCTCCGCATGCATCGCCTTCCATGCGACGGCCGGCACCCGCGGGAAGAGGAGATACTCTGCGCGGGCGCCATTGGTCACGCGCTCGGACCACATGGGGCACTCAAGGCCCAGGAGCTGTTCCGGGTGGCTTTTCGCCCACGCGGGCGTGACGGGCGTTTCGTAGATTTTCTTCAGGTCAATATCCGCATACGGCCTGCTGATGTAGTAGGCTTCGGTGTCCGAGCAGATGACCTTTCCACCCGCCTCCATGAACGCCTCCGTCTCCCGGTCGTTGCCCCACCAGTGCTGCACGACGAAGTGCTCCGGCAGAACGCCTCCGTCCAGGGATTCGTTCCAGACGATGGTCTTCTTCCCCTTCCCGGCCAGGTAGCGCCCGACCTCGATCACAAGCCACCGCTGCAGCTCATGCTCGTCCCGCAGTTTCTCCTCCTGCATCCGCTTCTGGCAGTCCGGGCACCTTCTCCAGTGCTGCTTGATCGCCTCGTCCCCGCCGATGTGCACATACTCGCCGGGGAACATCTCACACACCTCGTCCAGGATCCCCTTGAGGAAATCCAGCGCCTCCTCTTTCCCTGCACAGATGAGGTTCGGGAAGACGCCTGCCAGGGTGCCAACCTCGTAAAGGTATGGCTGCTCCTGCACCTCAAACGCTTTCCCATTCCAGATTTCCCTTCTGCACCCGAATTCCGGATAGGCCGTCAGCATGGCGCTGGCATGCCCCGGCACCTCGATCTCCGGCACGATCTCAAGGCCCAGCTTCTCCCCGGCCTCCACGATCTTCTGGACATCCTCCCGGGTGTAGAACCCCTCGTTGTGCTCATCCTCCCGCTCCGCGCCGAAAAACGCGGGCTTTCTTCTGGATCCGACCCCGGTGAGCTTTGGGTACCTCCTGATCTCCAGCCGCCAGCCCTGGTCGTCCGTCAGGTGCCAGTGCATGTGGTTCATGCCGCCGATGGCAGCACCCTCCATGATCCTCAGGATATCCTCCACCGGCAGAAAGTGCCGGGAGACATCCAGCATAAAGCCTCTGTATTCCATGGCCGTCCTCTCCTCCAAACATCATGTGCTGTGCATGGATTGTACACTGTCTGGCCCGGAAATGCCATGAAGGAAAAGGGCCGGAGCATCCGGCGCCGCCAGGCTGTGGACGGACTGGCTGCACCACAGGCAGTCTAAAACCTCCCCGGAGTCCGTTTCCATCCTTGCAGCCTTGTTCATTCCAAAAAAGTACAATCAAAGCACAATCGGAAGACATTTCTAACCTCTCTTTGCCTTGAGAAGTCCTGCGGCAGATGCTATATTTTACTTTACTGGTTTCCGGGCAGCAGACGGTGCGCCTGGGTATTTTGATGCGTTTCGCGTGCCTCCGCCTGGCCCGGTGATCCATCCCATTTCAAAGGGCGTTTTTGTGTCTGCCTGTCCGCAGACCCTGAAATGTCCCGTCACCCGGCCCCGGTTTTCCCTTCTTTTCGGAAAATGGGGGAATATTTTCGAAAGGAGACCTCTTCTGTGAAGAAACTGCTTGCTCTTCTTCTCACCCTGGCCCTCTGCCTCTCGGCCGTCTCGGCCTTTGCTGAGGGCGCCACCGTCAACATTGCCTACGGCTATGATCCCAACACCCTGGACTATGCCAAGAGCAACCTGGACGTGGCCAACTTCATCCTTGCCCATACCGCCGAAGCCCTCCTCAAGCAGGATGCCTCCGGTGCCTATGTGCCCGGCATTGCCGAAACCTATGAAAAGAGCGATGACGGCCGCGTGTGGACCTTCACCCTGCGCGACGGTCTGACCTATCAGGACGGGGAGACCCCCATCACCACCGAAGACCTCTACTATGCCGTGAAGCGTCTTCTGGATCCCAATGATCCCCAGGACAACGCGACCTTCGGTCTTGTGAACGCTGAAAGCTACTACAACGGCGAGTGCGCCTTCGAAGAAGTGGGCGTGAAGGTCATCGATGAGAAGACCATCGAGTACACCTTCGTGAACCCCACCTATGAGAGCAACTTCACCTCCTCCTCCCTCTTTGCTCCCCTGGAAGAGGCCTTTGTGGAAGCTGCAGGCGCTACTTTTGGCACCTCCGCGGAAACCTACCTGGCCGACGGCCCCTACATGGTCGCCGAGTGGGTTCCGGATTCCTCTGTGACCCTGGTGCCCAACCCCGCCTACTATGATCCTGACTTCGCCAAGGTCGGCGAGATCAATGTGACCCTCAATGCCGGCGGCGATGTCCAGGTGGACATGATGCTGGCAGGCGAACTGAACATCGGCGGTTTCTCCAACCCCCTGTATCTGCAGACTCTGCAGGATGCGGGCTTTGTGGTCGGCGACTCCCACTCCTCCACCTACCAGGGCCTGAACCTGCGCGGCGGCGGACGCAATGAGGAGACCGGACGTTTCCTGTCCAATGCCCATTTCCGCCGTGCTCTGAGCTTCGCCATTGACCGCGAGGCCATGGCGCATTCCACCATGACCGGCTACACCCCCGCCTACCGTCTGAGCGCCCCCGGCGAACCCGCCTACAAGGCCAACCCGGACTACAAGGCTTGGGACACCACCGCCAACATCGACCTGGCCAAGGAAGAGCTGCAGAAGGCCCTGGACGAGCTGGGCGCCACCGCAGATGAAATCCCCGTGCTGGAGCTGATGTGCTTCGAGTCCCAGGGTGCCATCGACAACCTGGCCGCCGTGCAGGATCAGCTGCGCGTGAACCTGGGCCTTGAGACCGAAATCGCCCCCAAGACCATCCAGGTCATGATCTCCGATGCCATGAGCGGCAACTATGATCTGTGGTGGGGCGGCAACGCTGCCTCTGTGCCGGATGCCTGCGAGAGCTACCTCGACGGCTACCAGTCCACCAGCGGCGCTCCACTGCGCGGCTATGCAGATCCCGAGTTTGACGCCCTGTTCACCGCCGCTGTGACCTCGCCCACCCTTGAGGAGCGCCTGAGCAACTACGGCAAGCTGGAAGAGTACTTCTGCGACAATGCCATGTCCCTGATCCTCGGCTGGGATGCCACCTACACCGTGACCGCCCCCGGCCTGACCGGCTACTATCTCATCGACGGCGGCTATCTGATCGTCGCCCAGGTGGAAGCTGAGTAAGTTCATGGCTTCAGCCATACACACTCCAATCATATAGACATCTGACAGGCGAGAGTCCGCTGTGCCAGCGCTTATTGCACCGGTCGGTTGACTCTCGCCTGTTTGTCAAAATGTGACTGCGATTCAGTGCAATTCGCCAAAGCAAGGGTACCCCATGAGAATCACAGAAGCCGAAATCCGAAATTTTCAAGGCATCGAACACTGCTCATTGTTATTTGAGCCCGGTTTCAACCTGATCAGAGGGACGAACGGCTCAGGGAAGACCGCCGTCCTGGAAGCACTCGCCACAGGCCTTGGTGGATTTGTATGCGGAATTCCCGAGGTCCCGGCCCGAGGCTTTACGGACGATGACGTCCGGAGAACCTGGGGCCAGGCGGAGGACGGGTTATACACCCCGGAATATCATCTGCCGGTCCAGGTGAAGCTGACAGCCGTCATGGACTCCACGCAGAAAAGCTATACCTGGATCAGAACCAGATCCGGCCTGGCGGCCTCCAGAAGTTCCCTTCAGCCCAGGGACATCGCATGGGACGCCGAGACCATGGCGAATCAGCCATCTGAGATGCTGCCGCTTCTTTGCTATGAGAGCGCCACCCGGACCTTCTCCCGGAAAAGCGGGCGCACGGGTGATGGACTCCCAAAGAGGTATCTTCGGACTACGGGCTATCTGGACGCTCTCTCCGGCGCATCGCCTGCGAATCTTCTGCTTGGCTGGTGCGTGAGAATGGAGCAGGTTGCCTGGCAGAAAGGGCAGAAGATCTCGGAATACGAGGCCGCGAAAAAGGCCGTGCAGGATTTTATGGCAGCTGTTGACCAGCAGAGACAGTATGAGCTTTTCTTTGATAAACAGCTCATGGAGCTGATGGTCCTCATATCCGGCCGGGCTCTTCCGGTTTCGGCGCTGAGTGCCGGACTGCAGTCCCTCATCCGGATGGTCTTCGATATCGCTTTCAGAATGGCACTGCTCAATCCGCATCTTCTGGACCGCATCACGGAGACACCGGGGATTGTCCTCATCGATGACCTCGATCAGCATCTGCACCCGGCGTGGCAGCCAGGTGTCATCCGGGCTATGCGCCGCGTCTTTCCTCATGTTCAGCTGATTGCCGCCGCACATGCTCAGGTTCTGTCTGCACCGGCAGAGGATGTCCATCTGATCGACCTCCAGGATCCAGCGCCGGGGACGCCGGAAACCAGCATCTCCCATTGAAACGTAGAACCGGTGGCGGGAGCAATCCGCCTGGACACGTAAAATCAACAAAAAGAAGAGTGGAAACATGGCAAAATACATCCTTCAGAAGGTGCTGCTGGCCCTGTGCACCGTATTCGTGCTGGCCACCGCCACCTTTTTCCTCATGAAGCTCATCCCGGGCGACCCCTTTGCCAACCTGAAGACCAAGGCGGCCGTCCAGGAAAAACAGAGAGAATACTACGGCCTGGACAAGCCCGTGGTGGAGCAGTACTTCATCTACATGGGTAATCTGCTCCACGGGAACCTGGGCTGGTCCCTCAAGAAGGTGGGCAAGTCCGTGGTGGACATCATCCGGGAGACCTTCCCGGTGTCCGCAAGGCTCGGCCTCACAAGTCTGTTTTTTGCCGTGCTGATCGGTCTGCTCTTCGGTGTCCTGTGTGCCCAGTTCAGAAACAGGTTTCCCGATTATCTCCTCATGATCATCGCGGTCCTGGGCATCGCCCTGCCCAGCATGGTCCTGGGACCGCTCATGCGCTACTTTTTCGGCGTGAAGCTCGGCTGGCTCCCTGTGGTCGGCTGGGGCACGCCGGATAAGATGATCATGCCCTCCATCGTGCTGGGCCTTGGGACCGTGGCAGGGGAAACCCGCGCCATGCGCGCCAGCATGCTGGGCACCATGACGCAGGACTACATCATCACGGCCAGGGCCAAGGGGCTGACCACCGCGCAGATCGTGTGGCGGCACGAGATCAAAAACTCCCTCGTGCCCATCGTCACCGGCCTCGGACCGGCCATCGCGGGTGTCATGATGGGTTCCTTCGTGGTGGAGAGCATGTTCCTGATTCCGGGCCTTGGCAGGTATTTCGTGGACTCCATCACCAACCTCGACTATCCCCTCATCATGGGACTCACCATCTTCTACGGGACCTTCCTTGTGACCATGAACCTCCTGGTGGACGTGGTCTACGGGTTCCTGGATCCCAGGATCCGCGAAGGCAAAAAGAAAGGAGGCGCATGACAGATGCCGGACACCAAGGCATATACCTTTTCCCCGGACGATTTTGACACCCT
>JAFUBA010000240.1 GCA_017460395.1 Clostridia bacterium | reverse complement strand
TATCTCAGATTTGATCTCTTGTTCCAGTAAACTTTTTGCCATAACACATTTTCACTCGCGCATTGGGCGAGCGCCTCCTCGGTATGCATTATAGCATGCTAAAATCACCCGGTAAATACCCTAGATTTTGAACTACACCCATCTGTGCCGTCCAGCAGGATGCGCCCTTGCGTGGCATCGTAGAGGCGGGGCACCAGGTGCACGAGCGTGCTCTTGCCGCTCCCTGTGGGCCCGATGATCCCGATCGTCTCCCCTGGCGCTGCCCGGAAGCTGATCTCTTTCAGTGCCTCCCTCGGAGACCCCGCATAGGCAAAGGAGACGTCCTCGAAGGCGATCCCGCCCTGCAGGACCGGCGTTTCGGTCCCCTGCATCTTCTGTGCGGGCTCCTCCTCCAGCACCTCCCGGATGCGCTCCGCGGAGGCGGCGGCGCGGACCGCCGTGTTGATGACGTTTGCAATCATGCCGACGGCGAAAAGCACCTGCGTCATGTAATTGACGGAGGCCATCAGACGGCCGATCTCGGCGACATTCTGGTCCCGCGAGATCCACAGGAGCATCACGATGCCAAAGTTCACCGTGAGGTTGATCAGCGGTGAAAATACGGCCATGGCGCGGAGGGCCTGCGTGCCGGCCACGGCAAGGCCCGAAGAGGCCTTCTCAAACTTCCCCGTCTCCTCCTCTTCTGCCCGGAACGCCTTGACCACGCGAATGGAGGAAAGGAATTCCCGCGTCACCCGGTTCAGCCGGTCGAGCTGCGCCTGCACGCGGCCAAACCGCGGATACCCCACGCGCATGTTCGCATAGATGAGCACGGAAGCGATCACCAGGATTACGGCCATCACAGGCGCCTGCCGGGGCGTCTCAAGAATGATCAGGACGATGGCGCCGACACAGGTGATGGGCGCCTTTGCCATGATGCGCATGATACCGTTCACAAACTCCTGCACCTGAGTCACGTCATTGGTGATGCGGGTGACAATGGAGGCAGGCTGCAGGCGGTCGATGTTTTCAAGGCTCAGGCGCTGCACCTTCCCGTACATGTCACGCCGCAGTTCCTTCCCGATGGTCTGCGAGGTACGCACTGAAAGGATGTTCCTCATGACCGCGGCACCGGCGCCTGCACCTGCAATGAGGAGCATCACCAGACCGTAATGCGCGATGGTCTCCATGCTGGTCCGGCCAACCCCCTCGTCCACGATATAGGCCATGAAGGTCGGCTGCAGGAGGTCCGAGACGGCCTCCAGTGTCAGAAAAAGCATGGAACACAGGAAGATCCCCATATGCCGCCGCAGATAGCGGAGAATCAGTTTCATCCTTGGTTCCTTTCTGCAGGCAGCACCTGCAATGGGCGGGCATGATGCCGTGCCCTCCCAGCATCTGTTTTCGCGAGACGATGACGCCCTATTTCTACCACAAACACAGTGATTTGACCAGCAAAAAATGGGCACCCCGCCCGAAGGCGAGGTGTCCTCATGCAGGAATCCGTCGTTTCAGTGATGCCTTCCCGCATTCACAGCCTTGCAACGCCGCTTTCCCGCGCAGCCGCGGCCACGGCCTTTGCCACTGCGGGGCCCACGCGCTTGTCAAAGGCTGCGGGAAGAATGTAGTTTTCGCTAAGCTCCTCTGGCGCGACAAGGTCTGCCAGCGCATGCGATGCGGCAAGCTTCATCTGAAGGTTGATGTCGCGGGCACGCACATCCAGGGCCCCGCGGAAGATTCCCGGGAACACCAGGACATTGTTGATCTGGTTTGGATGATCGCTCCGGCCCGTGCCCACGACTCTGGCACCGGCTTTCTTTGCCTCCTCCGGCTCGATCTCGGGAACGGGATTGGCCATGGGGAAGACGACCGCATCCCTGGCCATGGAAGCCACCATGTCCCCCGTGACGATGTGCGGTGCACTCACGCCGATAAACACGTCTGCACCACGCATGGCATCCGCGAGCTTCCCGGAAAACTTCTCTGGGTTGGTCAGCTCGGCCATCTCCGCCTGTGCCGGATTCATCTCCACGCCCTCGCAGAGGATGCCGTTCCTGTCGACCATCTTCAGGTGTCTGACGCCAAGGTCCATCAGGTGCCTGCCGATAGCGATGCCGGCAGAGCCTGCCCCATTGATAACCACCCTGACCTCCCCGATCGTCTTATTCACCACCCTCAGGGCGTTGAGCATGGCGGCGCCCACCACGATTGCGGTGCCGTGCTGGTCATCGTGGAAAACAGGAATGTCGCAGATTTCCTTCAGCCGCCGCTCGATCTCAAAGCAGCGCGGGGCAGCGATGTCCTCAAGGTTGATGCCGCCAAAGCTCCCCGAGAGCAGATAGACGGTGCGCACAATCTCATCGACATCCTTGCTCTTGATGCAAAGAGGAAAGGCATCCACATCACCGAAGGCCTTAAACAGGGCACACTTACCTTCCATAACCGGCATGCCGGCCTCGGGGCCGATGTCACCAAGACCCAGGACTGCCGTGCCATCTGTGATCACGGCCACCAGGTTATGCCGACGGGTCAGGGTGAAGGATTTGTCCGGATCCTTCTGGATCTCGAGACAGGGCTGCGCCACCCCCGGCGTGTAGGCAAGGGAAAGCTCCTCCTTGTTTGTCACGGGAACACGGGATATGACTTCGATTTTACCCTGCCACTCGCCGTGCAGGCGCAGGGATTCCTCAGCATAATTCATAGGAAGGACTCCTTTATCTTTCTACCTGTCACAGAGACTCCCCTGTGACAGGTAGAAAGTGTATCTGTCAGGCGTCAAAAGTGCAACAGCCGGGAAGAAACTGCTTCCCGGCTGTTCGTATGCTTGACGGCAAGGGCTTCTAAGCATATATGATCAGGCACACCACAGGCTTCATTGGACCTGGAAAGAGCTCTCGATTTCATCGCATCCTTCGCAGCAAGATAATCTTCGAACAGAAAACCCACCTCGTCGCAGGATGCCTCCATGCTAATCTGATGTTTATTTGCAAATCGTTCCACCACTTCGACAGTCAGTCGGGCTCTCTCCTCAGCTTCTCCTCTGGCTTCTGCCCTTTTTTCGTCTTCCTCTGACAAATAGCCTGTGCAGTTACGCTACACACTTCCCACTGTGATACCTCCCTGACTGATCCCGTCCAGCTACTGGACATTGTTGCATCAGGCAGCCTTCCTCCGCAAGGCAGTTCAGATCGACTGAACTGTGCTTTATGCCAAGCAGTGGTATCAGCCAGTCTGGACTGCAGCATAGTCGCCGAATCCAGGTATCCTGCGAACTATGCATCTGCGTTGGGGGTTACTGTTACACAGAAAGTGCTATTGCCTCAATTGTACGCTTTGCACCAAGGTACTCATCCAAACGATAGCCCAGTTGTTCACAAGACTCTTCCAAACTGATGTGATGAATTCTTGAAAATCTCTCCACCATATTTACTCTTTCTTTAGCTTTCCCTTCAGCTATTCCTTCAGCTATTCCTTCAGCTTTCCCCTCAGCTTTCCCTCTGGCTTCTGCCCTTTTTTCGTCTTCCTCTGACAAAAAGCCTGTGCAATTACGCCAAACACTTCCCATTGTGATACCTCCCTGACTGACCCGTTGAGCTACTGCACATTGTAGCATCAGGCAGCCTTCTTCCGTGAGACAGCTCAGATCGACTGAACTGTGCTTTATGCCAAGCAATGGTATCAGCCAGTCTGGACTGCAGCATAGTCGCCGAATCCAGGTATCCTGCGTACTATGCATCTGCGTTGGGGGCTACAGTTACACAGAAAGTGCTATTGCCTCAATTGTTCGCTTTGCACCAAGGTACTCATCGAAACGATAGCCCAGTTGTTCACAAGACTCTTCCAAACTGATGTTATGAATTCTTGAAAATCTCTCCACCATATTTACTCTTTCCTTAGCTTCCCCTTCAGCTTTCCCATTAGCTTTTGCTCTTCTTTCATCTTCCTCTGACAAAAAGCCTGTGCAATTACGCCAAACACTTCCCATTGTGGTACCTCCCTGACTGATCCCGTCCAGCTACTGGACATTGTGGCATCAGGCAGCCTTCTTTCGCAAGGCAGTTCAGATCTACTGAACTGTGCTTTATGCCAAGCAGTGGTATCAGCCAGTCTGGCACGCAGCATACCAAAGCCGCCGATCCAGGTAATCCTGTGCACTATGCATCTGCGTTTAAGTCTACTGTTACACAGAAAGTGCTATTGCCCCAATTGTACGCTTTGCACCAAGGTACTCATCCAAACGATAGCCCAGTTGTGCACAAGACTCTTCCAAACTGATGTGATGAATTCTTGAAAATCTCTCCACCGTATTTACTCTTTCTACAGCTTCCCCTTCAGCTTTCCCCTCAGCTTTCCCTCTGGCTTCTGCCTTTTTTTTGTCTTCCTCTGACAAAAAGCCTGTGCAATTACGCCAAACACTTCCCATTGTGATACCTCCTCTGTCTTTTCTGGGCACCATTTCCAACGCCTGTTGATCGGACAGATCAAGCAGTACCTGCATGAGCTGTCTGAATTCATCAACATACTGAATCTCTTCATCAAGGTGTACAGGTTCATTGGCTGTTCGCATACTCCAGAGTATGCTGATCATTTTGCACAAATCCGGATGAAGTCCATGCTGTTCGGCTTCCTCTGGAGGAATGAAAGCCATATTCATCACAGGAATCGTGATCCCGTAGGTTTCCGCCGCCTTTCGCAGCTTTGCGCCTTTGTCGCCTTCCGGATAATTCAGGCAATCCGCCAGCCGAATATTCTCCCATTCTGTTTGTCCAAAATTCAGAACAACCACAAAGACGGGATAATAGTACACCTGTGCTCTGGTGTCGCCAGACGTGTCATCCGCTTGCTGCTGTTCTTTTGAAGGATTCTCCGCGGAGACTTTCCTCGCAAGTGTCTGCCGTACGCCGGTTGTCGTCTGGTTGTAGTACCCGTTGCCCAGATAGCCCATGACCTTCAGCCCGATCTCTCGTTTGTGGTCTGTTTCATTCTCCAGGCCGAACCGGCACAGAATCACAGAGGATGCATCGCGCTGCTCGTTCCAGAATTTGTGCACATCCCCGATCCTGCTGCGCAAGACACGGTTATCGTCTTTGAACGGAATGTAGGGTGATGCATCCGTGAGTTCTGTTTCATTGACGACTTTTTCGTAGTTAAAAATTGCTGCATTGATAATGCTGGCAAAAATCTCATTTATCCCAACAAAGCTACGTTCCGCCACATCCTTTTCCTTGTTATGTTGCTGTTTCATCTTGACCTCTTCATCCTATCTTTTGCAGCTTTCTGCTGCCTGTCATTGAAAACCGCCCTTTTCGGTTTCAGCCTGATTGAATGACCTATCGCAGGTAACTTTTCCCGGCCACACTTCCTTCAAGCTCGGTCTTCTTATCAAAAATTATACTCCATTCAGTCAAACTGTCAATACGGATATCGAGGCCCTGCCCACCATATATTTCACTGCAAAAAACACCCGGGTGCAGAATCGCTTCCGCGCCCGGGCATGGAGTCTATCCAAGCATCACATCATTCATAACCTGTTCAAGCATTTCCCGGCATATGGAGCCGCGTTCCGGGGCTTGCCCGGTATAGCTGCATACATCGGTGTTGCACTTGCTGATATACAGCACTCCCTGTCCGAGTGCTGCGTCTGTGTGTTGATTTCGCCTTACAGAAGCGCTTTCACGCATGCTTCCACATCCGCCATATCGGCGGTGGGCTCAAAGCGGGCCACCACATTGCCTTCCCGATCCACAATGAACTTGGTGAAGTTCCACTTGATGTCCGGCTTTTTGTCCCAGTCCGGATCGTTCTGCGCGAACATTTTCTCCAGCAGCGCCTTGTACTGGTGGTCCTGGAAGCCCTCAAACCCTTTCTGAGTCTTGAGATAGGTGAACAGCGGCAGCTCGTTCTCCCCGTTCACATCCGCCTTCTTCATCTGAGGGAAGCTGGTGTTGTAGTTGAGGGTGCAGAACTCGTGGATCTCCTCGTCCGTGCCGGGAGCCTGTCCGCCGAACTGATTGCAGGGGACATCCACCACTTCCAGCCCCTGGTCGTGGTAGTCACGGTACATCTGTTCGATGGGCGCATAGTGGGGCGTGAAGCCACAGCCGGTAGCGGTATTCACAATAAGGATCACCTTGCCTCTGTAGTCGGAAAGGTTCAGCGTCTCGCCGCTGCCCGTGGTCAGGGAATAATCGTAAATCATGCTTCTCTCCTCCTCGTTTCTTTCGGGCTTCAGCCCGCAGCTTTATGCCCCGTAGGGGCTTTCAAATTCCGTTTCAGCCTTGCGGACGGCATCCTCCAGCGTCATCCCAGTAAAATACTGAGCTCCCAGGAAACGCCCGGATTTTCTGTCATCTGCAAAGACGCCCACCAGAATCCCCGGGATGGCGCTCTCCGGTGCATTCGGTGCATGTGGGCCGCCCAGGTCCGTTCGGCACCAGCCGGGATCGGTCAGGTTGATCATCACATCCGTGCCCTCTACCTTGCTGCCAAGGTCGATGGTGATCTTGTCCAGCGCTGCCTTGCTGGCAGAGTAGCCGGCCTGGCACACATCCAGAGAGATGCCGCTGGTGGTGTTCAGAATGCGGCCCGTGCCGCGCTCCATCATACCGGGCAGGAAGTGGTAACAGATCATGGCCGGGGAGATGGTGTTCACCCGGAAACTGATTTCATAGTCCTCTGCGGGCGTTTTCATGTAGTCCGTCCGGTAGGCGACCTGAAGGCCGGCGTTGTTGAGGACGATGTCCACCTGCACCTTCGTGTCGTCGATCTCCCGGAGCATCCGCTCCACCTGACTCAGGTCATTGAGGTCCGCTGCCACGCAGATGGCCTTCACGCCTTTTTCCTCCACCTGAGCGCGCACCTTCTGCGTGTGGGAAAGGTCCCGGCTGTGGAGAATCAGATTGCAGCCGCAGTCTGCCAGATACAGTGCAGACAGATACCCGATCCCCCGGGAGGCACCGGTGATCAGCGCCCATCGGTCCTTCACCTGATACATGGGAATCCCCTCCGTTTCAATTTTGCTTAAGGCAACATCAGAACCGGGGCAGCCGCTTCAGTGTGACCATCCGTGCATCCCGATAGGCCTCCAGGATCCTTGACGGATGATTGTTCAGAAGATACCCGCTGTGCCATGGCATGATCCAGCTCCACGGGCTGCCCTCATCAAAGAAGGCATCCACCGGCGGGATGAGACCGCACTCGTGGAAGCACAGGAGCTTCCCGGGATACATCTCCCTGAGGCGCCGGTAGGCCTCCGCGTGCGTTGTCTCGCCGCTGTAGGTGTCAGAGCCCACGGCATCAAAGAGTGCGGGATCCACCTCCCACCCTTCCTTTATCTCCCCCGAGTACCCGAGCACCCAGATCAGATTGTGAAGGCCGCACCTGTCCTCAAAGTATTCGTGCATCATGGCCCAGAGCTGCCGGAAGGCCTCCGGACCCTCCTTGCCCCACCAGAACCACTGCCCGTCAAACTCGTGGAAAGGGCGCCACAGAACGGGAATCCCGTCTGACTGAAGCTGGCCGAGTGCCTCCGCAGCCCGGTCCCACCGGTCCAGAAGAAGCCTGTGTTCCTCCGTTCCCTCGCGAAAGATCCTTTCCCAGTCGGGGTTCTCCTCCTTGCTTGCGGGATAGTGGTTCTCTCTCAGGCCTGTGTGCCAGCAGATGGTCACGATGCCGCCCAGGGAGTCAAATCTTCGCGCCCGCTCCACCACGCCCGCATAGTCATCGTGGATGAAGTCAAGCCCGCGGATGGCGGGCAGATCTCCCGTGAGAGCCCGGATCCAGTCGCATTCCCGGTCTGAAAAGCCGCGGGAGGGTGATTCCTGCTGTGCAAGAAGGATGTTCTTTCCCTCCATCTCGCAAAGCAGATTCATCAGTGCCTGCTTTCTCATGCAAAAACCCCTTTCCCTGTTCCTCTGGGGCCCTGTCTTACCTGTCCAGCTGGGCAGATGCCTGTTTCAGTAATTCTATGATCGGCAGGTGCTGCGGGCATACGCCCTCGCACTGGCCGCATCCGATGCAGTCAGCAGCCTTCCCGCTCCTGGAAACCAGATTTCTGTAGAACATGTGCGGGCGGTTGTCACCGGGATAGAGCCGGATCGTGTTCACGGCCCGGAAGATGTCCGGGATGCTGATGCCCATCGGGCACCCGTCCGTGCAGTAGCGGCAGGCCGTACACCCGATGAGGGGCGTGTTCAGCATGATGGAGGTCACCTCTTGGACCGCCGCCTGCTCCTCCCCGGTCAGGGGCTCAAAGTGCCGGAATGTGCTGAGATTGTCCTGCATCTGATCCTCGTTGCTCATCCCGGAGAGGATGGTCATCACGCCCGGGAGCGACCCCACAAAGCGCAGGGCCCAGGAGGCCGCAGAGGCATCCGGGCGGAGAGCTTTGTAGATCTTCTCCAGCTCCGGTGTCAGCGTCGCCAGGGTGCCGCCCTTGACGGGCTCCATCACGATGATGGGGATGTTATGCTCCCTGAGGATCGTGTAGAGCTTCCCCGAGTGCACCACGGGATTATTCCAGTCGGCGTAATTGAGCTGGATCTGGACAAACTCCACCTCCGGGTGGTCTGTGAGGATCTTCTCCAGAAGCTCCGGGGTGCCGTGGAAGGAAAAGCCGAAGTGACGGATCTTCCCCTCTGCCTTCTTCTGAAGGCCCCAGGTGAAGCAGTCATACTTCTCGTAGGTTTCGTAATTGTTCCCTTCCTCGATGGAGTGCAGGAGATAGTAGTCAAAGTACCCGGCGCCGGTGCGCTCGAGCTGCTCTGAAAAGATCCGGTCCCTGTCACCCTTTTCGTGCATGGCCCAGGCCGGAAGCTTGGTCGCAAGGTAGAAGGAGTCCCTGGGATACCGCTTCACGATGGCTTCCCTTGCCTCCACCTCGCTCAGGCCCCCGTGGTACACGTAGGCCGTGTCAAAATAGTTCAGGCCCGCTGCCATGTAGGCATCCACCATGCTGCAGACCGCTTCATGGTCGATGTGTCCGTCCTTCTGCGGCAGCCGCATGAGGCCAAAGCCCAGTTTGGGCATGTGATCAAGATCGATCATACATATCTGCTCCTGTCGTATTGGTGTCTTGTCAGACCGCGCAGGCATTATTCTCACAGTAGCGCTTCATCAGCGAAAAGGTATTGTCGCTGATCGCGTGCTCCATCTGGCAGGCTTCGTCCTCCGCGGTGGTATCCTCCACGCCGATGGCCAGAAGCACGCTCTTGAAAAAGCGGTGCCGCTCATAGATCTTCTCGGCGACGCTTCTTCCTTCCTCCGTCAGATGCACGAACTTGTCGTCGTCAAAATACAGATAGCCCTTCTTTTCCAGGGTGTGGATCGCCACACTCACGCTGGGCTTCGTGACGTTCAGATGCTGCGCCACATCGATGGAGCGCACTTGACCGTGCCGGCTTTCCTCCACGAGGATCGCCTCCAGGTAGTCCTCCGCGGAGGATTTGAGCCCTTCATGTTCTGTCATCATGGTATACCCGTCCCAAGAGTTTTTTCTGTGTTTTCTTTACAGCTTCAGACCTTCGGTCCAGATCTTCAGATCCGCCTCGGACACCTCGCCGCCAAGACGCTTGCCCCCGTCCACGCAGGCACCCTCGCCCACCAGGCTCTGAATGCGCTCGGAGGTCTTTCCGATGTCACTGCCGCCGGAGGTGCAGAAGGGCACGATCTTCTTGCCTGAAAAGTCATAGCCCGTCAGGAAGGTGTCCACCGCGCTGGGTTCACGGCCCCACCAGATGGGGAAGCCCACGAAGACCACGTCATAATCTGCCATGTTCTCCACGCTGCCGGCGATCGCCGGACGGCAGTCCAGGTCCTTCATTTCCAGCGTGCTGCGGGACTGAGGATTGCGCCAGTCGAGATCCTCCTGTGTGTATGCGACCTCGGGCCTGATCTCAAAGCAGTCCGCGCCCTCCACCGCTGCAATCTCCTGTGCAACCCTGGAGGTCACACCGCTCACAGAAAAGAAGGCAACAAGTTTCTTGCTCATTGCATGTACCCCTTTCAGGAATCCTGATTTGTCTGTCCTGATTTTCACACAGATCCGGAAGGAATTTCTGGCTGAAAATCGCATATGCCCGCAGCCCATCTCTGATTCTTCCATCTCTTTCCGGGAACGGGTATACAACGGATTCCGTACTTATACCACTCTATCTGAAGCATATACTTCTGTCAATAAAGTGAACTTGGGCATTGTAAGGAAGAAAAAACGTTGCTGAATGTGCATGTGCTCGCCTGCTGCTTTACACCTGCCTGCAGGCAGCTCTTCTCTCTGCCTGGCAGGATTCCAGAGAGGCTGCGTGGAATCATGGGAGAGCGGTCAGCGGCATGTCACGCCACGCAATGCAGCAGACCGCGAAACAAAGAAAGCAGGAATGAGGACATGGAACACATAAGACGCTCCGCCATCAAGATCAGAGAAAGCAAAGCCCTGAGTACGCTCGCGGTGCTCGGGATCTACATAGCTGCGGGCCTCCTTGGCGCCATGCTTTACATAAGCCTTCCCTGGGCAGCCTGGATCAGTCTCCTCGCGGCAGATATCGCCGCGACCGCCTTCGTGTTTGTCTTCAGCGTGCTCTTTCGCAATGCCTCCGTCTATGATCCCTACTGGAGCGTCTTCCCGCCCATTGCCATGACGCTCATCTGTCTCGGCAAACACATCACGCCCCTGAGCGCTGTGCAGCTGATCATCATCTGGCTGTGGGGCATCCGATTGACGGGCAACTGGCTGTATACCTTCCAGGGACTGAGGCATCAGGACTGGCGCTACACCATGCTGGAAAAGAAGACGGGACGCCTGTATCCCCTCGTGAATTTCTTTGGCATCCATCTGGTGCCCACCCTGATCGTCTTTTTCTGCGTGCTGCCGGCGGTCTACACATCAGAGCACCATATTGAGGGAAGCCCGCTCAGTGCCCTCTTCCTCCTCATGTCCCTCGGCGCCATCGTCCTGCAGGCTACCGCGGATCTGCAGATGCATGCCTTCCGAAAGACACATCAGGGAAGCATCAACCAGACAGGCCTTTGGACCTATTCCCGCCATCCCAACTATCTGGGTGAGATTCTGATGTGGTGGGGCATCGCGATGTCGGTGGTCTGTGTGGCGCAGGACCGGATATGGCTCATCATGGGTGCTGTAGTCAACACCGCCCTCTTCCTGTTTGTCAGCATACCTTTGGCAGATCAGCGTCAGTCCCTGAAGCCGGGCTATGACGCATACGCGCAGCACACATGGAAGCTGCTGCCCATCCGGCACAAGTAAGGACAGGCACCGCACCATCCATGATCTGATACCCCGGAAGCCGGATGTAAAAGGAGGTCGAAACCATGATGATCCGAAGATTTGAAACTGCCGACGGCAGGGCTGTATCCGACCTGATCGCCCATACGCTCAGAACGACCAATAGCAAAGATTACACCGAAGAATACCTGGAGAATGATATCCGCCATCTGCAGCCGGGCGATATCCTCCGCCGTGCGGAAAGTCAGCATTTCTATGTAGCCGAGGAGGACGGCCGGATTATCGGCTGCGGATCCATCGGCCCCTACTGGGGAAAGGAAGATGAGAGCAGCCTCTTTACGATTTTCGTGCATCCGGACTTCCAGAGAAGAGGCATCGGGAAAAGCATCATCGAAGTACTCGAACAGGACGAATATGCGCTGCGCGCCAGGCGAATCGAAATTCCGGCGTCCATCACGGGGCTCCCGTTCTATCTGAAGATGGGCTATACCTACAAAGGCGGAAAGGCAGAAGTCGATGAAGAGCAGCTCTACCGCCTGGAAAAATTCCGGGAGCCCTCCCCTGCAAGTCGTATTTCACAGACCGATGAACAGCGGCAGGTGGTCAGAGAGATGATGGATCTCATCTTATCGAGGCACAGCTTCCGGGGAACATACACCCCGGAGAAGGTCCCGCAGGAGGATCTGCGGGCGATCCTGGAGGCCGGCCTGGCAGCGCCGTCCGGCTGTAACAAGCAGACGACCAGCCTCGTTGCGGTGGATGACCCGATACTTCTCAGGAAAGTCCTGAGCGTGATCGACCCGCCCATCGCGCAGACAGCACCCGCTGCAATCTGCGTTCTGACCCGCAGAATCAACGCGTACCGGGACAGATGCTATGCCGTGCAGGACTATTCTGCGGCGATCGAAAACATGCTGCTGATGATACATGCCATGGGCTACGCCAGCTGCTGGTACGAGGGACACCTGACAGACGTGGACAGGATCGGCGACAAGATCGCAAAGGTCCTGCAGGTCCCGGAGGAGTATGAGCTGGTCTGCCTCCTCCCCGTCGGGATCCCGGAGGAGGCACCGAAAGCACCCAGGAAACAGCCGTTTGAAGTGCGGGCATGGTTTAATGATGAGGTGCCATGCTTCGATGTATCCAGCCTCAAACAGAGCTGTAGTAAATCCTAAGGAAGGCATTGAAAAAGGGCGGTGTCAGCCGCCCTTTTTCAGCATTTGTGGCATCATTGTACCCTATGAAGTCCATTCCCCGACAGGCATCGATTCGCCGGAAGAAGCAATGGTTACTATGACTGCCAGAATTCCATCGCATATTTTGCTGCTTCTTCCTCCGAAATGGAATACAAAGAAGCAAGCACATGGATCGCTTCTTCCATTGATGTGCCAAGTGCCTGACATATTTCAACTGAGCCATGAATCCGACTACGCAGATAGCCACGCTGATAACCAGCTCGTTCCCGATCCCTCGCATAAGCCTCAACCGCATACTCCTGACTGAAAATATCAACATTCTCTCGCATCCAAAACGTTTCTTGTTCTGGCGGATCGAGCATCATCAGTTGCTCATCATCATGAGATGGCATCATTGGATTTTCCCCTTTCGAATGTCATTTTCCTCGGGGCAGATAAACACTTTAGGGATGGGAGCATAGGCGAGAGCAAATGTTTAATGCTTCCAGTACTCCCTCGCATACTTTGCTGCTTCTTCTTCAGAAAGAGAATACAAAGAAGCAAGCACATGTATGGCTTCTTCCATTGATGTGCCAAGTGCCTGACATATTTCCACTGCGCCTCGTATCCTGCCACGCTGATAACCAGCTCGTTCCCGATCCCTCGCGTAAGCCTCAACCGCATACTCCTGACTGAAAATCTCAATTTCTTCTCTCATCCAAAACGTTTCTTGTTCTGTCGAATCGAGCATCATCAGTTGCTCATCGGCATGCGATGGCATCATGGTATTCCCCCTTTCGAATGTCATTTTCCTCGGGGCAGATAAACACTTTATGGACGGGAACATGGGCAAGAGCAAACTGTTATTGCTTCCAATACTCCTTTACATATTTTGCCGATTCTTTTTTTGAAAGATTATACGCAGAAATGAGCCCATGTATGGCTTCTTCTATTGATCTGCCAAGTGTTTGATATGTTTCAACTGCACCTCGTATCTTGCCACGCTGCTCACCACGCTGAAAACCACTCTTCTCGCCGCGCTGAAAACCACTCTTCTCACCACGTTGAAAACCACGCTGCTCACCAGCTCGTTCCCGATCATTCGCGTAAGCCTCAACCGCATACTCCTGACTGAACAAAGTAATCATAATGGTTATGACCTCCTCTTCACGGTTCTCGAGATACTCTTTCAGTACACCTTCACTCTTGCAAATACGGATTGTTTCTTCAACAGCAGTCTGACTTCTGCCGTACTTTTCAATCTGCCTGTCCAGCACATGGCTGAAAATGATGTACTGCCCGATAATGTCATCCTTGTTTTCAGCGTAAATAATCTTTACAGTAATATCTATCCTGGCATTCGAATGATGCCAGAAGTCTTCCTTCAGGGAAATGGTATCTTTTTTAATCTTACGGTTCCCTGTGTAAATTACGTAAAACTCCGGCTCTGGCATATCGAGTTTCTTTGACTGATACACATTCAGGTTGTTCTGCGTGATGTAATTCTGGTACGTCATTGCCAGGTAGAGCAGAATTCTGATCAGAATGTTCAGCGTCCACGTGCTCTGAGCCTCTACGAAGATGAGCAGACGGTCCTTTACAAGCAATCCAAGATCATTGTATGGCTGATCCGTGATAATTGGGCGCAGGGTAATCGGCACAACATCTTTTTCCGTGACATCTTTCATTTCGGGATGCAGCGCCTTAAACAGCAGAAACCTGTATTTTGAGATGTGAAACAGATCTATGAACACTGTGTCCTTGGCGTTCCTCTTTGCCAGGACCTCAACGCTCTCTTGATTCATCTGTGACCGCCTTCTGTCAGGCTTGCTTTACCAGCTCCATTTTAACCCGATGCCCCGTTCCCAGTCAAACAGATGTGATCCTCCATATCCCGCCATGTCAGCCCCTGTCATGATACAAAATGAAAATGCAGGGTCCGAGAAGAATACTCGGGCCCTGTTCAAGTGTGATTTCTTTTGCCACCCGTAGAAGCTCAGAGAGCAGGTTCCGGATCTGTCCCTTTCTTTGCCGCCATGGCCGGTGGCGTGGGTGTACTCATCCCGGAATACGTGATCTCACTGCATTCTTCTCAGGCGGCCTGCTCGAACTGGCTGTTGTAGAGGGTCGCATAGAAGCCGCCCTTTTCCATCAGCTGCTCGTGGCTGCCCTGCTCCACGATGTCGCCGTCCCGCAGCACCAGAATGATGTCCGCGTTGCGGATGGTGCTCAGGCGGTGGGCAATCACGAAGCTGGTGCGGTGTTCTGTCAGCTGGTCCATGGCCCTCTGCGTGAGAAGCTCCGTGCGCGTATCCACGGAGGAGGTGGCCTCATCGAGAATCAGCATGGGGCTGTTCTGGATCATGGCGCGGGCGATGGTCATCAGCTGCTTCTGTCCCGCGGAGATGGCCGTGTTGTCGGACAGCACGGTATCATAGCCCTGGGGCAGGGCCTTGATGAACGAGTGGATGCCGCAGGCCTTGCAGGCTGCCTTCATCTGCTCATCGGTCACATCCTTGGTGTTGTAGAGAAGGTTCTGCTTCACCGTGCCCTCAAACAGCCAGGTATCCTGCAGCACCATGCCGAACTGGTCGTGCACCTCGCTCCGCTTCATGTCGCGGATGTTGACGCCGTCGATGAGGATATCACCGCCTGTGGTCTCGTAGAAGCGCATCAGCAGGTTCACGAGCGTGGTCTTGCCAGCACCCGTGGGGCCCACGATGGCCACCTTCTGTCCGGGCATCACGTGGGCCGAGAAGTCCTTGATGATCGTTTCCTCCGGCTTGTCGGGATAGGCGAACTTCACATGGCGGAACTCCACCTCGCCCCGCACATCCTGAATCTTCTGCTCCTTCTCATCCTCCGTGTCCATCTCAGGCTCATTCAGGAATTCGAAGACACGCTCGGCGGCCGCGGCCGCGGACTGCAGGTTGGTCATGGCCTGGCCGATCTGCTGCACCGGGCTCTGGAACTGGCGCACGTAGATCATGAAGGCGGTGATGACGCCGAAGGTGATCGTCCCGTTCATGGCCAGCGCCGCACCCACCACGCACACTGCCACATACCCGAAGTTCCCGATGAAGCCCATCAGGGGCTGCATGAGACCGCCGAGGAACTGGCTCTTGAAGTTGGCGTCCTTGACCTTGCCGTTCAGCTCGTCAAACTTTTGCTTTACCTGGCTGTCGGCATTGGAAATGCGGATGATGTCGTGGCCTGTGTACATTTCCTCGATGTACCCATTCAGACTGCCCAGGTTGTGCTGCCGGGCGACAAAGTAACGCTGGCTCTTTGCGATGATGAACATCATCAGGATCATGGCCAGGATCGTGGAGATGACGGAGGTGCCCGCCATGATCCAGTTGGTGATCACCATCATGATGAGGCAGCCCACAAACTGCGCTACGGCGGAGACGATCGTGGCCAGGGAATTGGAGAGGGAGAACCCGATGGTGTCCACGTCGTTGGTCACCCTCGAGAGCACGTCGCCATGCTCATGGAAGTTAAAATAGCTCAGCGGCAGGCGGTTGATTTTCGCAACGATGTCCTTTCTCATGCGCTTGGACATGCGCTGGTTGAAGCCGGCCATCAGATAGTGCTGGAGGAAGGTCATAAGACCGCTTAAGGTATACAGACCCACCAGCAGGAATCCGACCCGTGCGATCCCCTCCATATCAATCGAGGTCATCAGGCCCGCCGTGATGATGTCCGTGATTTTGCTGATCTGCCTGGGGCCGATGATCGTCAGCACCGCACCACCGGCAGCCAGGATCAGGGCAATCACAAAGATCGCGATCTCTTTTTGGCTGTAGTTCAGAAGGTCACCCAGGGCCTTTTTCAGATTATGGGGCTTTTCCTGCACCCTTCCGCGTCCTCTTCCTTGCATGTCAGGCTCCCTCCAATTCGGTCTGGGAGAGCTGGGACAGAGCGATCTCCCGGTATACATCGCATTGTTTCATCAGTTCCTCATGGGTGCCCATGCCGACGGCCCGGCCCTCATCCAGAACCACAATCCGGTCTGCGTGCTTGATGGTCCCGATGCGCTGGGCCACGATGAGGCACGTGGTGCCGGAAAGATCCTGGCTCAGCCGCTTCCTGAGGGCTGCGTCCGTCCTGTAGTCGAGGGCCGAGAAGGAGTCATCGAAGATCAGGATCTCGGGATTCCTTGCGATGGCCCGGGCAATGGCCAGGCGCTGCTTCTGGCCGCCGGAGAGGTTCGTGCCGCCCTGGGCGACACTGGCACCGCTGCCGCCGGGAAGGTTCTCCACAAAGTCCGCGGCCTGCGCGATATCAAGGGCCTTTCGCCACGCTTCCTCCGTGATCTCCTGCCCGGTCTCTCCAAAGGTCAGGTTCTCCTCCACCGTGCCGGAGAAGAGCACGGCCTTCTGGGAAATGTACCCAATCTTCTGGTACAGCTGGTCGAACGAATAGTCCCTGATGTCCTTCCCGTCCAGCAGGATTTCACCTTTGGTGGCATCAAAGAGCCTGGCTGCAAGGGACACGAGCGTCGTCTTGCCGCTGCCGGTCGCCCCGATGAAGGCCACCGTCTCCCCGGGCTTTGCCTCAAAGGAAATGTCGGAGAGACAGTCCTCGGCAGCATCCGCATAGCGGAAGGAGACGTTTCTGAACGTGATGCTCCCCTTCTCCGTGCCCTCCTGGCCCTTTCCGGCCTCGACGCGGGGCTTTGCTGCCAGCACTTCCTCAATACGCGCGGCGGAGACCTGCGCACGGGGAAGCATCATGAAGATCATGACCAGCATCATGAAAGACATGACGACATAGATGGCATAGGAGGAGAAGACCACCACTTCACTGAACATCTGCACGCGGTCGGTAATCCCCTTGAGGGCCGAAAGGCCCGAGACGGGAATTGCGTTGACGAGGGATGCGCCAAGCCAGAAGATGGCAAGGGACAATCCACTCATGACCAGAGAAATCACGGGCATCAGGACCGCCATGTGGCGGGCCGTGTAGAGCTGCGTGGCCATCAGGTTCTGGTTGGCATCCTCGAACTTGTCCTCCTGGTAGCCCTCGGCGTTGAAGGCACGCACGATGCGAAGGCCCGTCAGATTTTCCCGCGTGACCCGGTTCACATCGTCGATCTGCTGCTGCACGATGCGAAACTTCGGGAGCACGAGGCGCATGAGGATCAGTATCACCGTCATGATGATCACCACGGCCGCGGCCGTGACGAGGGACAGCTGCCAGTTCTTTCCCACGATCTTCAGCACGGCCCAGACCGCCATGATGGGCGCCTTGATCATCACCTGCAGGCCCATGGCCACCAGCATCTGGATCTGGGTGATGTCGTTGGTGGTGCGGGTAATGAGGCTCGCGGTGGAGAAGCGCTTGATCTCCTCGGCCCCGAAGTCCGTCACCTGGTGGAACACCTTCTCACGGATGGTGTAGCTGAAGTTGGACGCAAGCCGCGCCGCAAAATAGCCCACAACCACGGAGAGAAGAGCGCTTCCGAGGGCGCAGGCCAGCATCTTGGCGCCTGCAATCCAGATATCCCCCATGGCGCTGCCGGGCGTCACGATGAGGCGGGTAATATCCGACATGTAATCCGGCATGGTCAGGTCCACCCACACCTGGCCCGCGACCAGCAGAAGGCACAGAAAGGCATAGCCCCTGTCCCGCCGCTGCATGAAACGAAAAATTCTCCACATATGTTTCCTCTGTCTCCTTTATTCTGATTCCCCGCAGTGCTGCTGCATATACTGCTCTGCGATCTCCAGCATTCTCCCGTAGATACGGATCAGCTGCTCCGAATCCTCCCGCCCAAGCGCATGAAGCAGCCCGGTCGTGAGATCCAGCGTCTCCTGCATCTTCTCTTCAGCCGCACGATACCCGCTCTCCGAGAGCGTCACCTGGACGCCCCGCCGGTCTGCAGGGTTCATCATACGGTTGATGTAGCCCTTTTTCTCCAGGGAATTGAGCAGGTTCGCCACGCCCCCGGAACCGATGTCCATCACCCGGCCGAGCTCCCCGGCAGACATGGCATCTCTGTGCTGGTACAGGCAGCGCATCACGCCCACCTCGCCCACTGTCAGGTGCCTTGCGTGCTGGTGGACAGGCTTCTTCTGGGACTGCATCAGAAGGCCCAGAAGCTTTTCGGCTGACTGCCGAAAGAAAACCTCATCATCCAAGTTTCTCACCTCGTGAGGTATCATAGCGTGCAAAATTTCTTTGTCAAGCACTGAACGCAAAATTCCAGAGCAGGAAATCGCTGTGTGGAAAATACGCATAAAATGGACACCATATAATGTTGGAGATGGACACCGGTTAACGTAGTCGCTGGACACAAGTTTCTATAGAAATTGTACGCTCATTCCTAGATGTCTGGACGCTTTTTGGGGTATCGATTCTTACCTTTTTTGGACGTTCGTTATTGTCATTATTGGACGTTTTGCACCCTACTCCGCCCCCTCTAGGTGGCCCTATTTAGGGAGCATTGAGTGGCCCAAAAGTACATAAAATACGGGGATGGGGAAGAAAACCACCCGACTGTCCGACCACGCCTGGAGCGGGGTATAAATCGTCCAGACGAAACCAAAACAGATCATCATAAATATTAATATTTGACATAGAATTTCTATGTTTTGGAGTGTGGCATCCACCTCCATACGGCCATAGAAAAAAGCGTCCAAAAATAATAGGAACTACTGTCCAAAAAAGACTGTGACTACTGTCCAAAATCATAGCATTTTCCACGCTGTGTAGATGTAACGATTTTGTATAGCCGGTACAGAATCACAATATCTTGACTTTGCTTTACCCCCCCCTATACTAAATACGCTTGTTTTCTATTTTTGTAGGGAGGGGAAACACATGACAAAACGCAACCTGGTGTTCACGGTCTTTCTGCTCATGATACTGTCCCTGATTGTATGTGGGACCAGTTTCGCAGAGACCTCCACCATTTCCGGCCATGTTTATGACGCATTCACCGGAAAAGGTGTCGAGGGAGCCATCATCTATTATGACTCCACGCAGTACCGCTACACGCTGAGTGGTGAAGATGGTTTCTACATTCTCGCCGTTGACTACTCAGATATCACTTCGGACACAACAGTCGGTGTTTTCAAGGAGAACTACAACGGCTGTTATGTCAATTTGGACAGTCAAGAACCCCTGATTAACGATATAGATTTCTCCATAGAGCCAGCTCCGAATGGCTATGAGCTTTCCAGCTACAATAACTTGATGGTCAAGGCTGATGCACCAAGCCATTGCACCTATCTTGTAGGGGCAAGCGGTGAAAACACCATTCGTGTCCAAAGCACCCGGTCGGTAGCATATGATTATCCGGACGTACTGTCTCTTCCCCTGCAGGATGCCCAAACGGGAGATATCGTGGGGTATCTGGCACGCGAGGATGACAGGACCTTTTCATTCACAGGGGAACTGTCAGCCGGGCAGACCGTCATGTTCGATCTGCCGACACTGGATAGGCCTTATGAAGCGAGACACTGGTACGTAGAAGTAAGATCTTCCTTCGAAATTTCAGTTGAGAATCACATCACACACTATCTGTTTCATCCTGACAATATGGAGAATACTCAGATCCGCTGGCTCGATTTGATCAACAATTCTTCATCGCCGATTTCGGATTACGAATGGTCTATTCACGCTGTGGATGTACCTGTTGATGCCATCCGCTTAGATGTATATGGACATTCTTGTGATATGAGCTGGGATATTTCATCACCTCCCGCTGGCGATTACGTGTATCAGATATCCTGCGCAGTTGACGGGCAGACCGTCATCAAGCAGACAACCATACACCTGCTTGAATTGCCGAATGGTGCACCTGAGGGCATCTCTTTCCCTGACCAGATCATCGTACCTTTTGGAGAGAGCGTCACAGAAACCGCCTCTCTTCTACCGGATGGTTGGTCTATTCCCGGAGTAAACCAGTCCTGGTATGTCGACTGGCCCTTCGCACATGGAGAATGGCTTGATCCTTCCGAAAATGATTACCTGCTGGTATCCGCCGATAATCAGGGACAGTATACTTTTACCGGAATAACGTCCGGGAGATATGTGGTCTCCATGTCCGTCACAGTCTCCAATTTGGGGTATAGCAAAACTGTCCCGGTCATTGTCCTCAATGAGGACGGCAGTGAACCTGACCCAGGCTTCAGTATCAGCCTTCCTGAGGAGGTCACCGTATACAAGCTCACTGACTGGCATCTCAGGTATGAACTCATTACTGAAGCTGAAATTGTCAGTGATCAGTCTGGTCTAGATTCCCCCGTCTGGAGCCTGCAGATGGTGGACGCACCCGCTGACCTGGTTTACATACGCGAAGGTTCTTTCCCCGCTGAACTTAAATGGGACTATGCTAAGGCCTTCCCTGTGGGAGACTATATTTATGATGTCTCCTGCACATGGAATGCTGCAACCGTCACCAAGCGGATCATCATTCATCTTCAGGACTCCCCCGTTGGCGCACCAACTGGCATTTCATTCCCCGACCGACTCACCATTCCTCTCGGTGAGACCGTCACAGAAACCGCGTCTATTCTGCCTGCCGGGTGGTCTCTCCCCGGATGGAGCTTCCATTGGTATGGTCATTGGTTCCTGGATCGCTATTATAATTTTTCTGGTGATGACGACAGTCTTGCCATCTCCTGTGATCAGGACGGCCTTTTTACCTTTACCGGAAACACGCCCGGGGTATACCTTGTAAAGATAGGAGCTTCGGCGAATGGATTGACCTTTGAAAAAAGGGGCATCTATGTCACCGTGCTGAATGCAGACGGAACAAGGCCCGAGGTACAGTTTGAACTGAATCTTGAAGATGAAAGGGCGTTCTGTCGACTAAGTGACGATCTGACGACATTCACTGTTATAGAAGCTGGTGTCAACTATGGTGGCGCTTCTGCGGATTTGCAGTGGTCGCTTACGCCCGTCAATGTTCCTAAGGATTCGATTCATATTGCTTATACCTATGACACATCTATTGGACTATGTATTGGACTACGCTGGTCAGAAGCCTATCCACCTGCTGGTGATTACACCTACGAAGTCTCCTGCACAGCCGATGAGCGCACACTGAGCAAGCGCTTTACCGTACATCTTCTGGAGAGTCCCGATGGAATCCCGGAAATCTCCTTCCCCGATTCCATTACTCTGAAGTTCGGAGAAACGATTACGGAAAGAGCACACATTCTCCCTGACGGCTGGAGGATCCCTGACGGTTTTGACTTCCGCTGGGGCTCTAATCCTGATGTCTTCTGGGGAAGCAACGCTGCAAATGGAAACAACGATCTTTTACGGCTCACAGCAGAGAACGGATTGTATACGATGACCGGTCTTGAAGCCGGATACTATTCAATTCCCGTGGGTTTTTATGTCGATTCAGTATGGGTAGGAAAAGAAATTCCTGTGCTGGTGCTAAATGAAGACGGCTCTGACCCGGTAGCAGACTACGATATCGATGTACCCGAAGACCTTACTGTATACAGGAGCTCTGACCTGCAGATAGCACATTTCGAAGTTGATTCGGCTTCTTCATACTACTGGGAATGGGAGCTACTGCCTGTAAATGTCCCAGAGGATGCTATCTCCAACGGGACAAACTACTACAGGGTATCTGCTCCATACATGGACCTTTTCTGGAAATCGACTACCGCACCTGCTGGTGATTACATCTACGACATCTCTTGCCGAAAAAGTACAATTCTCGTAACCAAACGGATCACTATCCATCTTCTGGAATCCCCCACTGACGCACCCGAGGGCATTTCATTCCCCGACCAACTCACCATTCCTCTCGGTGAGACAGTCACAGAAACCGCGTCTATTCTGCCTGCCGGGTGGTCTCTCCCCGGATGGAGCTTCAATTGGTTTGGCTATTGTGACAAGCCAAGTGGAAATGACAATCTTGTCATCTCCTGTGATCAGGACGGTCAGTTTACCTTCACCGGAAACACGCCCGGGGTATACATGGTAGATTTAACAGCTTCAGCAAATGGCATATACCTGTTTAAACGGGATATCTATGTCACCGTGCTGAATGCAGACGGAACAAAGCCCGAATTACAGTTTGAACTGCATCTTGGCGAAGAAGAAACAACGATGTATCGGCTAAGTGACGATCTGAGGACATACTACAGTCTTCCAAGCCCATATGCAACTTATGATGGTCCCTCCAGGGATTTCCAGTGGTCGCTCACGCCCATCAGCGTCCCTGAGGATTCGATTCAAATCGCTTATAGCTATAGCACATCTTCTATTGGTCTCCGCTGGTCAGAAGCTTGCCCTCCTTCAGGTGATTACACCTACGAGGTTTCCTGCACAATCGATGAGCGCACGTTGAGCAAACGTTTCACCATACATCTTCTGGACTGTCCGGACGGGATCCCCGAAATCTCCTTCCCCGATTCCATCACACTAAAGGTAGGAGAGACGATTACAGAAAGCGTACACATTCTCCCTGAAGGCTGGAGGATCCCTGAAGGGGCAGACTTCAGCTGGACTATACCTAACGCTGCTTTTGGAAGCGCCGCTGCGGGTGGAGAGAACTCTTTTCTGCGGATTACGGAAGATAACGGAGCGTATACCTTGACAGGTCTCGAAGCCGGATACTATTCGACTTGGGTGGGCTTTAGAGTCGATTCAGTATCGATAGGAATAGAAATTCCTGTACTGGTGCTCAATGAAGACGGCTCCGAACCGGTAGCAGACTACGATATCGATGTCCCCGAAGAACTTACTGTATACAGGAGCTCTGACCTGCAGATAGCACATATTGAAGTTGTGTCAGACGTTGAATATAACGGCCCCTGGGAATGGACGGTAAAGCCTGTCAGTGTCCCGGAAGATGCTATTAACAGCGGGGAAAGCTATGAGGTGCTTAGGTCGTACCAGGATATTTTCTGGACATCTGATACCGCACCTGCTGGCGATTACATCTACGACATCTCCTGCAGAAAAAGTACAATACTCGTAACCAAGCGGATCACCATTCATCTTCTGGATGAGGAAATCGAAGCACCCTCCCTTGACAGCATCTCTGCCAGCCTGGATTATGTCGACTCGATGGAGATTGCACTTGGTCTGAGCGGCGGTGACATCACCATGGTGACGATTGACCTCTACAAGGGACTTGACAATGCCTTGTGGGAAGGCATTGCCGGACCCTCATACTCTTCTCCTGTCCATGCTGGGCGCATTTCCGACGGTCTCTATCAGATCGTGGCTACCGTGAGTAATTCCGCTGGCAGCTCCACGCTTGCCACCGGATTCTACCGGGTTTCCTCCGGCAGTATGACTGCTCTGGACGGCATCCTGAAGCTGCCAGCCTCCCTCACACGCATTGAGGAAGAAGCGTTTGCCGGAATTGAGGCCGGCACCGTGATCTGCCCGAGTGACCTGAAGGAGATCGGCGCCAATGCCTTCCAGGGCAGCACGGTCACCCGCATTGAGATCCCTGCCTCTGTCACCTTCATTGCCGACACAGCCTTCTCCGGCTGCACCAAGTACGTGACGGTGGTGACCACCAGCGGAAGCGCCGCAGAATCCTGGGCCAGGGAACATGGGTATCTCGTCGAACTGCATTAAGTTTCACATGCCCGTGAAACAGTGAATTCAATCAAGCGGCAGCTGCATTCCCTGCAGCTGCCGCTGTTTGTTTTCTTTTTCTCCGAACCATGGCGCTGTGTGTACAGTTTTGTCAGCACTCAAACAGCCGGCAAACCCAATCATTTGAACGCATTCGGGGTTGCCGGCCATATTCGGTTGGATTGTCGTGTGCCCATCATGCTTCGCGCTTATCGTGCTTCTTCCATCCCGCAGATGTGAAGGACATCCGCAATGGTTCTGACCGGTGTGACGGTCAGCTGCGTGCGTGTCTCCTCCGGTACCTCGCTGAGATCCTCCATATTGTCCTGCGGAATCAGGACCTGTCGTACGCCTGCGCGCTGGGCGGCGATCAGCTTCTCCGGCAGTCCTCCGATGGCCTCCACCTCCCCGCGGAGCGTGATCTCCCCCGTCATGGCGAGCCTGGGATCCACGGGCCGATCCATGAGCAGAGATGCAATGGCCACCGCCAGCGTGATGCCCGCCGACGGGCCATCCTTGGGCGTCGCCCCGTCCGGGACGTGCACGTGAAGATCGTGGTCCCCCAGCACCTCCGCTCTGTCTGGAAACAGGTGTTTGACCAGGCTCAGGGCCACCTGCACGGACTCCTTCATGACGTCGCCCAGCCGGCCCGTAATCTGAATTTCTCCCTTGCCGCAGGTCAGCAGGGTCTCGATGCTCAGCACATCACCGCCGCTGCTGGTCCAGGCAAGACCCGTGACGACGCCGGGCAAGGCGGCATCCGGCACACATCTGTGCGGCAGCGGGTGCATGTCCAGGTATGCACGGAGGTTCTCCTGCGTCACCTCGAGACCTTTCCCCTTCCCCCGCACGATCTGCACCGCCGCGGCTCTGCAGAGGGTGTCCATGCACTTCTTGAGGCCCCGGACACCGCCCTCCCGGGTGTAGTCCCGGATGATGGACCGCACCGTCTCCTCCGTCACCTTCAGCTGCCCCTCGGAGATGCCGACGGCCGCCATGGCCCTCGGGAGCAGGTGCCTGATGGCGATCTGCTCCTTCTCCATGGGCGTGTATCCCTGAAACTGGATGACCTCCATGCGGGAGAGCAGCGGCTCCGGGATGGTGTCCACGCTGTTTGCCGTGCAGATGAAGAGAACGTCGGATAGGTCGTAGGGCACGTTCATGTAGTGGTCCGTGAAGGTCCTGTTCTGCTCGGGGTCCAGGACCTCCAGGAGGGCGCTTGCGGGATCGCCGCTGCTGGAGGAGATCAGCTTGTCCACCTCGTCCAGGACCATCACGGGATTGGAGACGCCGCTCTTTGAGATCGCGTCCATGATTCTCCCCGGCATGGCGCCGATATAGGTGCGCCGATGTCCCCGGATCTCGCCCTCGTCCCGGATGCCGCCGAGGCTCACGCGCACATACTGCCTGGAAAGCGCCCTCGCAATGCTCTGCCCGATGCTGGTCTTCCCGGTGCCGGGCGCGCCGACAAACAGGAGAATGGAGCCCGACTGCGCCTTTGTCAGGCTCATCACGGCGATCTGCTGGAGGATACGGGATTTCACCTTTCTGAGACCATAGTGGTCTTCATCCAGGATCCGCTCGGCCGCATCCAGATCAATCTCCCTCGCATCCTCCTTCTTCCAGCTGAGATTCGTCAGAAAGTCCAGGTAATTGTAGAGCATCCCGGTCTCGGCGCCGAATGTCCCCTGCTGATAGAGCCGCCGGAGGATCTTCTCCGCCTCCCGCCGGGCCGTATCGTTCATGCCGGAGTTCCTGATTTTCAGTTCCATCGCATCAAGGTCCGCGTTGGGTCCAAAGGAGAGCCTGGTGGCCTCCCGCTGCACGGCATCCGTCTGGTAGCGGATGGCCTCCTCCCGCGCCTCCGGACTGTCCTGCGTGCCCGTCGGCTTTGGTTTCCCGGTCTTCCTAAGATACGCGTAGATGAGCTTCTCCTGCATCTCGGCGCGCCGGGGCTCGCTGTCCTCCTGCAGGATCTCATAGAGCTTCCCGTTTTGTACCCTGGGGATGAACTCCGAAAGCGCACAGACAAGCCCGGTGAAGTCCCGATACAGATGGAGCCAACTGTCGACGATCAGATCCCCGAAGGCATTGCCGCCTGTGGCCCGGATGACCTCCAGCATCAGCCGGTCCCTCTTTTTTTCCCTCGTCTCCTCATCCATTTTCTCTGTGTCCTGCATCGGGACCGTCTTGCAGGAAATCCTGTCCCCGTCCACGCGAAGCTCGTCCACGCGCACTCTGTCCCGGGTCTGAATCAGCACGATGCCGTCATCCTGGACCTCCAGCACGCTGCCCTTCAGCCCGATGGGATAGACGGTGTCCTCGGAGAGCTGCGATGCCGGAACCTGGATGCGCGGGAGGACGAGAAGAGCCTCCTCCCCGGGCTCCGGCTCGAGGTCATATGCCAGCACGAGGTCTGCAAGAGTCATGGAGATATATGTATTCGGGAACACCCACTTGTGGCTGACCTGGATGAGAGCCATACGCTTTCACCAATCTTTCTGTGTCTTCTCCTGCATGCCTGAAAGCGGGAAACCGGAGCTTCCCGCCTTTTCTGTATGCGCCTTTTTACAGGAACTTCTTTGCAAATGTCTTTGCATCATCCGCGCTGCCTGCAGCCTGGCTGCTCTTCACGTGGAAGGTCTCACCCGCCACCTGAATGCCCTTTGCTTCCAGCTCTTTGCGGATCAGGTCGAGGGCATGCTTTGAAATCCAGGAGGTGGAGAAGACCACGGCCTTTCTGACGTTCTCCTTCTTCAGGCCCTTCAGGTAGTCCTTCAGGTGGCTGTCGATCCCGTAGGCATACAGGGCGCCGCCGATGACCAGAACATCCACGGGAGAGGAGATGACACTCTGTGTGTCGTCCACGGATACGGCCGGAACGCCCGCCACCTGTGCGATGGCCTCTGCGACGGCCTTCGTATTTCCGGATCTTGAGTAGAATCTGACTGCTGCAGACATACGTTTGCTCCTTTCATGTTGCGCTGGGGTTTTGAGGTGGAATGGCGGAAAAACCAACGCTGATCCTTCCAGATCATTCCGGGCACGGGTACATCATAGCCCCATTTCCCGTTTCTGGCAAATTTTCCTGGCTGTCCTCAGATGTAGCGGTCCTGTCTGGAGCTCCGGGTCACCAGCGCATAGGAGAGCACGAAGAGGGCCGCGATGAAGACGATGAAGGACCATTCCTGCGTGGACGTGCTTGCAATATAGTCGTACGCCCCGTGGAGAAGGGCCGGCACCAGGACGGCCAGCACCTGGCAGATGCTGCTCTCTGTGTGGTTTCTGCGGTTTTCGTGCTTTCTCGCGATCCCGTAGAAGACGCCCATGAAGACGCCGAAGCAGGCATGGCCAGGGACGGCCGTCACGGCGCGCACGAGGGCCGTGGAGAAGCCGTAGTGCAATACGTAGCTGATGTTCTCCCACAGGGCAAACCCGAGGGATACGAACACGGCATACACCACACCGTCATACTGGCAGTCAAACTCCAAAGAGTTCCAGGAGCTCCGCCTCAGCATGAAGTACTTCGCTCCCTCCTCCGAAAAGGCCACCACCACGAAGTAGAGGAGCACCTGATAGAGCCCGGGATCCGATATGGTGGCGTCCAGGAGCGCGCTGAAGACCCGCTCCAGAAGAAGGGCGATGAGCGAGGACAGGATACCGGCCTTCACCATGTTGCCCAGCATGTAGGGGCTCTCCCGCTCCAGCCGGTCCGAGCGGTAGACCTTGGCCATGAGAAAGATGGCCGGGATCAGGGCAGCGGCGAGGAGGATAAAATCATAGGTAAGAAAGGGAGTCAGCAGAAAGTAGAACATATTCGTTTCCCTTCAGATTCTGAAGATTCTGTCATTCGGTCTTTTCGAACGTGACCAGGTACTCCGTGTGCTCCGGCAGCGTCATGTTGGGATCCGAGACCACGTATTGTCCCCGGATGCCCATCTCCTCCAGCACCATGTCAAAGTGGCTCAGGGCAATGCCGACGTCCACCTTCTGCACGTCCCCGAGCGGGCTCTCCCGCATGGTCTTCGCCTCAAAGAAATGGACCTTTCCATCCCTGAGAACCGCACGCCAGGGCTGCTGGTTGCCGGCAGATGGCGCCCACCTGGCGGCCTCGAGGGCATCTCTGAAGATGCCGGAGCGTGCTTCTGTGAGGCCTCTTTCAAAGGGCCCGTCAAAGAAGAGGCTCTCAAACGGTTTTCTCCCGTCCGCCTTCAGGCCTTTGCGTAAGAGGCCTTCCCGGATAGACGGCTTCTGTGCCGGATAGCCCACGGGACTGGCCACCGGCATCACCTCGCCCTCCCTGACATCCATGGCCTTTTCGAAGGCTGCTCTGCTGAGCGAGGCAGCAAGCATCACGGTGCCGATGCCGAGGGAGAGGGCGTAGAGGCAGAACTTCTCAAAGCTGTAGCCATATGCCATCTCGCACCCGGGTACCCGCTGGACCTTGGCTGCCACGTACGTGTCAGCCCCCACGATGACGGGGCTGGAGAGTCCGTGCTCGCTGGCAGAAAGGATCCGGAAGGTGACCGGGACGCCGAATGGATTCGAGAGAGACGAAGTGTACGCTTCCAGGGCCTTCAGGTCTTCCTCCCGGAGGGGAACAGGCTGAAACGTCCTGACGCTTTTCCTTGCGCGGATGAGTTCCATGCTGGATGCTGGCATACTGCACCTCCTGATTGGATCATTGCGAATGGCAGTATAGTGACACCGTGTTTTCCCTGTCAAGCCGCAGGTGCCCTCAAGATCCTGCAGGTCACGTCCCCGGCCTTCCAGCCCGTGACCGTCTCTTCGTCCATGACGTCCGGGCGTGTCACGTCCGTTCCCCGGTCCTCAGAGAGCGTACCCCGGAGGGAAGTTCCTTCTCGGTCATATCCCGCCCGAGGCCAGCAATGCAGGCACACTGTATGGCGCATCGCTGGTGAATAAAGGGGACGCGAGGATCTCGCGGAACACCTCCGTGGCTCTCCACCGCATCTTCCTTCTCCATGGCACAAGGGAGCCGCTCCGATCGCCAGATGTGTGGTCCCACCTGGCTCCGAGGCCCTTCCTGCTCAGAAAGCTGAGAAACTGCTCTCTGACCTCCCGGTTCGGGATCCGGGCCCTCACTCTCCCTGCCTCTCAGGTGAGGTGATCCTCTTCTTTTATGGTTTCACAGGGTGGAATTTCGAAGCACGATGCTATAAAATCACCTTGTGATGAGTGTGATTGCCTCTCCTTCAAATTATGAAGGAGAAAGAGGCGTGAATGAGCGGAAGAAGGTAAGACAAATGCTTACATACGAAGAAGCAAAGAAAGTTGGAACAAAAGCCTGTCTTGAAAAGCTTGGGCGTGATTTTGTAATAGAACACAGGAAGACTGCCTGCTCTGCTTATGGTGATGAGGATGATCATGCCTTCTGCTTTGTCGGTGTTGATACAGAACCTGATACACCGTGGACTGGTGGGGAAATTGTCTTTGATGATTCCCCTGACCAAAAGTTCCCCTTCAGCGCCAGTTGCAATGTGTCCTATGCTGATGGCGTGGTGACATTTCTGGATTGCAGACTTCCGGCTATGGCGTGAGCAAAATGCGAAACCTGTGATGTACAGGGGTCAGCTGTTCAACTCTTCAGGACGTGATGGTTTCACAGGACTGGACGTGGAATGGCTGACTTTTTTGTGTTCATATGTCGGAGCTTTGCGGAGTGAATGTGTCATTTGCGAAGGGAAATCACAGGGCGGAGAGGAGAGCCGCGGTAAGGGTACTGTCCACATGTTCCTGCCCGTTGATGATCACCACCGTCTTCCGGCCCGTGATCCAGATGGGCCACCTGAGCGCGTCTGGTATGTCCTGCATCTCTCCGGGCTCCGGCGCGGTCGCAAGAAGATCCCGCCCGGCCTCCTCCGGAATGGGCTCTGCCGGCGAGAGCACGGGATACTGGTTCAGATGCGTTATGTTATCTTCCGATCCTGAGACTTCGATATCTCGAAACAGTCTCAAAGCATCATGGCGGCAAAGGACTTCCGGGTCCACTTCGGCCTTTGCTCCCGTCCCGATGCTTTACCTCCCCGATGAGGCCCGTCCTGTCCACATTTTCGGGGCTAACAATGAACGGCAGAAAAAAAGCCTTATGGATAAAGGCTTTTCAAAGGGCAAATGTCATATACGTCGGTCCGGATTTCCTGCGCCTCTTCCTCCTGGAATCATCGGATGTGCTTTCCCGGCGCCCCGCGATCGTTGGGAACATCCCCGATGATCGCGATTGCCAGCACAGCCCTGTCCTCTTTCCTTCGGCTTGTCCGGCGTGTCTGCCTCTTGGGCGTTCATACCGTGCCGCGGTTTTTCTCCATGGTGTCGGCGTTGATTTGCGACGCTTTTTCCTGCCGCTGTTTTCGATACGCAGCAGGGGGAACGCCGTAATAGCTGCGGAAAACCCGATAGAAATAGGATAAATCACCGAAGCCGCACATGAAGGCGATATCCATAATAGATAAGTTTTCGTTTTCCAGGAAATAACCGGCTTTTTTCATTTTTGCTTCCTGAACGAGATCGCTGAAGTTCTTTCCCATTTGCTGTTTGATCATTCGGGAAAGATGACTTTCTGACAATTGATAACGCTGGGCCAATTGATGCAGCGTCACGTCATTGGGATGATTCTGAATATAAAAGTAGATGCTCTGGGAAAGCTTTTCCTGGGGAAGCAGTTCCGGCGGATTCAATACAGGACAGCTGCGGACCAGATATGCGAACAATTCAATCAGCAGCGATTGAATGACCGTTTCGTAGCAGGGGTTCCGGCCAAAGTACTCTAGAATCAGCCTTTCGATGGCAGCGCGGGCGCTTGCGTCGGCGTGAAAGTGTATATACTCCTCCGTGTAGCGGGCACGGAAGATACAATTCACAAAAAAATCTGAAAACAGGGCGTTGTCGTGAAGAAGAACATTGATGGAATCCTTGAGATAATTGATGCTGATCAGGATATTGAACAGGCAGTCCCCTTCGCTGCAGGTCACGGGGCAGTGGGCTGTGGCGGGATTCAGCAGCAGAATGTCCCCTTCAGACAGTGGCATACTTTCGTTGACCAATCGATTCTCACACTGACCGCGATATACGTACATCAGCTCAAAATAATCGTGCTTGTGCAGCAGATGCCTGGGATTGTTGTTCTGGGGCAGCATATGCAGTATCACGGAGATGCGATCGCCCATCTCCATATTCTTAAAGGAGCCCATCAGAAAATAGCCGTTCTTTTTTACTTCCTCTTCATGCCGTTTTCGGATGATACTGACATCCAGGCCGGACCGCGATGCTTCCTGCTTCCGCAGGCGCTCAACCAGCGCGTCGAGCTCAAAAGACATAACCGTTTCCTCCAGTTGATTCGATGGATCGCCGTGATTCATGTCCTCATCATACCGAATCTGACCAGGCATGACAAGATTCCACAGAAAAAAGTACAAGAATACAGCAAAAAAGTCGCAAGAATTCCGGAATCCCCCTTTGATATACTGAATCAAAGCCCGTCCGGGCGAAGCACCGCTTCTCCGATGGGCAAATCGTATGAGGAGGGGTATCTTTATGAAGAGAATTCTGAGTTTGCTGCTGGCTGTATTGATGATGGCCAGCGCCGCTTCCGCCCTGGCAGAAAGTACGCCTGCCGCTGATCGCTTTGCTGACAGCCTGGCCGCGCGGTATCTGGCGCCCGATATCGTCTACCGCACCGAAGTGCGCTGGTGGATGGCCGAGGGCGCCCATACCGACGAAACGCTGCTGGAGGAAGTACAGGCTATCTATGACGCCGGCTTCCGCGGCATTGAGCTGTGCCAGCTGGATGTGAACAGTTTGGACGCCAAAACCTACGGTTATGGTTCCGAGCAGTGGGACCACGATTTCCATCTGGTGCTGAATAAGTGTCTGGAATTGGGCATGACCGTGGGCCTGACCTCCGGCACCAACTGGTCCACCGCCAACTATCCGGGGCTGGATCCCGACTCCCAGGCGGCTAACCAGTGCGTGATCTATTCCACCGAATCTCTGGCCGCAGGAGAAAGCCGCACGGGGGACATTCCTATGTTCACCTTCTCCATCAACAGCTGGACCGGAGCCGTTTCCGAGGTTCCCATGCGAGACAAGGCTTCCTTTATCGGCGCTTACGCTTATAAGCTGAGCTCCTCCGGCAACGAAACCAGCGCCACAGAGGTGGACGGCGACACAATTCTCAATTTGAGTGAATTGGTGGTGCTGGATGAAAACCGTCACAACGGCACGCTGGAATGGACCGCCCCAAGCGACGGTGATTACGTGATCATGTATTATTACATGCAGGGCTGCGCCCAGGTATCCAATCCCGCCGTGGATACCTCTTACTGCATCAACTACTTCGACAGAGCCGGCCTGGAAGGGCTGAAGGCGTACTGGCTGGAGCATGTACTCAATGATCCGGAACTGAACGCCAAAATTGCCGCCGGGGACGTGCAATTGTTCATGGATTCCCTTGAATACACCGCCGGCAGCGGCTTCCTGAATTGGACGCAGGATTTTGCCGATGAATTCCTGGCCCGCAAAGGCTATGACATCAAGCCCTATCTGATCCTGGGCATCGGGCTGCCCCAGCCCAAGGGAATCGACGCAGGCCCCGAGGTGTACGGTACCTATAACCTGACCGACGCGAACCTGGGCCAGCGCATCCTGAACGACTACCATGACGTGCTCACAGAGCTCTATATGGAAAACCTGATGATCCCCTTCCGGGACTGGCTGCATGAATACGGCATCACCCTCCGCGCGCAGATTTCCTATGGAAAATATCTGGAAATCTCAGAGCCCGGCATGACGGTGGATTACCCCGAGCTGGAAAACCTGAACCAGGCCAATCAGATCGACATGTATCGCCTGCTGTCCGGCAGCGCGCATCTGCTGAATCAGGTGATGTCCTCCGAAACCTCCGCCCATGGCAGCTACAGCTATGTGTATGATTATCAGACCTGGATGCAGGAGGCATATATGCTGTATGCCGCCGGTGTCAGCCGCATCAACTGGCACATCTGGACCTCTCAGTGGGCGCCTCAGGAAGTGCAGGTAGACTGGCCCGGTTTCCGCAGCGATGCCAATTTCAATGTGCTCAGCCTGCGTGAACCCGGTTACAGCGATTTTGATGAATTCAACAATCACATGGGCCGCGTGCAGCAGCTGCTGCGGGAAGGAAAATCCCGCACCGACGTGGGCATTGTCCATATGAAGTATGGCCAACTGATCCTGGCACCCTCCAAAGCCCGCTCCCAGGTCCACCAGAACTGGCTGCTGCGGCACGAAAACATTCCTTCCTACTTCCAGTCCTACGGTCTGCAGGATAAGGGTTACACTTACGATTATTTCAGCCCCGAGTTTCTGCTGAACGAAAACGTGACATACAGCGCTGAAACCGGCACCCTGGAGCAGGCGGGCTACAAGGCCGTTGTGCTGTACGAAGACTGGCTGACGCTGGAAGGCGCGCAGAAACTGTATGAATTGGCACAGCAGGGCCTGAAGGTGGTTATCGTAGATGGCGCGGCCGTACAGACCCCCTACAATGACGGAAACGACGACGCCCTGGCCCAAACCATCTCCGCCATGATGAAGCTGCCCAACGTGGCCGCCGCCGCCAGCGACGACGACGTAGATGAAGCCCTGGAAGCTATGAACGTGTACCCCTATGCCGCTTTCGCGGAGGAAAACGCCCAGCTGCTGTCCCAGGTGCGGCAGGATGGAGATGACCTGTACCTGTATCTGTACAACTACTGCCCTGATCTGTACTGCGGTGAGGATCACGTCAGCGGCATGGGACATGGAACGCATATCGATACTGAAATGGTGATGGACGGCGCCTTTGTGCCGTATCAGATCGACGCCTGGACCGGCGAAGTGACGCAGCTGGCCAACTATCGCTGGGAGGACGGGAAAACCGTGTTCCCCGTCAGCCTGGATTATGGTAATGTGGCGCTGTACGCCTTTGAACGTGTCACAGAAGCCCCCCTGCATGTAACAGAGACCAACGCGGCATCCGCTTTCGTGAGCGGGGAAGGCATTGCGCTGCGCACGCTGACAGACGGTGCGCTGACCGCCGTCCTCAGCGATGGCACTACTGTGGAAGAAACTGTCGCCGTTCCTGCGCCCTATGAGATCACCGGGTGGCATGTCACCGTAGAAAGCTGGACCCCGGGCGAGGAAATCTTCCGCACGGAAACGGTGGCGGGCGTGGAAACCACAGAGCATAACTTCGACACCGTCAAAACAGCGATCCAATTGGATCTGGACACCCTGTCCACCTGGGATCACCTTCCCGAGGTTGGCAAGGCAGTTTCCGGCAAGGGCTTCTATTCCGCCACCTTCGATTGGGCCGGTGAAGCCAGCGGAGCCTACATCAATTTCGGCTCGGTGGTGCAGTCCATGCAGGTGTCCGTCAATGGGGAGCGCATCGACGCGGTGAACCTGAATCGGCCCGTAGTCGATATCAGTGCCCTGCTGGTGGAGGGCGAAAACACCATCGAAGTGGAATACAGCTCCAATCTGACCAATGTGCAGCTGGACCGTGAAGTGCTCCAGGAGCAGGAGAATACCGGTGGCTGGGAAGGCTACGATGTCGCGTATCGCAGCTATGGCCTCACCCAGGCAACCATCGTCCCCTTTGTGGACATCCTCCTGAAATGATCCATCTGCCGTAAAATTGCCGTTTGGATTGGCTGATCCGCTGATTCAATCAGCGGATCAGCCCGAGAAGTCAGGAAGACCTGGCCTTCCCAAAGAATCCGTCCGTAAATTCTGAAAGTATGCCCGGCCGACGTCCATGTGTGACGCGGCCGGGTTTTTTCAGTTTAAGGAGGAAAGGGGGAGAATCATGGCGGGTGGAGCTGAATCTGAGATACGCGTTCTTTTGACATGTGATTCACATGTCATCATATCTTGTGGTTAAACTGTACACCCGTGGACAGTTTTCATCAGAGAACGGGCCGTCAGGCCCCGGAATTCTGGGCAGCGCCAACCGGCAGGCATGTTGTAATTCAGTAAGAAGGCAGCGCCTGCCAGTATGATCCCGCTTTCAAGGTTCATAAGCGCCGGCAAAAACGAAATTCCGATACGCTCACCTGCTTTACAATCTGTCTCCGATGGCGATAATGGTAAATGCAACATCTCGCTGGGTACAAGATACATACGAAGAAGCACGGAGGACAGCATGCTTGAATATACAGACATCGTCCAGAAAACGCTGGACTTCATCTCCCCGGATGACGACAACTTCCTGGACGAGCTCATCGGGGTCACAAGGCTGTTTCGGCCCTTCTCTGAGGCCATGACGGACTTTATCTGCGAGCATGGGTACACTGGCGACCCGGCCGACACGGATGCAAAACTGGCCTTCATACGAAAGAAGTTCTCGGCATCCGACATGGCTCCTCCGCGGGAGATCCGCAAGTGGTTCACGGAGAATCAGCCGATCCGGCGGGAGACGGCCTTTCAGATCTGCTTTGCCTTTGGCCTGGACGATGCCGGGACGGATGACTTCTTCCGGCGCTATTATGCCCACGAGCGCAGTCTCAACTGTCACCAGCTGCGGGAGGCTGTGTACTACTTCTGCCTGAAGAACCGGCTTTCATATCAGGAATCCTTTGAGATCCTGGGGCAGCTCCCAAAGCCCGTGAAAAGCAACGCGAGCGACGAGGTCGTCTATACCGGCCAGATCAGGGATGACCTGAAAGGCATGACCACGAGGGAGGAGCTCATCCAGTACCTCACGGAGCACATCGACATGTTCTCTGCCTTCAATGTCACCGCCTACGAGTCCATCCGCAGGATGTGGACGAAAACCGCAGGCCCGGGCGGCCTTCTCCTTCAGGAAAGGGAAAAGGGCCTTCCGCACACATTCGGTGATGAGGAGAGCGGCATCCCGCCGCTGCCCGCCCCGGGCGAAGGGCTCAGGACCTGGGATGCCTATCTCTGGCTCTTCCAGCTGAATAAAGATTCTGTGAGGGAGCTCTTTACGGACCGCACCATCCGGCCGATCCTCGCCCGGCTGCACGAGCAGGTGGCCCAGTCCTTCCCCGACCGGCAGATCCTCGAGGACATCCTGAGCGGAAATCATGTGTCCTACGAATCTGTGAGAAAGTGGCTGGTCCTCCTGTCGTTTTACACCTTCTGGGCCGGGAAAGCTTTGGATCGCGGCAACTATGAGGCACAACGCGGCGACATGGACCGCTGCCTTTTCCAGATGAATGACATCCTGACGCAGGCCGGATACCCGGAACTGTATGTAGGAAACCCCTACGACTGGATCTTCTTCTACGCATCAAATAGCGCCGATCCCCTGGTGACCTTCCGTCTCCTCTGGTGCGAGCTTCTGAATGCTGCTCTTGAGGATGCACCGGAAAACCCAGATGCACACGCGCCCGGCGTAAGATAGACCTGCACGCACTTCCAGGAGGGATGCTTATGGACCGAAGACAGGCGCTGGCCCCGGGGACAACACTCACCCTCGAATCAAAGAACGGATCTGTCCATTACACCGTCCGGCAGGAGATCGGGCGCGGCGGCTCCTGCATCGTCTACGATGCATCCTATGAGGACAATCTCGGCAACAGGAAGCTTGTGCGCATCAAGGAGTGCTGCCCGAACGCTCTGCACATCGAGCGAGGCCAGGACGGTGCGCTATCGCCCGCGGAGGAAGATCTTCCGGCCTTTCAGGCCGCCATCTCACGCTTCCGGGAGGCGTATCAGAAAAACCACGAGCTCTTCGAGGTGCGGGACCTGACCAACTCGGTGGCAAACACCAGCGATATCTATCTTTCAGGCGGCACCTGCTACATCGTGTCCACCTACCTGCAGGCCTGCACCTTCCGGGAGTACCAGGGAGAAACCCTGCACGACTGCCTGTCCCTCGTCCTTTCCGCTGCCAGGGCGCTCGATCGCATCCACGGGGCAGGGTATCTGTACCTCGACCTGAAGCCTGAGAACATCCTGACCATCCGGGGTTCTCATGACCTCGTGCAGCTGTTTGACTTTGATTCCATGGTGTCGCGGGAGAATCTTCTGCGGGCCATCCGGGAAAATGACCCCGGGAGCATCCGCACCTCCTACACCAGGGGCTTTGCGCCCTTTGAGCAGAGGACGGGAAGACTTCGGGAGCTTGGAAAACACACTGACATCTACGCTCTCGGCGCCGTCCTCTTCTTCGGGCTCTTTCGCCGTGTGCCTACGGCCTTTGACGGCGAGCAGGATGCCGTATACGACTTTGAGGGCATGGCATATCCATGCCGGAGCTTTCCGGACAGGCTCTTTCGGGCGCTCACGGCCTTCTTTCACAGAACCCTCGCCAGCTTCCCCGGGGACCGCTACCAGGACGCCGGGGAGGCAGCACAGCAGCTCAAGCAGATGCTCCCGCTCGCAGACGCTCTGCGGCCATTCGTGCGCTCTACCCCTCTGTCCGCCCCTCAGGCCTTCTACGGGCGCGAGCAGGAGCTGCAGGCGCTCCGCCAGTGCCTCGAGAACAGCCGGCATGGCATCGCATCTCTCAGCGGCATGGGCGGCATCGGAAAGAGCACGCTGGTGCGCCGCTACCTGTGTACCTTCCATGGCGACTGGGATGCGTGCGTCACGGTCTATGATCAGGGCAGTCTCATGGACGTGCTCGCAGATGACAGCCAGCTGCAGCTGAACACCGTGTCCCGGGAAAAGGATGAGAGCACGCAGGCGTATGTGCAGCGCAAGCTCGAGGCCCTGGGGCTGCTCGCGCATGATCAGGAAATCCTGCTGGTCATCGATAATTTCATCCCGGAGCACCTCGAGCAGCTGGATCTGCTCGCGCGCACCGGCGCCACCATCCTCCTCATCTCCCGGGAACGTCTGCCGGAGGGCTTCTGCCCCTGCCTGCAGCTGGGTGAGATGACAGAAAGTGCCCTCGCGGCACTCTTTTCCCACTATGCCCACTGCGATCTGCAGGACGATCAGAACCTCCAAAGCTTCCGGACCATCGTGGATTCCATCGCCGGGCACACCCTCCTCACCGAGCTGATCGCCCGACAGATTGCCAAGAGCTTCCTGGATCTGCAGGTGGCGGAGGCGATGATGGCAGGGCTCGGCCTCGGCGAGCTGCCAAAGGAGAAGATCGACTATGTGCGGGACCGGAGCGCCTATCACGGGACGCTCCTGAAGATCCTCGACAGACTCGTGGAGGCAGACCGGTTTTCGGAGGACGACCGCCGCTGCCTGAAGCTCCTCTCCCTCTTTGACATGCCCGGCATCGAGGCAGGCCTCTTCCGGAGGCTGTCCGCCCTCCCCTCCCTCGACTTTGTGAATGACCTGGAGTCCGCAGGCTGGCTGAAGGCAGAGAAGGGACAGCTGTACCTGCATCCCCTGATGCAGGAGTATGTCCGCACCTGGACATGGGACGAAGATCTCATCCTGGCAGCCGACCAGATGATGCGATCGCTCTATCGCCTGATCCTTCCCACCGGCGTGCCGGACGATGCGGGCAAGCAGTTCCCGAAAGACTACCTGGGCCTCCTCCGTCTCCTCCGGGTGGCAGACCAGATGCTGAGAAACATCACCTGGGTTTCGGAAAGCTCCCAGCGGCTGCTCTTCCGCACGCTCATGGATGCGCCGGTGGACGAGGACACGACCACGCTCTTCCGGATGCTGGATCTCCTGGAGGACCCTAGGCACCTGGATCCAGACACCGTCCTGCGCCTCTACGAGAACGCCGCCTACTTCCGGGCCAGGCTTTACAGCCCGGAGGATGCACTCCAGATTCTCGAGGATATGCGGCATTATCTCACGCTCCACCCGAGCGACTACTATTTGTCCGCCTGCCACCGGGCCATGGCCGTGATCCTCCACAACCGGGATGTGGTGGGCTCCGTGGATGTATGCCTTCTCCATGAGGATCAGGCGATCGCAGCCGCCAGGAGATCCCACCATCCGGAGGCCGGGCGTCAGCTGGCTGCCTGTCTCCTGGAGAAGGTGACGACGCTCCTGAGCGTCGAGCGGGACCGGCCTGAGGCGCGGCGGCTCATCCGGGAGGCTGCGCCACTGATTGGGCGCTTCTGCGGACCTTATGACCCCGAAACCTACCAGTACCACTGCGCGGAGGCGATCTGCGCAGCCCAGGCGGGCGAGCGGGACACAGCAAAGAAGCACCTTGCCGAAGCGGACGGGATCGCGTACGCGTCACCCGATTCGGACCTCTCGATCGCAGAGCATCTCCTGGAGTTCTCCACCTGGGTCAACATCTACATGCAGGACTTTGAGGCCGCGGCGGATGCCGTCATGGAGGCCATTCAACTCTGCGAAAAGCACCTGGATGCCCTCCGCTACCGGGAGACCCGCTTCGATGCCTGGACGTTCCTGGGGGAAGTTTACGCCCGGGCCGAATGGTACGTGAAAGCCGAGGAAGCCTTCCAGGAGGCAGAAAAGTACGTGCAGGACTGGCCATATGAGGTGAAGCTGCCGCTGTGCCCGGAGGAAATCCGAGAAAAGGCCGAGGCAGAGAGAAATGGACAGGTCTGAAGAAGACCTGTCCTTTGGACGTGACACATGTAGGTCCGGTGCCCGGAGCTGCCGTCAGTGGCTGGATAAGCAAAGCAAGGCCCTCCGCACCGTCACCCTGCAGGCGGGATGGCGATCGGAGGGCCATGTGGCAATTCATGCCTTTTCAATCAGGCAGGTGTGCTTGCCGGTCTTTTCATCATAATTGATCCCGACAAGGAGTATCTTTCCTGCAAAAGGTTTCAGTTTCGCAGTGTATTTCTTCTCTTTTGTCTGAGAAATTGCTCCTCCCGCCGTCTTGTTCCATTTTAACTCAACAACCATGGCGGGGAGTCTGGACAGTGGTGTGGGAATGAAGGCCACATCCGCTATGCCCTTACCGCCTGGAATTTCTTCAAGTTCAATGTATTGATCGGCGGCCACCAGATATGCATATTTGATGACTGTCCTGAGCGATTGCTCAAGGTTTGTATACTGCGGAGCGTACCGTTCTGCCCTGATTTCATCTATGGCAGACGCAACATCATCACTGCGTCCGGCAATCGTATCATCCAGAAGCTTCTGAGAGCGTCCAATCAGCCTCATCCACCCGCTGTTGATCCTCTTTTGTGCGAGAAACTGGTGGAACTCTGACCTGACTTCTCCGTTTGGAATCCGTGCTGTTTTGTCTGTTTCATGATAGACAAGATAGCCCAAATGAATCAGCAATGTCAGAACATCATCGGCGATCGCGAGGGACTCAAAATCATTCTGGAAAGAGTCGACATTCACCGTGATCCTGTCTCCGGCAATGAGCCGAGCTACCGTCTCCTGCAGTCCCTCAAAATCCATGTCAATGTAGTTCTTCAATGAATCAGGAGCTGATGTTTTTC
>JAFUBA010000239.1 GCA_017460395.1 Clostridia bacterium | reverse complement strand
GCCACCTGATAGTGTGCATGCAGCATCCTGGTCAGCGTTTCGAATGCGCCGGCAAGCTCCGTGACCGATGCCGTGTGCTCCACAATCCGCTGAAAATACGCCTTGTCAGATACATTGCATCTGTCGGATGTCAGCAATACGCTATGGCGCGCATACTCGACCCCGATAATATCTGCGAGCTTCTCAAGGGTTTCCTCCCATGTCTCATATTTGACATCCTTGAACGTCATATATATCACAGGATATTTCCCCTGATGCGCCTGATATGTCTTTCCGGCACGCCAGATCGCCTTGTCCTTGAAATAGACGGAGGTATCCTCATCCGTAAGTTCAAAATACGTCCTGAGCATATCCATATTCAGTGTCTTCCCGAAGCGGCGAGGACGTGTAAAGAGGGATACTTTAGGACGCTCATCCAGAAAGTCACGAATGAGCAAGGTCTTGTCCACATAATAGTACTCTGTACACGCTTCGCGGTAATCTGAGATACCGATCGGCATCGGCAGCCGCTTTCTGGGTGCACCGGCCCTGTATGTTCCGGTACGGATTCGGCCATCTGGCGGACGCTCCGCATCTGAGGGGACATACCAGTGCCTCCCTTGTTTCACTGCTCCTGGGATCTTTCCATCTCTGCACAGACCAGTGATCCTGCGTTCTGTCACACCCCATCTCAAAGCCGCATCTTTTGTAAGAATCATATCAGCCATGAGTTGTACTTCCTTTCCCTCTCAAGCTGTCACCATCTTAAACTCTCCAAAGGAATATGTCAAATATCGCAGAAATATGTCATGATTTCTATATTTATTTCCTTTTATTGTTCCATTGTCTCCGATTTTCCCTGCACTGTAACCTATTGCACAGGTGAGCATATACTCAGCAGGCTACCTTGCCCGAGCGTAGTGCCACGGCCAGGGCGAGTTCCCCTGCACCCGGAAGGGCGACATAAAGAAGCTCATTCTCTTTCTCTCTATCATCTACGGCGCTTCACCCACCTCACAGCTTCAGGCAGTGATCCAATGGATCTATCTTCCATGGAAAAACCGGGGAGACCAAGAATGCCGTCCTGCTGATTAGCTCTGCGCAGGAGGAAAGGACTTGGACATCGCGCACTTCAATGTGCTAACCACCATGCTCGGCAAGAAGCATTTCGGATCTGCAGCGCGATTGGAGATAGAAGAGATCGGAAGTGATCCTTATCAAAATCAGGGCCTTCTGAGAGAAGTTCCAGGTGCTATCTCGAACATTTTGTCATGCAGCACGCTTCCAGGCAGGAGATAGGCAGCTTTGCTGTAGAATTATGAAACATGAATCTATTCTGCGTACAGCGCATCTGAAAGGATGGTGGTCCCATGCTGACCTCCGACTTTCTCCTTGGCATCCTGATCCCCTTTCTCGGCACGAGCCTCGGCGCCGCGATGGTGTTTATCCTCCGGAAGAGCATCTCCGCGACTCTTCAGAAGTTGCTGACCGGTTTTGCTGCAGGCGTCATGGTGGCTGCCTCCTTCTGGAGCCTCCTGCAGCCGGCCCTCGAGAGCAGCGAGTATATGGGCAGACTGTCCTTTGTGCCGGCCGCCGCCGGCTTCCTCATCGGCATCTTCTTTCTGCTCCTCCTCGACGTCGTGACACCACACATGCACATGGACGCTCAGATGGAGGGGCCGAAGAGTGGCCTGAAGCGCACCACCAAGCTCATCCTCGCCGTCACCCTCCACAACATTCCCGAGGGCATGGCGGTGGGCGTCGTGTATGCGGGTTTCCTCTCAGGAAGTTCCGGCATTACCTCCGCCGGCGCCCTGGCACTGGCTCTCGGCATTGCGATCCAGAATTTCCCGGAGGGAGCCATCGTGTCGATGCCGCTTCGAGCTGAAGGCATGAGCAAGGGGAAAACCTTCCTCTATGGCGTGCTCTCGGGTGTCGTGGAGCCCATCGCGGCGTCAGTGACCATCGTGGCAGCCGGGTCCGTGGTGCCCATCATGCCGTATCTCCTGGCCTTTGCCGCCGGCGCCATGATGTATGTGGTGGTGGAAGAGCTGATCCCGGAGATGTCCGAGGGCACCCACTCCAACTGGGGGACCATCGCCTTTTCTCTCGGGTTCGTCCTCATGATGATCCTCGACGTGGCGCTTGGCTGATCCCGCAGGCATAGGTACAAGCCTGCCTGCTCTTTACCCGCTTCCAGAATCGGTGCGGAAGGATCAGAGATGGCCTGCAGATATATACTCATCATGGCCCCACTATTCCAATATAGAATCCCGGAATTGCAGCAGAAAAAGTTTGAGGTGGGGAAATTTGCCACATCCAAGAGATTCCGGACAGATGCAGCAAGGAGCCAAAAAGCGTTATTCACTGCGGTTTGCTGCTCATCTGACCCTTTCACGAAAATGGTCCACCCGTCTAAACCTTGCATCGTGCATAGCGATTCTCCCTCTCCTTTACGCATTTCCAAGCTCTCGTTCAATAAGCAGGCTGACACTTCCCGCGTCCAAATGACGTGAGAAGCATTGATACTGCTTGCTTCTTGGCCAATTAGAATGTGTGTAAAGGCCCAACTTTTCCGGTCTTTAGCTCAAGATTGAGCCCTTGCTGAACCCATTCCCCAGAAACCTG
>JAFUBA010000238.1 GCA_017460395.1 Clostridia bacterium | reverse complement strand
CAGGCCCACCTGCTTGCCCGCGCCAGCCAGACGGAGAGACATGCTCATGATCTCCGATTCGGTGGTGGCATAGTTGTTGCCCAGATCCACCAGCGTGGAGCCCAGGTTCTGGAACTCATTCTGGCTCATGCCCATGATGTTGGCAAACCGGGCGGCTTCACTGGCGGCATCCGCAGCGACCATGTTCGTGCTGTTGCCCAGGTCAATCATGGTGCGGGTGAACTCTGCCAGATGCTCGTTCTCAATGCCCAGCTGGCCTGCGATAGACATAACCTCCGCGATGTCCTCCGCAGACGCAGCCACCTCAGTGCTCATCCGCTTCACGGAATCGGACAGACGGTCATACTCTTCTTCTGTGGCATCCACGGTCTTGCGGACATCGGCGAAGGCGTATTCATAATCGACACTTGCCTTTACAGCGGCAGTGCCAAGGGCGGTGATGGGTGCCGTGATGTGGGTGGTGAGGGATTTCCCAGCCTTGGTCATGGCCTTGGAGATCGTCTCACACTTCTTGGAGATGGCGGTCAGAGATTCGCCTGCCTGCGTCCATGCGGACTGCATCCGGTACAGCTGTTCCGTCAGCCTGCGGATCTCCGCTTCCGTTTCCTTCACGGATGCCTTGGCATTATTCAGGTCAGTGGTGGCCTTGCTGACAGCGTCGGCGCTGTTCTGCATGGTCTTCTGCAGAGCCTTGACCTGGCCCTCCAGCTTGGTAACCTCCGCAGTCGCCTCGACATATTCCTGCTGGTACCGCTCCAGATTCTGCTTGGCGGCGATGGTGGCAGAGTCGGTTTCGCCCAGGGCATCTCGGTAATTCTCATAGGCAAAGGTGGCCGCTTCCACCTCGAAGCGCAGATCTTCCTGACGGGCCTTGGCCTGTTCCAGCCGCCGGGTGTAATCCTGATGGCGGTCGTAGTATTCCTTCAGCTTATCATTTGCCGCCATCAGTGCCCGGCTGTACTGCTCCACGGCCCGCTGCTGCTGGGTGAGCTTCTGTCCCAGCATGGACAGCTTGGATTCGGTGCCCGCGATGGTTTTCTCATAGTTCTGTACGCCAGCCCCGGCCAGACGGAAGGTGGACTCGGCTTCCTTGATCTGCTGGTTGATGGTGCGCATGTTGCGCGAGAAATTGCTGGAGTCCAGCGACAGCGCGACCACCAGTTCGCGCAGGGTTTCAGCCATGAAAGTTCACCTTCTTTTCCATTGTGGTTTTGCATTGACGGGGATATAATGAAAGTATTCAAGATAAGAAACAGATCGGAGGGGTTTCAATGAGAGCAAACGACTACTTAGAAAACCCTTGTGAAATGTCTTCTCTCCCATTCTGGAAAACAAATGCCGTCACAATTCCCGAAAATATGCTAATTCTGCGGGATGATATGTTCATTGCAGAGGAAACTCACGGTCATGATGATCCATACTTTCGAATGCTTCATGATTTGTGCAACATCCCATTTTTCCAGCTTGACTCTGCCTTTCAGGTGATTGATGGCAGCCTTGAGGATTTTTCAGATCACATCAATGAGTGTTATGATCGTGAGCATATCTCGGTAAAAGAATTAGAGACATATAAAACTCATCCCGTTTTTGATCAATCATTATGGATTAGCATAGCCGAAAAAGAGACTCAGCATATAGTCGCGACTGGCATAGCTGAATATGACTCAACCATTTCAGAAGGAATCCTGGAATGGATTCAAGTTTCTCCATCATACAGACATCGAGGGCTTGGAAAGTTCGTTGTTTGTGAATTGTTAAGACGAATGTTGGGAAAAGCAAAGTTTGTAACCGTGTCAGGAAGGATAAACAATAGCCACAATCCATATGCTTTATATCGTTCTTGTGGGTTTGATAATCCGGTTATTTGGCATGTCATCACCAAATGAATACATGTCGTCACGGCTTCACTCCCGGCCAGACTTCATCAATGAAGCGCTGCCGGGGCTTTTTCTTTTCCTGCTCCCTGGTTGCATCCCATGCCCGCAGGCGCAGGAAGCCCAGCATGTCCATTTCGTCGATTTCCTTCATACGCCAGCCGTTCTTCATCAGTTCGTTGTAGGTGGCATAGATGTATTCCGGCAGGGTCAGGCTTCCTGCGGAATCGTCACTTCCGGATTCTCCGCCTCCGCCAGAATCTGCTCCGCTTCCTGCACCGCCGGAATCGTAGGGAAAGTGTCCAGTACCTCCGTGGTCTGGGTCTGCACAGCCATCAACGCCAGCGCGATGTCATGCATCAGGCGGTCAGCGGGATAGTTGTCATAGACCTCATCCGGGGCAAACTGGTTACCAAACAGGATGCAGAACCACTTCACCATGGTGTCCAGGGCATCGGTCACGGTCAGCTGCTCCTGAGAGACATCCTTGCCCTCAGTCGCGTCCTGGGACAGGCGCACCAGCCTGCCGTACATTTTGGAAGCGGGCTCCATTTCGCGCAGAGCCCTGCCGGAAACGAAGTCCACAGTGTATTTCTTTTCACCAAGCGTACAGGTGATCATATGCTTTCCCTCCAAAACTCAGAAAATACGCTGCCGCACAGCGTCATGGCCGTGCGGCAGCAGGTGTGGTGATGCTTACGGGCTGGGCGGTGTGATCACAGGCGTATACACGGACTGCAGGAAGGTTTCGCCCATCGCAGCCGTG
>JAFUBA010000237.1 GCA_017460395.1 Clostridia bacterium | reverse complement strand
GCCGGGTCCGTAGGCAGGCATACCTTTCGGTCTTCTTCCCAAGCACCCTGCCCATCTCCTCCAGGTCCTCAACAAGAGCATGCAGGATCTGACTGTCCATGGCGGCACAGTCGGTCAGGTTGCCATGCTCGCCGGACGGCGCAATGTACGTGTTTTCAGGGGAGCAGGAGGGAGAGACCGACAGCGTTCCATCCGGGCGGCAAACCAGGGTATCCTCAAAAAAGAGGGCCGCCTCCTCCATGACCGGATGGAACTTTTCGAGAAATGCCCTGTCCCCCGTGAAGCGGTAGTGCTCTGCAATGTGCAGGCACAGCCAGGCAGCGCCCATCTGCCAGTAGGTGGCCGGCAGATAGGTGTCCTGCGGCGCGCAGTCGCCCCAGATGTCCGTGTTGTGATGGGCCACGAACCCCCTTGCGCCGTACATGTCCCTTGCCACCTCGCGGCCATGGGGCAGCATGCGCAGGAGATGATCAAAGAGGGGCAGATGTTCCTCAGGCAGGTTCAGCGTCTCCGCCGGCCAGTAGTTCATCTCGGTGTTGATGTTGATGGTGTATTTACTGTCCCAGGGCGGGTTGAAGGACGCGTTCCAGATTCCCTGCAGATTGGCCGGGAGCGAGCCTTCCCTGGAGGAGGACAGCAGGAGATAGCGGCCAAAGGTGAAGTAGGTGGAGATGAGGGACAGCGGGGTGCCGCGATCTGAAAAGCGCCTGAGCTGCATATCCGTCGGGCATTCTTCCTCCGAAGCCATCTCTTCCAGCTCCAGCGTGCACGCCTCCATCCTGGGCGTAAAGTCCTCCAGGTGCTGCCGTCTGACCTCCTCATAGCCAGCCGCCTGCGCCGCCCGGATCCTTGTGAGCGCATCCCGGACCGGGTCCTCCACCCGGAAGGTCGTGGCACCCGCCACATACAGCGTGGCCTCCTCCCCCGTATACAGGGTGTTTCCGATCACGTGTACCCCGTCCCCCACGGCCCGGCAGAGGCACGCATAGGCCACACCGCCATCCCCGGTCCGGCCGCGGATGGCGATGGTGGTGTCATCCACCTTCTCGATGGCCGTCTGGTAGCAGGACCTTCTCAGCATCACGCGGCACGGATAGCCCTTCATGTGCAGCGCCATCACCTGATGGGGATAGGAAATGAACGCCTCCCGCGAAAGCTTTCGTCCCTGATGCTCATAGGTTACCCGGTGGATGCCCTCCATGAGATCCAGCGAGCGCATATAGGAATCCACCGGGACTTCCATCTTTTCCATGTCCCGCCTGTCCAGTGACCGCATGCCGTGCATACCGGCGAGCGGCTCGCAGCCAAGCTGCTGGATGATCAGATCACAGAGGGGCTCATAGTGCCGCTCGCCGTCCGGTGTGCCCGTGAGGGCCGCCTCGGCCAGAATCTGTGCCTCACTTATCCTGCCCTCACGCAGCATCTCTCTGATGCGCGGGAGGTTCTCCCTGGCGTCCGGATTCACCCGATCGCGAAAACCGCCGTACCACAGGGAATCTTCGTTCAGGCAGATTCTGTCCACCGCCGTGCCGCCAAAGATCATGGCACCCATCCGTCCATTGCCAAGGGGAAGGGCCTCATTCCAGGTGGCTGCGGGCTTCAGATAGAAAAGTCTCTGCATGCTGCCTCCGTTCTGTCATCTCCACCCCGCAGTCATGGGGGAGTAGTAGCTCAGTCAATGCGGATCTTCATGACAAGGGGCAGGTCCGTGCGTGCATCTGTCCTGACATGCAGTCCCGCCTCATCCCGGCTCCAGGAAGGACTTTCCTCTTCGCCCAGGATCTGTACATCCCGGATGATCCCATGGAAGTTTGCCTGCTTTGATGCATCCTGCTCGCCGAGAGATCGGATACAGTACTGCCCGTCCTCGCTCCCCTTCATGGCAATGGCATACAGATAGCCGCCGGAGGTCGTGAAGCGGAAGTCCTCAGATGTGAAGTTTTTCTTGATGCCGTCTGAGAACTGGCCCTCCACGATCTGCGTGGGACCCTCGCCGTATTTCCGCCAGGTCCGGGTATCGTAGATCGCCTCCCCGTTGACCTTGAGCCAGGCCCCGATCTCCTGCAGGGCACGGGCGTCATTCTCCGAGATGGTGCCGTCCGATTTCGGTCCGACATTCAGAAGCAGCGTGCCGTTTTTGCTCACAATATCCACCAGGTCCCGCAGAAGATCCCCGGAAGGCCTGTAGACATTCGAGTCTGTATAGCACCAGGAGTTCAGGGCGATGGATGTGTCCGTCTGCCAGAAATAGGGCTTCATCTCCGCAAACTGTCCCCGCTCCACATCCGGCACGGCGGTGCCGAAGAAGAAGGCATCGTGCTTGTAGTTGATGACCACCTCCTGGCCCCACTCCGCAGCCCGATTGTAGTAATAGGCTGCCAGCTTTTTGAGGTAGGGCCTGACCGCGCTGTGCTGGATCCACCAGTCAAAGTAGATGATCCTGGGCCTGTAGCGGTCAATGATCTCGCAGGTACGCACGAGCCAGTCCTCCAGAAACTCCTGGGTGGGTGTTGGCTCGCTGTACAGATCCTGATGGTCCCCTTCCTGCATGGCAGGCCAGTAGAAGTCGCCGCGCTGAAGCGGCTCATGGATATCGCTGTCAAATTCCTTTCCGTGTCCCATGAAAAACCAGTGCTCCACGCGGTGGGAGGATGCGCCGGTTTCAAGGCCCAGTGCCCTGCAGCTTTTTGTCAGCTCTCCCAGCACATCCCTGTGTGGGCCCATCTCGTAGGCATTCCAGTGGGAAATATCGCTTCTGTACATCTGGAAGCCGTCATGGTGCTCCGCCACGGGAATCACATACCGGGCACCGGCCTCGGCAAAGAGTTTTGCCCAGGCATCCGGATCAAACTTCTCCGCCCTGAACATGGGGATAAAGTCCTTGTATCCAAAGTCCTTCTGGGGGCCATAGGTGGCCACGTGATGCTCGAACTCCGGTGTACCCTGGATGTACATGTTCCTTGAGTACCACTCGTTGGCGAATGCGGGCACGCTGTAAATGCCCCAGTGGATGAAGATTCCGAACTTGAGCTTCCGGTACCAGTCGGGTGTGCGGTACGCAGACAGGGATGCCCACGTGTCCTTATATGGTCCCTTTGCAATCACCTGATCAATGGTTTTTAGATACTCCTGCATGTTGTCCTCCAAATTTCATGTTTTTGATGTGTCTGGTTTCTTTGGTGATGTGGTTGCGTACAGATCATCCAGCAGGGCCTGTTTCGCCTCCGGCGGATAGTGGCTGCGAATGCAGATTTCGGCGTCCAGCCCTTCGATGGCGTGCGCCAGGCGAAAAGCCATCACCGGGTCCTTTTCCCATGTCGGGAAGACGCCGCCGGCGGCGTCCCCGAGAAAGAGGACCTTTTCTCTGAGAACATGGACAAGGGTACAGTCATCGGTGTGTGGCGATTCGCAGCGGAACAGCCGCACGGGGCAGTTCCCAAGGTCAAGCTGCATCTCTCCTTCAAAGAGGAGATCCGGAAGCGTCACCACCACATCCCTTGTGCCCGCATATTCCAGGCGGATGCTCTCATCCATCTGGAAAAAATGTTCCGGACCGTCCTGCTCGATCTCATTTTTGATCTGTCTCAGATGGTCCGCGGTCGTGGTGCTCGCGATGGTCATTCCGTGCACCGCGTGCATCCCAAAGGTGTGATCCCAGTGCCAGTGGGTGAGCACGGTGAGGTCGGGAGGAGGCAGTCCGGCGTCCTTGAGCGCTGCGTAGAATTCCATGGTATGCATCCCGGAGTGCCCGGCATCCACGCAGAGCTTCCACCGATCGCCCAGCACGTACCCAATACCGGGCCTGTCCCTCTCTTTTTCAAAGTCAGACAGCCATACACGCTCCGTAATTCTTCTCAGGTTCATCCATTTTCACCCCGTCCTTTTCATGCTTCCTGCTTTCTGTTTCTGCGTCCATCTGCCTGTTTCCTCTCGGGTTGGCAGGAAATTCAAAAAACCTGCTGATTCATCGTCAGCAGGTTTCTGTGTGCACCGCGGCAGACTCATGAATCAAAAAACTTCTGGTCGTCCTGCAGTGTCAGGCGTTCCGTCTTCGGATAGGAGAAAATGACATCCTTGTCAGCACCCTCCAGATATTCCACATATTTCCTGGCTTCCCACTTGGCCATGGGCAGATCGTGCATGAGGTAGTTGCCGCAGTTTTCCGGCGAGGCGCCTGGCACTTCGCCCTCATATGCTGCCATGTGCTGAAAAGACTCCAGCATGATCGGATACATGTCGGATGCAGCCGGACGGCCCTTCACGATGATGTAGAAGCCCGTGAGGCATCCCATGGGGCCCCAGTAGATCAGCCGGTCCTTCCACTGATCATGGTTCCTCAGGTAGGTGGCGATCACGTGCTCCATGGTATGCATAGCAGCCGGCCCAATGGCAGGCTCCTGATTCGGTGTCTTCAGGCGAATATCAAAGGTGGTCGCAAGTGCGTCGCCCAGCGTGTCCACCCGGCTCTCATAGATGCCAGGCACAATCTTTGTATGGTCCACAGAAAAGCTTGGAATCAGATCCATCGTTGTCCCTCCTACAGTCGTCATGCTTGCCGGTAACTTATGCAAAAATCGGGCTTTTTCAACAATTTCTGCACCATCTTATGCATCGCCCAGATTGTACTACACTTCGCG
>JAFUBA010000003.1 GCA_017460395.1 Clostridia bacterium | reverse complement strand
GGCTCTCCATGAGTGTCAGCAGGATCCGGTACTCGTTCTTTGAAAGCTCAATCGTCTGGTCCTGATAGCGGAGGACGCGGGCCGACTGGTCCAGCACCGCGCCTCCGTGCTCCAGGACGGGCGAAAAGTCTGCATAGTCATATGACCTTCTCAGCAGCGCCTGGACCTTGGCCATGAGCACGTCCAGGTCGAAGGGCTTTGCAATGAAGTCGTCCCCGCCCATGTTCATGGCCATGATGATGTTCATGTTGTCGGAGGCCGAGGAGATGAAGATGATGGGGACGGGTGAGACCTTCCGGATCTCCCCGCACCAGTGGTAGCCGTTCATGAAGGGAAGGGAGATGTCCATGAGAACGAGGTGCGGATGGATGCGGGCAAAGTCCTCCATGATGGACCGAAAGTCTCTGACGGGCTCGGCCTTCAGGCCCCAGCGTTCCATGTGATGCGCGATCGCATCCGCGATGCTCTGATCGTCCTCGACGATGAGGATCCGGTATTCCATGTGTTTTGACTCCTGTGTGTTTTTGGGTCACAGATGCAGCTGCTCTGCTTTGGAAGCCTGCGTCCGGTTTTCCAGTTCCGCCCGGATGGCGGTGAGTGCCTCACTCTCCCAGCTGGCGCAGGCCAGGCGGAAGGCGTCCTCGAGGAGCGCATCCGCCTCCTCGTTTTTTCCTGTGGCCACCAGGTTCACCGCCTGGCGGATCCGCTGCCGGAAGTCCTCCTCTACCGGGTCCGTGACGAAGCCGCCGCCCTGGCGGGCAAAGGCATAGAGGAAATCCGTCTGGCGGCGGGTCAGGTGGATCTGGCCGCTGGACTGCGCCCAGTAGAGGACATTCACCTGGTTGCGGGTGACGGTGGTATAGTAGGCGGCGGGCACAGATTTTTCCCCTTTCGCGCGTGATCTGATCGCATCAGATGATGGTTTTGCTGGAATAGATGCCGGTGACGGACCGGTTCAGGAGGACCAGCTCCTCCCCGTAGATGCGCTTCATGCTCAGGTTCGGTTCGCCCCGGATCACGGTGCCGGAGAGCTCCCGGAGCGCGGGCATCACGCTCTCGCGTTTGGTGCCCATGACGCTGATCAGGATCCGGCAGATGAGGGCCTTTTTGGAGGGCAGAAGGGCGAAGATCTCATCCCCCGCCTCCCGCAGCTGACGGCACAGTCGCCGGTAGATGGGATAGGTGGCGGTGAGCTTGTCGATGAGGATCCGAAGGAGTGTGTTCAGGTCCTCCTCCTGCGCCTTTTTGTCCTCGATCATGCTCTCCAGGTCGTCCGCGCTCTGGGAGAGCACCAGGCGGGTCATGGGGAGGCAGGCGGAGGGCAGGAACAGCTGGTGGGCCGGCGCCATCTCCTGGGCACTCTTCATATAGAATTCCGTCCCCTGGTAGAGGATCTCCTGGTTTAACAGCACTTTCTCCCGGAGGAGACACAGATTCCTGTACCCCTCCGCCTCCCCCATCCCGAGGCGCTCCCGGGCGTAACGGAGGATGGCGTCCGGGTCCTGTGTCTGCCGCTTTGCCACGTAGACCGGGACGCTGATGAGCTCCCTGATCTGTACGCCCGGGGCGGCTGCCTCCATGGCCTCCTCGTCCTCGGGAAGCCGGGTCCTTTTTCTCCCCCGCTTCACGGTCCGCTCATACCCCACGATGGCCATGTAGGCCGTGGAGGCGGTGAAGTGGCCGCCGTACTTTTCGGGGGCGCGGTCATCGCTCAGGGGAATGTCCGCGGGCGTGCCCGGCCGGTAGATCGTCTGGCGGTAGAATTTACCGTCATACTCCCGCGGCAGAAAGGTGAAGAAGGCGTCCTTCCACAGGTATACCTTCGATACGTACTGCGCACGGTCATGGGCATTCTGCCCGGTGTAGGACGGGTGCCCCGGCATTTCGTCCGCCTGATCGCGGTGGTAGGCGGAGAGGATGATCCCGTTCTTGTCCCCCGAATGCGTCTTCTTCCACTGGTCGAGGATGGTGCTCTGCATGACGGACTCGTCGGTGACGGAGGCAAGGTAGCGGTCCGCAAAGGTCCCGATGTGGGCCGTCAGGAAAGCGTCAAAGACCTGGGTCATGTCGTTCAGGGAGCGCATGACGGGCAGCCCCTCGGAGGCGCGGATGCTCTGGGTCAGCCGCGCGTTGATGCCGTAGACGTGGGTCCCGGTGTAGTGGGCGTGCAGCATGTCCCGCAGCACCTTCGCCATGCGGCTGGTCTCGGTGAGCTGACTGGTGACGTAGACCTGCAGGAGCTGCTCATCATAGACGCGGACCATCAGGCGGGAGAGCTTGGCGGCGCTGAGAAGCCCCGCTCTGTGCATCTCCTGCCACATGGGCGCCATGCGGCGGATGACCTCGTCCGGGACGGGATCGTGGAGCGACCGGTGGTTTTCCTCCCTCAGGACCAGCACCTGGTTGTCGAGGGAGGTGTCCATCTGAAGGGAAGGGGGGATCACGTAGACCGCCTCGCACCGCGCGGTGTCGGTGAGGGACAGGGGTTTTCCCGAATACATGCACAGGCCCAGCTGCGAAAAGTACAGATAGGCCCGGTCGCTCATGTCGCGCCCCATGCGGGAAAGCTCGCGCCTGAGGTCAGGGTCCACCTTCTTTCCCGTGACCGTCTCCCAGTCGCGGTACATCTGCGCGATCCGGTCGTACCTGGCCCTTCCGGATCTGGCGCTCAGGTGGCGGTTTGCGTTGTCCTCGCGCATGTTTCGAAGATAGATGGCCCGGGGCTCACCGCCCATGACCTCCTCGAGCTCTTTGAGGATGCGGATACCCATCCACACCCCGCGCCGCACATCCGGCGGGCAGGGCAGCGCGTCCAGGTCTTCGTAGGGGATGTCTTTATGCCACTTTGCCCCGGCTTCGGCGGACACGGCCCTTGAGACGGCGTCCTGGAAGCCGTAGCCGCGGAAGTGGTAGATCTTCATGAGGTTGCGGCTGGTGTTGCGAAGGACGTCCATGATCGTGACCTCCTCCCCGCCCCGCTGTCCCCTGATGCCGCAGAGGAATCTCCGGCTGAGCCTCCCCCATCCGCGGTAGCGAAGGAGAGAGAGCTTTGAGATGATCTCGGGGGAAAAGGTGCCGGCGTAGTGGCGCTCCAGGACGCGCCGGAAGACCGCGCGGTCCTCAAAGAGGGTGGACCAGCGGATGATGGTCTCCAGGTCCTCGCAGATCGGGTCATCCGGCGGGATGGGACGGCCGAAGATGCGCTCCATGTCGATGCGGGTGCCGAGGCTTGATTTGATCTTTCTGACCTCGCCCCAGGTGGTGGTGAGGCGAATGTTTTCACCCAGGTCCGTGTGCTCCGAGAGCCACTTGCGAAGGAGCCCCGGCGTCACGTGGCGGGTGTGCAGAAACAGGTCCTCGATGATCTGCCGCTTCCAGGTCAGGCGCAGAAGCCTGCCGTTGACGCGGATGCGGTTGATCTCATCCAGGAGCATGTACTCCTCGTAGAGCAGCGAATGCCGCGGCAGCACGTCCTCCATGGGCAGAAAGGAGCAGTGGGCCTGCACGCGCGCGCTGAAGGATTCTGCGGTGGCGTCGATATCGACCTTTTCCCGGAAGTTCCACGGGGTGACGGGTCCCTTCGGGAGCGCTTCACCCTCCTCGCCTTTTTTGTAGCGGATCCATGGGGTGAAGGGCGAGGCTTCCCCCTGACGGAGGGGGCCGACGTAGTATGGGATGCGGAAGGTACACAGCTGCAGAATCTGCTCTCTGTGCTCCCGAAGGCAGGCATGGTACTTCCCCTGCCTGTCCAATATCGCCTCCATATCCTTCAGCTGCCGGGCGTTGGAGATGGCACTGTTCAGACGGATGCGCTGCAGGGGCAGAAAGCCGTTGGGGCGGATGTGGCCGCGCTCGTCGAACATGCGGGACAGGATGTGGCCAGCATCCTCCCTTCCCTCGGGGTTTGCGAGGATCAGGTCCCGGAGGTGATGGTAGAATTCTTCCTGGCTGCAGCGCAGCCAGCTCATGCCGTCAAATTCGGAGGCGCTGGTGTGGACGCCCACGTAGGCGTTATAGTTGACCTTCAGGCCGTCATGGTGGAAGAGGTTCTGGTAGTCCAGGGGGCTTGCATATGTCCGCATCCAGCTCTTGAG
>JAFUBA010000236.1 GCA_017460395.1 Clostridia bacterium | reverse complement strand
TTTTCCCGCTCCACCGTCACAAAGCCCCGGCCGGCCCGCTGCCGCCTGTGTCTTTCCACACGCTGCCTGGACTCATCGTCCATCACCTGCATGGTGGCAAGATAGATGCGGTTTTCCCCGGGCAGCGTGTCCACCAGCTTCTCTGCAAACGTGGATTTCCCGCAGCCGCTGCCGCCCGTGATGAGCGCGATCATGTGCTTCCCCCCTCCCGGGTATAGGCCTCCATGCCGAGGTGCTCGAAGGTGTGCGTCCCATGGTAGACCCGAAGCGCCATGTCCAGAAGCGGCAGGAGCATGACACCGCCGGTGCCCTCGCCGAGGGCCATCCCGGCGTCGATCACGGGTTCCATGTGCAGATGCTCCATGATCATCCGGTCCACCGGCTCCCGGCTCACATGCCCCGGGAGAATCGCGCTTGCGGCCTCCGGGCAGAGCCTTGCGGCCACAAGGGCCGACACGGAGGGGATCATGCCGTCCGTGATCACGGGCATATGGTACCTGTATCCGCCAAGATACGCTCCCGCCATGCCCGCCAGCTCAAAGCCGCCGACCTTATGGAGCACATCCATGGGATCCTCCGGGTCCGGGGCATTCACCCGGATTGCCCTTCGGATGGCATCCTTTTTCCGAAGAAGCCCTGCATCCGAGAGCCCGGCTCCGCGGCCCGTGACATCTTCCACCGGGAGACCCAGCAGCACGCTCGCAACGGCGCTTGCCGCCGTCGTGTTCCCGATGCCCATCTCTCCGATCACGGCAATCTGATAGCCCCGTCTCTTCATGTCACCCACCAGCTCCATGCCGTCATGCACGGCCTGCTCCGCCTGAGACCTGGTCATGGCGGGCCCCCTGGTCATGTTCCCCGTGCCGCACCCCTGTCGGTACGAGATGGTTCCCGGGACCTCCGTCTGCATGCCCATGTCCACGGCAAACACGTCGGCACCGGCCGGGGCAGCCATCAGGTTGATGTTGCCCGTCCCCTCGACGATGCTCCCTGCCACCAGGGCCGTCACATCGCTCCCGCACTGGCTGACGCCCTCCTCCACCACGCCGTGGTCGCCGCAGAATACCAGGGCGCAGCGCCTGTCGATGCGCACATCCGCCGTCCCCTGGATGCCTGCGATCTGCACCACCAGATCCTCCAGCCGTCCCAGGGCGTAGAGCGGCTTTGCGATGGTGTCCCACCGCCTTCGTGCCTCCTCCTGTGCACCCATCTTCCTCACCGTCCTCCTGAAAGTTTTCTGTCCCCTTCACGCAAGGCATGCGATCAGGGCGAGAAAGGCCATCATCAGAAAGGCTGTGACACAGAGCAGCCGGCAGGCCCTCCCGATGTCCTCCTCCTTGGCCGCCCGGTCCGCATCCCCGATCGTGGGCTTCACCACCGGTTTCCCAAAATACAGGTGGGTGCCGCCGAGCCGTATGTGCATCGCCCCCGCCGCAGCCGCCTCGCTCCATGCGCAGTTGGGGCTTGTATGATTTCTGTGGTCGCGCCGCACGATCCGAAGCGCGTTCCTCCCGTCAAGCCCCATGAAAAAGGCCGTGAGGATCATGAGAGCGGCCGTGAGGCGCGCTGGCAGGAAGTTCAGCACATCGTCCAGCCTTGCGCTGCTCCACCCGATGTCCCGGTATTTTTCGTCCATGTAGCCCACCATGGAATCCAGCGTGCTGGCCGCCTTGAAGCCCCACAGGAGCACCGGGCCGCCGAGGAAGGCATACAGCATGGGGGAGATGACCCCGTCCGTGGTGTTCTCGGCCACGGTCTCGACCGTCGCCTGCACGATCTCCTCCGCCGTGAGCCGGTCCGTGTCCCGCCCGACGATTCTCGCCACCTGATGCCTGGCATCCGGAAGACTGAGGTGAAGGGCCCTTCGGACGCCCTGCGCCTCCTTGATCATATCCCGCACCGCAATCCCGAGCCAGTCCATGACGGCCATGCCAAGCAGCTTCGCCCATGTGCCGCAGAGCGACAGGAGCCACAGGAGAAATCCCGCGAAGGCCATGGTAAAAAGGCAGGTGGACGCGGTCAGGAGAACCGCGCTCCCGCGAAGATGCCCGCCCCGCGCCCGTAGGCGCTGCTCCGCAAACGTAATGTATTTCCCGATCAGCCGCACCGGGTGATATAGCCATGCCGGATCCCCCAGGATCAGGTCCAGGAGGAAGCCCAGAAGAAGTGCCAGAAAGTGCATGCGCAGCATTACATGTCCCCCCGAATGATGCGGTAGATCCTGTCCATGTCGAGGCTGCATCTGACAATGTCCGCCAGGCGGTCAAACTCCCGCTCCCGGTATTCGTCCATGGTCATGCCGGGGCCTTCCCGCTGCTCCAGCCCCTTATCCCGCCTCAGGTGCGCCGAGAGCGCATGGAAAAACTTCCCGTCGTCAAACAGGCCGTGCAGATAGGTACCGATGACGTTCCCGGCGCTGTTGCACACGCCGCAGACGTTCCCGTCCACCCTCATCCAGGGAATGCACGAGGGTCCATAGACGTTTTCCCCTGCGTGGATCTCATATCCGTCCACGCGCAATCCCCGGATCTCCCGCATCCACTCAGGCTCTCCGCAGATGACGCCCGTGGACTGCCGGGTCTTTTTCACCCGCGAAAAGCTGACCTCCATCTCCATGAGGCCCATACCCGGCATCTCCGGCACCTGGGACTCCACATGCTCTGGGTCCCGAAGGACACTCCCCAGCATCTGAAAGCCTCCGCAGATCCCAAGGACCGTGCCGCCGCGCCTGGCAAAGCGGATGATCTCCGATTCAAGCCCTGAGTTTCTCACTTCCATGAGATCCTCCATGGTGTTCTTGGTGCCGGGCAGGATCACGAGGTCTGCCCCCCGGAGCTCCTCGGGTCTCTCCACATACCTCACACGCGCGCCTCGCTGCAGCGTGAGCGCCTGAAAGTCCGTGAAGTTGGAAAGGTGGGGGAGACGGACTACGGCAACATCCAGATCCCCCTCGCCCTGCACACGGCGAAGGCGTGAGGTTACGCTGTCCTCGTCCTCGATCTGCACATCCATCCAGGGGATCACGCCGAGGACCGGCACATGGATGCGCTCCTCCAGCATGCGAAGGCCCGGCTCCAGGATCCGCACATCGCCCCGGAACTTGTTGATGATGACCCCCTTCACCCGTGCCCGCTCCTCCTCGGTCAGGAGCATCACCGTGCCAAGGAGGGAGGCAAACACACCGCCGAGGTCAATATCCCCCACCAGAATGACCGGCGCATCGGCAGACTCTGCCATGGACATGTTCACGATGTCCCCGTCTCTCAGGTTGATCTCGGCCGGACTCCCGGCACCCTCGATCACCACGCAGTCCACGTCCCGCTCAAGCTGTCCGTAGATCTCCCGGATGCGCCTTCGCAGATGCGGCTTATATTCCTCGTCATGCTGCCCACGGCCCGGCCTTCGACGATCACCTGGCTCCGCCTGTCCCCCGTGGGCTTGAGCAGCACCGGGTTCATCCGCACATCCGGCTCCATGCCGGCCGCCTGGGCCTGGGCCACCTGGGCCCTGCCCATCTCCCGCCCGTCGCGCGTGACAAAGGAATTGAGGGACATGTTCTGGGCCTTGAAGGGCGCCACACGGAGCCCGTCCTGGCGGAGGATCCGAAGCAGAGCGCAGCAGAGGACGCTCTTGCCGACCGAGGACGCCGTGCCCTGGATCATCAGACTCTTACCGCGCATTCCGTATCGCCTCCAGTTCCTCTATGAGTCTCATGTTCTCCTCCTCCGTCTTCACGGCCAGGCGAAGGCAGCTCCCCGGCAGGCCAAAGGAATCACAGACGCGCACGAGGATCCCCCGCGACCGGAGCT
>JAFUBA010000025.1 GCA_017460395.1 Clostridia bacterium | reverse complement strand
TCCCGATGGCCTCCAGGATCCCGTTGCCCGTGAGATTGATCTTCTCCTCCACCAGGTAATCCATCTCGTCCAGATGCTTCAGGCAGTTCACCAGCGCTGTTCGGTCATTGGGCGGTCCGTAGAGGGCAGCATCCGTACCCGCGTAGTCCTGACCGATCTCAAGCGCCCGGCACACCGTACCCGTGCTCCAGTCATACCCGCTCTGCCGGGCCCAGGCATCCGCCGGGCTGCCCGGCGGACAGATGAACAGCATGGACGCAGGACAGTTTGCGAAGGCATCCTCCCCGATCGTTTCAAGGCTTGATGGCAGGACCACCTTCGCCAGATTCGAGCAGCCGAAAAAAGCCCTGTCTCCAATGGCTCTGACGCCCTCCGGCAGCACCAGAACGTCCACACTGTCGCACATGGAAAAGGCTTCCTCCGAGACCTCCGACAGGGAGGCGGGCAGCACAAGAGTATCGGCATATGCAGGAGAGAGAAAAAACGCCAAAAGGGCGATGAGCAATATGATCCGGAGCGTCCTTCCTCTCCGCATCTGCCCATCACCCCTTTCCATTCTTATCTGACCGTCTTCACATATCTCTCATATTCTGTGCAATTCAGCCGCTCCGAGGGCGTCTGTCCTCTTTCCTGCACGCAGCTTCAATGCGGCCGTGAGGGTATCATGTGGTGCCGTGCTGACACTGAAAGACTGCACATCCCAGGCCAGCAGTGACAATGCCACCGGCAGCGTTTCCCTCTATGATTCTACGGTCACCGCCTCGGGCGGTGACACGCTGGGCGGAGAAACCTGACGGTCCGGATCTCCTCCCTGGACGCGGATCTGTCGCAGATCACGGCGTGAGACCATCGCTTGTACGCAGGTGGGCAGATGGTGCTGTGATTCGCGGCCATGCCTCGGATGACGTTCCCAGTATAGCCCCCGCCGCCATGTTTGTCCACAGGCATGTCAGGCGCACAGAGTTTTTCCACAGGCAAACAAAAGGCAGCAGGACAATCCTGCTGCCTTTTGTTTGAGCTATTTTTCACTTCATGCCTTCAGAATGAAGCGGTGATAGACCTTCTTGCCCTGGCGCACCTTCACGCCGGCGGTCAGAGCCTCAGTGCCCACACGCACGTCGATGCTCTCGACCTTTTCACCGTCCAGAGTCACGCCGCCCTGCTCGATCAGCCTGCGGCCCTCGCCCTTGCTCTTGATCAGTCCGCCCAGGCTCATGAGGTCCAGCACGGCGATGCTGCCCTCCTGAAGAGCTGCGGCATCCACTTCGGTGGTCGGCATGTTGGCATCGTCTCCGCCGCCGCCAAACAGGGCCTTCGTGGTCGCCTTCGCCTTCTCGGCCTCCTCGGTGCCGTGCACCAGCTCGGTCAGGCTGAAGGCCAGAATCTCCTTCTTCTCATTGATCCGGCTGTCGTCCCACTTCTCCATCTCGTCGATCTCATCGATCGGGATGAAGGTCAGCATTCTCAGGCACTTCATGACATCGGCATCGTCGATGTTTCTCCAGTACTGATAGAAGTCAAAGGGGGAGGTCTTGTTCGGGTCCAGCCACACGGCGCCCTTGGCGGTCTTGCCCATCTTCTTGCCCTCGCTGTTGAGCAGCAGGGTGATCGTCATGGCGTAGGCATCGCGGCCTGTCTTCTTGCGGATCAGGTCGGTACCGGCCAGCATGTTGCTCCACTGGTCGTCGCCGCCAAACTGCATGTTGCAGCCATAGTGCTCGTTGAGATAGAGGAAGTCATAGGCCTGCATGATCATGTAGTTGAACTCAAAAAAGCTCAGGCCCCGCTCCATGCGCTGCTTGTAGCACTCGGCGCGCAGCATGTTGTTGACGGAGAAGCAGGCACCCACCTCACGCAGCATGTCCACATACTTGAGGTTCAAAAGCCAGTCCGCATTGTTCACCACGATGGCCTTGTCCTCGCCGAATTCGATAAAGCGGCTGATCTGCTTGAGGAAGCAGTCACAGTTGTGCTGGATGGTCTCGGCATCCAGCATGGCGCGCATGTCGGTGCGCCCGGAGGGATCGCCGATAAAGCCCGTGCCGCCGCCGAGCAGCACCACCGGTTTATTGCCCGCCATCTGCAGGCGCTTCATCAGGCAAAGCGCCATGAAGTGGCCCACGTGCAGGGAGTCTGCGGTGGGGTCAAAGCCAATATAGAACCTGGCGCCGCCGCGATTGATGAGATCCTTTGTCTCCTCCTCGTCGGTCATCTGGGCAATCAGCCCGCGCCGTCTGAGTTCCTCATAGATTTCCATCTCAATTATCCTCCATCTGATCCAGTGCGGTATTCTCCAATCCACCCTCAGCATCACCGCCGAACCGCACAATCGGGGGCATTGTAGCCACAGGGCATTTTTCTGTCAATGATCAGCAGTCCGAACGGGCAAAGCCGTTTTTCATCTCCATGCTCGCCTGATAAAGGACCTTGGAGAGGACATCGTCCGTCTCCTCCCTGGCCATCTGCGCGATCTGATCGTTACACGATTCGAGATACTCTGTCACGTTCTCCGGGTGCTCGTCCATGTACTTCTGGTCCATCTTCACGAGCATCGCCTGGCCGCGGTTCGCCACCGCATTCTGGTAGCGCTCGATGGGCGATGCACAGGCGGAAAAGTGGGCGTCCGCGAGAGCCCCGATGAGCCTGCTTACCCAGTAGAAGCTGTCCGTGGAAACATTCTTCGGCGTGAATGAGACGTACTCCGGCACCTTGTCCACGTTGGCATACAGGGGGATCATGGCATTAAAGACATTGGAGCCCATGGCCAGCCACATGACGCCCATGATCTCCTCCGGCACATCGCTGCGCAGCACCGTCAGGGCCAGGTGATTGTTCCGGTTGATCCCGATGGGTCTGAGCGCCCCGCGCATGGACGGATCTCCGTGCTTTGCATACGGATCGTAGGGCGTCCCCTGATAGTGGTCCGACAGAACACGCTTGATGTCCTCCACCGTGATCTTCTTCTCGGGCACCCGCATCCAGGGGATATCGTCGGAGGTTGGCCGAAAATCCGCGTCCGGCCCATCCCACAAATTGGCATGAGGATTCAGGTACCGCTCCATGGTCCAGGCCCTGGGGGTATTGTAGGAATGGTCCGCATCCTCCCGGCTGCCAAAGGCCGCCCTGGCATCAAAGTCCCAGCACTCTTCCACTGCCCCGCCCTCCGGAGACAGGTCCAGGTGGTACTTGCGCACAAACTCGGGCAGATCCGCGGAGCACAGGTGGTCCTTCTTCTCGCCCATCGCATCCACGAAGTCGAAGAAATCAATGCCCTGCTGGTTCGGCATCACCACATACGCGTCATCCGGCACTCTCCTGGCCATCCAGTGATGTCCGCCGATGGTCTCCATCCACCAGATCTCATCCGCATCCTGGAACCCGATGCCGTTCATCTCATAGGTGCCGTAGGTTTCCAGGAGCTTTCCGAGGCGCAGGACGCCCTCCCGGGCCGTATGAATGTAGGGAAGCACGATGGTGACCATGTCCTCCTCGCCGATGCCGGCGCCTTTCAGGATCGGGTCTGCTCCCTGGACGCGTGCGTTGCTGGTGATGGTCTCGGTGGCCGACATCGCCACATTGCATGCGTTGATGCCCGCCTCGCCCCAGATCCCTTTGGACAGGTCCGCGTTCGGCACGGCGGTATAGCGCATGGGCGTGTCCTCCAGGGGGATTTCCACCTTGGAAAGGACCGACACATAGTGGCGCGGCTGATCTTCCGGCCGGACGACAATCATCCGCTTGGCCTCAAAATTACCCGCAAAGGCATCCTCATTTCGGGCCATCATGGTGGATCCGTCCCAGCTGGCCTTTTTCCCGACAAGCAGTGTGGTACATGGCATGGCTTCATTCTTCCTTCCGGTTGGTTTTTTCGTTGACGGGCAGGAGTATACCACGAAGGGAAGGCGGCAGAAAGGGTCAAAGTTCCATTTCAGATGGTCCTGGCAGGACACCATCATGCTTTCTTTATGCCCGCTCGCCGGGAGTGTGGCAGGAAACGGGCAGGGCAGCTTCGAAATGTTACCGGGACCAACACTCTGAAGCCCGGAGGTTTCCCATGCAGCTGCAGCTTTCCTTTATCCCTGCCCTCTCGCCGGAAGAAGCGCCCTTTTCCCCGCCGGAATCCCTCACCTGTGTGATGGGCGAGGAGACCCACGTACAGCTGTGCATCTCCTGCCAATCGCCCGCTCATCTGAGTATCGTTTCGGATGCGCCTGAGGGTTCACATCCGCACCTCCTTCTGCAAAAGGTCGAAAAGGTGCCCTGCGGCCTCGTGGTCCCGGAGGTAAGGGATGAAGACTATCTGTACACAGCGCCCGGCGAGTACCCGGACCGCCTTGTGGATCTGTCCTGCGGACCCGAAATCTGCACAGATCTTCCTCCCTGCCATGAGGCCTTCTTCTTTCTGTCCGTCCGGGCGGATGCAGCCACGGCAGCGCATGACATGACGCTCACGGCCACGCTTGAGGCCCAGGGCACCTCTGCCAGGGCCGCACTCCCCCTGCGTGTCTTCCCGGACTGCCTTCCGCCCCTGCCGATCCATCACACCCAGTGGTTCCACGCAGACTGCCTGGCGGACTACTACCACGTGCCGGTCTTCTCGGAGGAGCACTGGGCCATCCTTCGCCGCTTCATGGTGTCCCTGCACGACCACATGGTCAACCTGATCCTGACCCCCATCTTTCCCCCGCCCCTGGACGTGCTTCCCGAGGGCGAGCGCACCCCGGTGCAGCTGGTGGATGTGGAGGAGGACGAAGAGGGCCAGTTTTCCTTCCGCTACGACCGCTTCGACCGGTGGGTCGACCTCGCCCGGGCGTGCGGCATCTTCGACTTCGAGATTTCCCATCTGTTCACCCAGTGGGGTGTAAAGTACGCACCGCGAATCCTGGTGCGGGACACAGACGGCAGTCTTCGCCGCCTCTTTCCCTGGTCAGAGCCCGGCACAGGCGACAGGTACCTCGCCTTCCTGGACAGCTTTCTTCCTTCCTTAGTGAACCATCTCCGGGAGACGGGCCTTGAGGGCCATGCCTTCTTCCACATCTCGGACGAGCCCGGGGAAAAGGACATTGAGACCTACAGAAAGGCAGCCGCCTTCGTCATCCCGCGCCTTCAGGGCTTCCCCACCATGGACGCCCTGTCCTGTGTGCGCTACAGCCGCGAGGGGCTCGTGCAGACGCCCGTGGTATCCCTCGACCATCTGGATCCCTTCCTTGAAGACCAGGTCCATCCCCTGTGGGGCTACTACTGCTGTGCCCAGGGGACGGACGTGCCCAACCGCTTCATCTCCATGCCCCGGCGCCGAAGCCGGATCCTCGGCACCCTCCTGTACGTGACTCATCTCCAGGGGTTCCTTCACTGGGGTTTTAACTTCTACAATGCCCAGTTTTCCCTGCGCCATCTGGATCCCCACCAGGAGACCGATGCGGGCCACGCCTTCCCCTCCGGCGACGCCTTCCTGGTCTATCCGGAGGAGGGCGGCATCCCCGGGGAATCCATCCGAGGAAAGATCCTCAGGGATGGCCTTATGGACCTGCGGCTCCTGTATTATCTGGAGTCCCGCTTTGGCAGGGAAAGGGTACTCTCCCTCATCCGGGACATCGCAGGGTATCTCCCCGATATGCGCCGCTATCCCAGGGAGGATGCCTTCTTTGAACGGCTCTGGGATGCCGCGGGGCACATGCTCCGGGATTTGCAATTTTCCCCGGATGGAGTATGATGGGCGCCTGTCAGAATGCATTATTTTAGGCTGCAGAAATGAGGAATCCCCATGGAACGTCTCTTTCCCACCCATGAAGTCCGCACCGTGCGCGAATGCGCGCCGATCTGGAAGCTGACCACCCTGGATGAGGGCGGCCTTCCATCGCCCGAAAAGGTGACGGTGCCCCTTGCCTGGGAGGCCCATCCCGCCCTTCGCTGTTACAAGGGACGCGGCGTGTATGAGCAGCAGATCCGCTGCGGCGGCAATGTGCGCATCCGCCTCCTGGGCGTCTCCTTCCGCGCCAAGGTCTTCCTGGACGAGGAGCTTCTGTGTGAGCACTACGGGGCCTACACCGCCTTCGAGGGGCTGGCAAGGGACGTGCTGCCCGGGATGCACACCCTCCGGGTGGAGGTGGACAACCGCTTCGGGGACGACTCTGCCCTGCACGTGTCCAACGACTACTACACCTACGGGGGCATCACCCGCCCGGTCATGATCGAGGAGATCTCCCGGGCCTGCATCACCGCCTGTCATGTGACCCCGAGGAGAAAGGGCGATGCATGGGAGGCCAAGGTGGACGTGACCGTGCGTCACTTCTCCTCCCGGGAGCAGAAGGGCACCCTGAGCGTACAGATCGGCAGCCACATGCTGGATACGGACATCACCCTGGCGCCGGACAGCACGGTTCACTGCTCGGTCATCCTTCCCTGCCCCCATGTGCAGCCATGGGCCCCGGAAGACCCGAAGCTCTACCAGGTGCGCACGGAACTGATCATCGGGGAAAACGTGGTGGACGATCTTCTTGACCGGACGGGTTTCAGAGAAATCCGGACCGAGGGCAAGGAGATTCTTCTCAACGGAACGCCCCTTCGCCTGCGCGGCTTCAACCGCCACGAGGAGTACGGGAGCTTTGGAACCAGCGTGCCCCTCAGCGCCATGATGCAGGATCTCATGCTCATGCGGGATCTTGGCGCCAACTGCGTGCGCACCTGCCACTACCCGAACGATCCCCTCTTTCTGGACCTGTGCGATGAGATGGGCATGCTGGTGTGGGAGGAATCCCATGTGCGCGGCTTCTCCGAGGAAAAAATGCGCCATCCCCTCTTCATGCCCCAGCTTCTGCAGTGCACGAGGGAGATGGTGGAGCAGCACATGAACCATCCCTCCATCTTCGTCTGGGGCAGCCTCAACGAGTGCGCGGATGACACCGAGTACGGGGCGAAGTGCTACCGGGAAATTTTCCGGCTCCTTCGGGACCTTGATCCCTCACGTCCTGTGACGGCGGCGCTCCTGGAGCGGCCCGGGTCCAGGGTCTTCCGGGACTGTGATATCGTGTCCATCAACATTTACCCCAGATGGTATCACGACACCCCGGTCAGAGATGCCCTCGAAAAAAAGATCGAGGAATGCAGGCGGGGCGGCGGAGAAGACCGGCCGCTCATCGTCAGCGAGATCGGTGCCGGCGCCATCTATGGTTTCCACGATCCCTTTGCAGCATCCAAGTGGTCTGAAGAGCGGCAGTGCAAAATTCTCGAGGAGCAGATCACATCGGTCCTCTCGCACCCCGGCGTCTCAGGCATCTTCCTGTGGCAGTTTGCCGACGTACGGGTGGACGAGGGCTGGTTTGCATCCCGGCCCAGGAGCTACAACAACAAGGGCGTCGTGGACGAATACCGAAGACCCAAACTCGCCTATCAGACGGTGAAAGACCTCTATCATACACTGTAATCCCCGCCGGAGCAGCGCCATGCTGTCTCCGGTTTTTACAGCTGCTTTTTTCGCTTTTCCCTTTTTTGAAGGCACAGTTCATGGTATAATACGAGGTGGAATGCTGATGTCCGGTTTGTTCCCGACAGACCGGATACAGACAGAAACTGAACGATTGATTCCTGCTCGTCTTCCTGAGCAGTGCCCATAACGAATCTTTAGAGATTGGAAGAGATAATTTTGGCAAGACACCAGGTAGTGGAACCGGAATTCGAGGGATACGATCTTACGGCGCTGGCCCTCTCGGACGCCCGGGTGAAAATGCTGGACAGAAAAAAGAAAAATCGCGTACTGCACGTGCTCATCGCGCTGCTTCTGGCAGCCTGGGT
>JAFUBA010000235.1 GCA_017460395.1 Clostridia bacterium | reverse complement strand
GGATCACGTTCTACAAAAAAGAGGTCTAAAGGTGCTACATAAAAGATCGCATCATGAAACCAGGGGATGTCTCACTTGCCGACATCCCCTGGTTTTGGTACGCTTCTGGTTGTCCTTTGATAGGATGACTTTATAGATACGATTTCATCTTGTTTCGAGCCTTCGGAAACGGTATAATGATTAAGAAATGACCAGATGCAAACATGTCACTATGCTTAGGGAGTCCTCGCGGTGGATCCCACACTGATACAAATCATACAACTCATAACGTTGATGGCAAAAAGGAGGGTGCGTTTTGGCATCCATCGATTATGCGTCCAAAACGGTCTTTGAGCTCAGACGGATGGCCCGGGAGATGGGCCTCTCTTTGAAACCTGGCCTTGTGAAAGCAGAGATTATCTCCAGAATTGAAGCTGCTGCCGGAATGAATGGGCAGGATACGCAAGAGGCAATGGCTGGGGAAAGCCAGGAGAAGCCGGTGGAAATGCCGGTAAAGAAGACGCGCGGGAGAAAGAAAGCTGCTGAGGAACCGGCACCTTCGATGCCGGACACGGAAGATGCGCCTGCACCGGAAGTGAAGAATTCTGAAAGCGGTCTTCCGGGCGCGGAACACGCGTCTGACCCTGCAGAAACAAAGGAGCCTGAGGGAAACACCGTCCCGAGTCTTAAGGAAGATCCGGGATATGATATGGAGGATGAAACCGCCTTCCAGAGTGCCGATGACCATCCCATTGAGATCCGTCCGGAGTTTCGCCGTGCACCGGAGGGGACAACACCGGGCCATCCATTAGATGTGCAGCACACCACCGCTCCGCATTATAAGGCTGCCTGGCAGAATCAGGCCCCGGCCATCAGAGGACAGAGCCGGAGCCAGTACCCGGATCGGTCAGGTGGCTTCGGACCGGCCCCGTACGGGAAAAATGCTTCGCCGGCGGCGTCATCCCGTCCTCAGAATTATACCATCACTCGCTTTGGACCTGATGCAGGGAAGCCGGTGGAGATCCCGGCACCCCAGTCGCACAGTCCCTGGCGCGAGTCATATCCAAGATCAGGAAGATTCGGACCACAGCGGGACGGAGACGGTACTCCCCAGGGCGGACGATCCATCGAACGCGGCGGCTTTGACAGGCCAAGGAGTGAGTCTTCCGGCGGCGGATGGAGTGCACCCGGCCGCCGCGAGATGGACAGGAGAGCGGAGGAGCACCTGCCCACCCGCGAAGAAATTCTCGCAGCCACCGACCTTGAGGAAGTGACGGGCTATCTTGAGATCAATCAGGAAGGCTATGGGTTCCTTCACAACGAGACCATGACGCTCTCCCCGAAGGATGTGTTCATATCGATTTCCATCATCCGTCGCTACCAGCTCAGAAGCGGCGATGAGGTGACCGGGAAAATCCGTCCGCCAAGGGAGAATGACCGATACCCTGCCATGGTCTATGTTTTGAAGATCAACGGACATGAGGTGGAAGGCCCGCTGCAGCGTCCCTACTTTGACACACTGACGCCGATCTACCCAAAGCGGAGGATATGCCTGGGCCAGGGTATGAGCGATATCCGACTGATGGATCTTTTCGTCCCCATGGGCTTTGGCCAGCGGTGTCTGATGCTGATGCCTCCTGACTGCGGGAAATCAAAGTTCCTTGCCAATCTGACCTCTGCGGTATCTGAAGCACACCCGGATACAGAGATCCTGACCCTGCTGATGGAAAAGGCACCGGAGGCAGTCACCAACTTCAGGGATCACTCGAGGGGCATGGTGCTTGCCACGAACTTTGAACAGTCATCCGAGGGCCAGCTGCGCCTCATGGAGACCATGATGGAACGGGCACTGCGCCTGGCCGAGGAGGGCAAAGACGTCATTGTGATCATCGACAGCCTGAATCGTGTGGCGCGGGCTGCATGCGGGCTGAACGGCGTCATCCGGGGATCGATCATGAATCCTGCGGGCCTGATGCGCATCAAAAAGCTGCTGGGCTGCGCGAGGAACCTCAGGGAAGGCGGCAGCGTGACGCTGATCTGCGTGGTGGACATAGAATCGACCTCAAGCCTTGACGAGATTGCCTACCATGAGATCCGCGACACGATCAATATGATCGTCACCTTTGACCAGGCACTGGCGAGAAAGAACATCTACCCGGCCATCGCTGTGGCCAGATCCTTCTGCAGACAGGCCGCACAGCTTCGAAGCGAGCAGGAGAGGGAAGGCATGAAGATCCTGAAGGAGATGCTCTCTGACACCGATGCAGAGGGTGCGCTGCAGCAGACCATGAGCCTGATCGATACCGTCTCGACCAATGAGGAGATCACAACCAAGGTGAAAGAGTGGGCGCAGATCATGAACCCCTCGAAGAGCTGAATGAAAATACCCGGCAATGATACTGCTCATTGCCGGGTATTTTTATGCCAGTGGCGTCTTTGAGGGGACACCAGCTTTTCTGGGATATCGCTTCGGGGTTGCTGCGCACTTCGGCATCTCCACAAGGACATGCTGCCAGTCTCTGCCCTCGACTGTGTAGGACAGGGGAGCGGAGATGTGTGCACCGAGGAGATGAGCAGCCTTCTCGCCGCGCGGCAGTTCGTCTGCCACGGAGGGCCCTTTCCAGCAAAGCGCCTTTCCGCCGATGCGCACATAGGGCAGTAGGTACTCTGCGAGCACGGGCAGAGGCGCTACGGCCCTGGCCACGGCGACGTCAAAGGAGGTGCGGAGATCAGGCACCTGCGCCCCATCCTCAGCCCGCATGTGCACGAGGGTCACGTTGCTCACATGCAGTCTCCTGATTACTTCATCAAGGAAGGTGAGGCGCTTTTGCTGAGCGTCCATGAGGGTGACCTGCAGCCCCGGGCATGCGAGTGCGAGGGGAAGACCGGGGAAGCCGGCCCCTGTGCCGACGTCGATGAGTCGACCGGATGCCGGGATCAGGGAGGGCACTGTCAGGGGCATGAGACTGTCCATGTAGTGCCGGTCCACCATCTCATCCTCCTCCATCACGGCCGTCAGGTCCATGCGCTGATTCCATTCCATCAGGAGGCAGTGATAAGTAAGAAGCTGATCTGCGAGCGCCGCGTCGTGTGGTATCCCGCATGCCGCAAGGCGATGCTCTATATATTGCTGATTCATTTGCTGATTCATCTGAGTCCCTTTCAGATTTCAATGTGCAGACGCGATTCGAGGAAGTATTTGACCCAGGAAAGCGTCTCCCGCGCGTGGTTTTTGAGCCAGAAGAAGCCGCCCAGGGTCGGACTCGCGAGGCCTGTGGCATCGAAACCAAGATCGGAGGCGAGGGCAAGGGCGCGGGGCAGGTGATAATTGCTGGTCACGATGATGATCTTCCGGATGCCATAGGGCTCAAGAAGTGCTCTGGCATTCTGCAGGTTCTGGCGGGTATTGAAGGAGGAGGGATCCGAGAGGATCTGCTCGGGCGGGACGCCGGCATCCTCCAGCACGCGCCGCATGGCGACGGCCTCCGGCATCGGTTCATCGCTGCCCTGAGCCCCACAGACGACGATAAAGCAGGGATGCTTTCTGTATGCCTCCAGCCCCGCATCCAGCCGCCACTGCAGCTGAAGATTGGGCGTACCGTCGGGCTTTACCTGGGCACCGAGTACCACCACGGCCTCATAGTCGTCCCCGGGTGCAGGTACGTGGGATTCCTTATAGAGGACCATTCCGAAGAGGAGGAGATAGACGATGATCCCAAGCAGAATAAGCCAGATGAGGATCCTCAAAAGAAGTGGCAGTCGTCGCATGGTGATTCCTTTCTGATATGCTGTGCAGGGGATAAAAAGCGGTCTTACGACAGCTGGGCCTCCAGAATCTCACGGATCTGCCCGCCCAGGCGCTGCACCTCGCCCATGACGGCGTTTCTGCCGGAGACTGTCAGGTGCCAGTCATCCGCGGAGATGCCGGGCACATCCGATGCGCATACGAGGAAGCGCGAGTCCGGGAAGACGGACTGATAATAGTAGAGGGCCCTCCGCGCATGATGAGCTTTACAGGTGAGAAGTGCCGTCCCCGGAAGGGAAATGCCCTCCGAGAGCAGGACCTGTTTTGAGAACACTGCATTCTCCCAGGTGAAGGTGGCCCTGTCCTCCCGAAGAATATCTGCATCCGGCACCTGCATTTTCAGCAGCAGTGAGCGCATCCAGGCCCACTCGGAGGGAAAGGCGGGGTCGCCCGTGAACGCGGAGGAACCTTTCGGATGGAAGCCGGAGGGCAGGATCTTTGGGGCATAGCCCTCCAGATACAGCTGCCCTGCCAGACGGACATGCCCCTCAAAGGAAGAACCTGGGATGAAGATGATATCCGCCTTTTCGGGAGGGTCTTTCACGAAGATGAAGTCCGTGACTGCCCGAAGAAAGCTTCTGTCCACAAACGCGGGTGTGTCATACAGTGGCATTGGACCACACCTTTCTTGCGCACGCGAGCAGTTCAGGGTCGACAGGGAACAGTGCCTGTCTGTATATCTTTCGGATCTCCTCCTGCGTGAGGGTCTCCGGGTGATTCTGCAGTCGCTCCACGTTCACGGAATCTGCAAGGGCGTCCAGCGTGTCATCCGGCACGGAAAGCCCGGGAAGTACACGAAGGTGATCCAGAAGCCCGAGGAAGAGCCGGGGCCCGTCCTGCACCTCCGTATGGAGGAGGGAGGAGAGATCCGACAGCGCCTTTTGCACATACGGGTCATCGGAGTGCGTCATGTGCTCCCAGACGTATGGCAGGGTCAGAGCGCAGGCGCAGCCGTGGGGAATATTCAGAAACTTTGTGAGCATATAGCTCATGGCGTGGGGCGCCGTGGTGCGGGTGATGGCAATGGCAAGCCCGCTTTCACGGGAAGCTTCCATCATCTGCTCTGCTGCACCTGGGAAGGTCTCCGGTTTCTCCTCCAGATAGGTGTCAATGTGATGAAGAACCCCGAGGATTGCCCTTTCCGCATGTGCTCTGCTCTCCTTCGTGGCCGCGCGGCACCAGAAGGATTCAATGCCCTGGCAAAGGGCATCCAGGGCGCAGGATTTCTTCTGCAGATTCGGGAGGCTGTTCAGCAGCCTTGCGTCCCAGATCGCCTGATCCGGTGTCAGCAGTGGATGCGAGAGGGAGCACTTATTCCCTTCCTTATAAAGCACCGCATTCGGGGTCGCCTCGGAGCCAGATCCTGCCGTGGTGGGAATGGCGAGGAAGGGAGGAACGGGACGATCAGACAAAAACTCGCCCCTGAGCGCATGCACCGGCGTTTCAGAAAGAGCCAGCGCTTTGATTCCCTTCGCGGTATCCATCGCGGAGCCGCCGCCGCAGGCGATCAGGCCGTCGCAGTGTTCCCTCTGATAGACCTCGTATCCCAGGGAGCAGTCAGTGTAATCCGGGTTTGGATGAAAGCTGTCAAAAAAGACAGGCGACAGGTTCTTTGCAGTCTGAAAAAGGTGCTGCCATCTTCTGGACGTCACCACCAGCGGCCGGTGCATGGACAGGCGCTGTGCTTCTGTCTCCCATGCATCTGCGTCATGGGGGAGCGCGTTGTAGGACATGGAAGCCATATCGCATCAGACCTTTCTTCGAACAGCTGCCCGGCAGAAAAACAGGCAAAATACAGCCAAAGTGCCAAAGAAAAAGTTTAGAGGAAGGACACAGGCCTGTCAAGGCGCTTGCCACGGGGGGAAGAGAGTTGTAGAATGATGAAATACTCATGTTTTCCAGGGCTCCCCTGGGAGAGATGGAAGCATGGGTAACCTGTATAGAACGTAAGGGGTGTGATCTGGTGACAAAGCTGGAAGGTCAGCTGCTGGATCTGATGCAGGAAGACTGTCGTCTTCCTCTGGAAAAACTGGCTGTGATGTGCTCATCGACAGTGGATGAGGTCGCACAGGCGATCAGCGACCTGGAGGAGCGCCACATCATTCTGCGCTATCAGCCGACCATCAACTGGGATCTTGCTGAGCGCGAGCGTGTGGAGGCCATGATTGAGGTCCGCGTGATGCCCCAGAGGGATATGGGCTTTGATGCTGTGGCCAAGCGCATCTACCGCTTTGAGGAAGTCAAGAGTGTGTACCTGATGAGCGGCAGCTATGATCTGCTGGTGCTGGTGGAGGCGAGAACACTCAAGGAACTGGCTCTGTTTGTCTCCCAGAAGCTGTCCACGCTGGAAATGGTGACCGGGACTGCGACCAGTTTTGTGCTCAAGCGTTATAAAGAGGACGGTGTCATCTTCGAGGAAGAAAAGCCTGATCAGCGGCTGGTGGTGAGCCCGTGAATTATGACAAGTTCTTGAATCAGACAGTGAAGGCCGTGCCGCCAAGCGGGATCCGAAAGTTTTTTGATCTTGCAGCCACAATGAAGGGCGCCATTTCTCTGGGTGTCGGCGAACCGGACTTCATCACGCCCTACCACATTCGGGACGCGGCCATCAACTCGATCCTGGACGGCGGCACGCAGTACACCGCCAACAGAGGCCTCCCGGAACTGCGGGAGGAGATTGCGCTGTACCTTGAGAGCCGCTTTCAGACGCGCTATGACCCTAAGACAGAGATCGTGGTCACCGTCGGCGCCAGCGAGGCCATCGACCTGTGCCTGCGGGTGCTGATCGATCAGGGCGATGAGGTGCTGATCCCGGATCCCAGCTATGTGTCCTACAGTCCCAGTGTCACCTTCTGCGGCGGGACACCCGTGCCCGTGCCCACCCATGAGCGGGACGGATTCAGGCTGCGGGGCGAGGAGGTACGAAAGGCCTGCACGGACAGGACCAAGGCGATCATTCTGCCCTATCCCAACAATCCCACCGGCGCCATCATGGAGAGGGCAGATCTTGAGGAGATCGCGAAGGTTGTCGAGGAGAAGGACCTGATGGTGATCAGCGATGAGATCTATGCCGAGCTGACATACAATGGACTCAGGCATGTCTCCTTTGCAACGCTTCCCGGAATGTGGGAGAGGACCCTTACCCTCAACGGCTTCAGCAAGGCCTTTGCCATGACAGGATGGCGGGTCGGGTATATCTGCGGACCGGCAGAAATCATCGAGGTAGCCAACAAGATCCATCAGTACGTGATCCTGTGTGCTCCGAGAATGAGTCAGGTGGCAGCAGTGGAGGCTTTGCGTGAGGGCCGGGAAAAGGGATATGAGGATGTCGTAAAGATGCGGGAGAGCTATGACCGCAGGCGGCGTCTTCTGGTGGACGGCTTTCGGCAGATGGGCCTTGAGTGCTTTGAACCGAGGGGTGCCTTTTACGTCTTCCCGTCGATTGCATCGACGGGATTGAGCAGCGAAGCGTTCTGCGAGCGGCTCCTTAAGGAAGAGAAGGTGGCCTGTGTGCCCGGAACGGCCTTCGGAAGCCGCGGGCAGGGACATATCCGCTGCTCATATGCCACCGGGATTGAGAAACTGAACCAGGCACTGGAAAAGATGGACAGATTCCTGCGCCATCTTTGACAGGGAAAACAGTGAGGTTTTGGATGAAGACACTGAACAGATGGATGAGCCTTCTTCTGTGCGTGATCTGGGTATCAGGCGTCATGGGAAGTTCGGCTCATGCCGAGTGGAGCGTGGATTTTGAGGAGGAAGAGGAGCTGGAGCTGGAGGACGATTTTTCCTCAGGCATTGAGGAGAATGGTCTTCTGGATCCGTCTGCGTCCTCTGGTCTGTCTGTCACAGACTACCGTGAGGATGATGGATCCGTGCTCATCACGATCACGGCCACGGGCGATTTTACGATCGGCGGTGACAGCCGAAAGAAAAAGAATATCTTTGAGGACGAGCTGAAGCGGCAGGACGGCGATCTGAATTTCACCATGCGGAACATGCGGGAAATCCTCATGGCAGACGATCTGACGATCGTCAACTTTGAGGGTACGCTCACCAATTCGGACTACATACCGTCCGATAAGCGGAACAATCAGTTCCTGTTCTCTGCGCCGCCGGAGTATGTGACCATGCTCAGCGACAATGGCGTGGAGGCTGCAGCGCTGGAAAACAATCACATCATGGACCATGGGGATGACGCTTATGAGGACACGAAGAACGCGCTGAGGGGTGCGGGGATCGTGTACTCCAACTCGACCGAGGTGGGTGTGATTGAGATCAAGGGCGTGAGGATTGCCATGCTCACGTATCTGTGCATCGACCGGTATGACAGGCTCTGGGACAAGGTCCCAAGGGATATTGAGCTGGCCAAGCAGCAGTATCCGATCGTCATCTGTTCCTTCCACTGGGGCAATGAGAAGGATTATTCTCCCACACAGAACCAGATCAAGATGGGGCGGCTGGCCGTGGACAGCGGCGCGGATCTGGTGCTCGGGCACCACAGCCATCGCCTGAATCCCATTGAAGATTACAACGGTGTATACATCTGTTACTCGCTCGGGAACTTCTGCTTTTCAGGGAACAATAAGCCGGATGACATGACCAGCTTTGTCTTCCAGACAAGGTTCCGCGTGCGGGACGAGGAGGACGGCTCGCAGACCGTCAGCCGGGAGGGTTTTCGGATCATCCCGATCCGGATTTCCAGCCGCACCGACAGAAACGACTTTATTCCGACACCGCTCACAAAGGATACGGCGATCGACAGCGTGCTGACGACGCTGAAGGCCAACGGGAGAAAGCTGACATACGCGGTTTCAGCCTATCCCCTGGACTGGTAAGTCTGCACAAGGGAGGCAGCATATGAACAGAATTGTAAAAAAGCAGATTCTGAACCCATCGGTCACGCTCATGGAGGTGGAAGCCCCGCTGATTGCCCGCAAGGCTGAGCCGGGACAGTTTATCATCCTCAGGGTGGACGAGGACGGCGAGCGAATCCCGCTGACGGTGGGTGGTTATGACCGCGAAAAGGGCACTGTCACGATCATGTTTCAGATCGTTGGTGCCACCACCGAGAAGCTGAATCATCTGAATGAAGGGGACATGATTCACGACTTCGTGGGGCCGCTCGGACGCGCGACACACACGGAGGGCCTGAAGAAGGTGGCCGTCGTGGGCGGCGGAGTAGGCTGTGCCATTGCATACCCTGTGACGAAAAAGCTCTATGAGCAGGGGTGCGAGGTGCATGCGATCGTGGGCTTCAGAAACCGTGACCTTGTGATCCTCGAAAAGGAGTTTGAGGCCTCCTCCACAAAACTGCTTCGCATGTCGGACGACGGGTCCTGGGGCGAAAAGGGCCTTGTGACGGATGCCCTCAGGAAGCTCATTGAGAGCGGAGAGAAGTACGATGAGGTCATCACCATCGGTCCCCTGATCATGATGAAGTTTGTGGCAAAGCTTACCCGGGAATTTGGCATTCGCACGATCGCATCCATGAACCCCATCATGATCGATGGCACCGGTATGTGCGGCGGATGCAGACTGACGGTGGGCGGAAAGACCAGGTTTGCCTGCGTGGACGGACCCGAGTTTGACGCGCACGAGATCGATTTTGATGAAGCGATGGCCCGCGGGACGACGTATCGGGACTTTGAGCGACATGCCTACGAGACCACGTGCAATCTTTTCCGGGAGGTACACTAAGATGCCGAATATGTCCATGCAGAAAGCGCCCATGCCCTCCCAGGATCCCGTGGTCCGCAGCGGCAACTTCCAGGAGGTTGCCCTGGGCTACAGCCTTGAGACGGCGCTGGAGGAGAGCAGGAGATGTCTTCAGTGCAAGCATCGCCCCTGTGTGTCCGGATGCCCTGTGCACATTCAGATTCCGGACTTCATTCATGCTGTATCCGAGGGTGACTTTGAGAAGGCATATCAGATCATCCATCAGGATTCCTCTCTGCCGGCTGTCTGCGGCAGGGTCTGTCCTCAGGAGAGCCAGTGTGAGGGCAAGTGCGTGCGCGGCATCAAGGGTGAGCCAGTGGGCATCGGCAGGCTCGAGCGCTTTGTGGCTGACTGGCACGCGGAGCACACCCAGGAGAAGCCGCAGAAACCCCAGTCCAACGGTCATCGTGTGGCCGTGGTGGGCTCCGGCCCCTCGGGACTTACCTGCGCCGGGGACCTTGCCAAGAAGGGCTATGAGGTGACCGTGTATGAGGCGCTGCACCTGGCCGGCGGCGTGCTCGTGTACGGTATCCCCGAGTTCCGTCTCCCGAAGGACATTGTGCGCAAGGAGATCGAGGGCCTGAAGGATCTGGGGGTCAGGATAGAGACGAATGTGGTCATCGGAAGGACGCTGACCATCGATGAGCTGATGCAGGATCTGGGCTTTGAGGCGGTCTTCATCGGCTCCGGTGCAGGACTTCCCAAGTTCATGTCGATTCCCGGGGAGAATCTGAAGGGTGTGTATTCTGCCAATGAATTCCTGACACGCATCAATCTCATGAAGGCGTATCGGGACGGCAGTGATACACCCATCCAGCACGGCAAAAAGGTGGCCGTGGTGGGCGGCGGCAACGTGGCGATGGATGCGGCCAGGTGTGCAAGGCGTCTTGGCGCCGAGGTCACCGTGGTCTACCGCAGGACCGAGGCAGAGCTCCCCGCCAGGCGCGAGGAAGTCGAGCATGCCATGGAGGAGGGGATTGTGTTCCATTTTCTAACCAATCCTGTCTCCATTGCGGGCAACGAGCAGGGCTGGGTTTCCTCCATCAGGTGCCAGAAGATGGAACTGGGCGAGCCGGATGCTTCCGGGCGCCGCAGGCCCGTGGCCGTGGAGGGCAGTGAGGAAGAGATCGATGTGGACTGTGTGATCATGGCCCTTGGCACCAGCCCGAACCCGCTGATCAAGTCCACGACGGAAGGCCTTGAGACCCAGAAGTGGGGCGGAATCGTGGTGGAAGAAGACACCGGTCGCACCAGCCGGGAAGGGGTCTATGCCGGCGGCGATGCCGTGACCGGCGCTGCCACGGTGATTCTGGCCATGGGTGCCGGAAAGACGGCGGCGGCCGCAATTGATGAATACCTTCAGGCGAAAGCCTGATGAAAAAAGGAGCCAGGACGGGAGAAAACTTCCATCCTGGCTCTGTTCCTGCTGCGAATCATGTATGAAGCATGACCTCCGGCAGTACGCTGTAAATATCGACGTAATAGGCCTTGCCGCCCATCCGGTCAAGATACACGGGTATGGTGGTGCCGGTGAGGGCATCCGTGGGATCAAAATAGAGCGGCCCAGAGAAGAACACGTGCATGATGCCGGTAGACGGGTCCTTCCAGTGACATTCCACATTGTAGGGATGCCGGCCGTTTACGTTGATATTCAGGTTCACCTGTACGCCCACGAACGTGGCATCCACGAAGTAACCTTCCTCCAGAACACGTTTTTGCCCTGCGCGGCGGGAGAGATCCGAGCACAGAAAGCCGAGCCCCAGAATCAGGAAGATGGCGCCCATCCCGCCAAAGACGCACAGGAAGATCAGTGGATCGTCCGGCTCATCGCCGACGCCAAAATGATACATCATGAAGCCAAGCAGGGAGAAAAAGAGTCCGATCGGTGCAAACACCCATCCGACAATCCCAAGCGGTGTCCATCCGAATTTGCGCTTTTTTGTCGGCATAGCCATCAACTCCAGTCCGTTTGATATCTCTTCCTTTGATTCTCGAAAACGATCCCGATTTCCTGCATGAGAGGGCGGGAAAGAGCGTGATACCTTCGGATGGATAGAAGCAGACATGTAAGGACCAGAAAACACAAAAGGCGAAGATTTCGCGCGAATTCCCTTGGAAAATCCGGATTTTGCCTTGACGAAACCGGATAATATGCATAGAATCACGGCGAATGTTCGCGTCCGGCGCGTCTGGGCGAGAGCCATTCATCCGTCAGTCCGGCCAGGCCTGACCGCGGCCGGATTGAACGAAAGCGACAGATGGAGGTTCAACATGAAGAAGGTCGCAGTCATCATGGGAAGCGATCACGATCTGCCGGTCCTGAAGGGTGCCTTCGACACGCTGGAGAGCCTTGGCATACCGTGGGAGGCACATGTATTCTCGGCCCACAGGACACCATTTGAGGCGGCGGATTTTTCAAGGACTGCCGAGGAGAATGGCTTTGGTGTGATCATTGCGGCCGCAGGAAAGGCTGCCCATCTGGCCGGTGCCCTGGCTGCACAGACCGTGCTGCCGGTGATTGGCATTCCGGTCAAGTCATCTACCCTGGACGGTCTCGATGCTCTTCTTTCCACCGTGCAGATGCCGGGTGGCATCCCCGTGGCTACGGTGGCGATCGATGGAAGCCAGAATGCGGCGCTGCTGGCAGCCCAGATCCTGGCGCTGTCGGACAGTGAGCTCAGCGAGAAGCTCAAGGACCTTCGGAAACAGCAGCACGAAGAAGTGCTGAATAAGGACAGGAATTTGAACCCACTGGGGTCCTGCTGACAGAGGCCGGACCAGCCTGATATGAGAAATAGATTTGGAGGATCATACCATGAAAAAGCTTGAACAGATCTACGAGGGAAAAGCCAAGAAAGTCTTTGCTACCGATGATCCCTCGCTTGTGATTGTGGATTACAAGGATGATGCTACTGCCCTCAATGGCAAGAAGAAGGGCACCATCGCGGGCAAGGGCAGCATCAACAACCGGATGACCAATCATCTGATGAAGATGCTGGAGAAAAACGGTGTGCCCACGCACTTTGTGGAGGAGATCAGCGACCGGGAGACGCTGGTGAAGAAAGTGGATATCGTTCCCCTGGAAGTGATCGTGCGCAACGTGGCTGCCGGCAGCCTCTCCAAGCGCCTCGGTATCCCGGAGGGCACCCCCATGCGCAAGCCGGTGATCGAATACTGCTTCAAATGCGATGAGCTGGATGACCCGATGGTCAACGAGTATCATATCGCTGCCATGGGCTGGGCCAATGATGACCAGATGAAGAAGATCGCAGAGTATGCGCTCAAGGTCAACAGCCTTCTGATCGCATACTTCAAGAATGTGAATGTGGAGCTGATCGACTTCAAACTGGAGTTTGGCATCACCACGGACGGTACCCTTGTGCTGGCCGATGAGATCAGCCCGGACACCTGCCGCTTCTGGGATGCTACCACCCATGAGAAGCTGGACAAGGATCGCTTCCGCCGTGATATGGGCGGCGTGGAAGAAGCATACGAAGAGATCAGCAGCAGGCTGCTGGGAAACTGATGAGGGCAAGATGGCACAGAGAGTACCTGAACTCCAGAAACTGCTCCTTGGCAATTCCTATCCGGGCAGGGGCATCTGCGTAGGCATGTCACCCGACGGGCAGCATGTCATGTCAGCCTATTTTATCATGGGGCGGAGCGAAAACAGCCGCAACCGCGTCTTCTATCAGCAGGGACAGCATGTGGTGAAAACCCGTGCCTATGATGAGTCCCGCATGGTCGATCCGAGCCTGATCATCTATGCACCTGTGCGCCGTCTGCGCCTCGATCCCACCTCGGTTGACCTGATCGTCACCAACGGCGATCAGACGGACACCATCCGGGATGCGCTCGTGAATGGCGGCACCTTTGAAGGTGCTCTGCGCACAAGGACCTTTGAACCCGATCCGCCGAACTATACACCGAGAATTTCTGCCCTGTGCCGCATCCGGGACGGAAAGGCTGCCTTTCAGATGGGCATCCTCAAAAGCGACAGAGGAAACCCTGAAGTGACGCTTCGCCAGTTCTTTGAGTGGGACGGCATGGCAAAGGGGGAGGGCGTGTTCCTGCATACCTATGTCGGGGATGGAAACCCGCTGCCATCCTTTGAGGGAGAACCGGAGAAGGTGAAGGTCGGAGAAGATCTGAAGACCTGGACCAATGAGATCTGGGAAAGCCTCGACCGGGACAACAAAATCTCTCTGTTTACCTGCGCCGTGTCCCTGAAGGACGGGACCTGGCAGACGCTGATCGTCAACCGCCACGAGATGCAGGGCTGAGATGTAAAGTGAGGACAGTATGGCAAAAGATCAGTATGTAAGCCCGTTTTCTACGCGCTATGCAAGCCGCGAGATGCAGTTTCTGTTTTCTGAAGACCACAAGTTCAGAACGTGGAGAAAACTCTGGATCGCGCTGGCCAGGGCCGAGCAGCACCAGGGCCTGAATATCACGGATGAACAGATCCAGGAACTGGAAGCACACGCCGAGGACATCAACTATGAGGACGCGGAGCGCAGGGAACGGGAAGTCCGTCATGATGTGATGAGCCACGTCTATGCGTATGGTCTTCAGTGCCCGAAGGCGGCGGGCATCATCCATCTGGGTGCCACCTCCTGCTATGTGGGGGATAATACCGATCTGATCATCATGCGCGAGGCGCTGAAGCTGGTGAGAAGCAAGGTCCTCAACGTCATGAAGCATCTGGCGGACTTTGCAGACAAATATAAGTCAACGCCGGCGCTGGCCTACACGCACCTGCAGCCTGCACAGCTCACCACCGTTGGAAAGCGGGCCACCCTCTGGCTCAATGAGCTCTACATGGACCTGGGGGAAATTGACCATCGGCTGGAAACGCTGGCGTTCCTCGGGTCCAAGGGCACCACGGGGACCCAGGCAAGCTTCATGGAACTGTTCCATCAGGATGCGGAGAAGGTCCGCATGGTGGAAAATGAGATCGCAGGAGAGTTTGGCTTTTTGCATGTGGTGCCGGTCTCTGGACAGACATACTCCAGGAAGGTGGACTACCAGGTGCTGTCTGTTCTCTCGGGTATCGCCCAGAGTGCCAGCAAATTTGCCTATGATATGCGCCTCCTTGCCTCCTTCAAGGAGATGGAAGAGCCTTTCGAAAAGTCCCAGATCGGTTCCTCTGCCATGCCCTACAAGCGCAATCCCATGAGATGTGAGCGCATAGATGCCCTGGCAAGGTATGTCATGGTGGATGTGCTCAATGGGGCCATAACCTCTTCCACGCAGTTCTTTGAGCGGACGCTTGATGACTCTGCCAACAAGCGCATCGCGGTGGCGGAGGCCTTCCTGGCGGTCGATGCCATCCTCAACATCTTCATGAATGTGACCGACGGCATGGTGGTCTATGAGCAGGTCATCCGGCAGAGAATCATGCGGGAGCTGCCGTTTATGGCCACGGAGAACATCATGATGGACGCCGTGGAGAAGGGCGGTAACCGGCAGGAGCTGCACGAGAAGATCCGCGTGCATGCGCAGGCTGCTGCAAACCATGTCAAGCAGGACGGTGGGGACAACGATCTCATCGACAGGCTGTGCGCTGATCCGTCCTTCGCCCTCAGGCGGGAGGATGTGGAAGCCATCCTCAGGCCCGAAGCCTTTGTGGGACGTGCACCGCAGCAGGTAGCCGAATTCCTGGAGGATCTGATTTACCCCCTCCTCGAGAGAAACTCAGAGAGCCTCGGCATGAAAGAAGAGCTCAAAGTCTGATATATTTAAGCCGCCGCGCGCGGCTTTTTTTCGCGCAGTGGCTCGGGAAACGTGGCGAAAAAAATCCTGTAAAGAAATGGAAAATGCGAAAAAATGCACTGGGTTTTGAACCATATTTGTGATAGAATTTTTGTGCCCAAAAGTCGACGGGCAAACATCCATTGGAGATGGATTCATGAACGATATTATTCAAACCTTGCAGGATGCCTGGTGGACACTGACGCACCGGGCCGGGTTTTTAGATATACTTGACATACTGCTGCTGGCGATCATCATCTATGAAGTGATCAAGCTGGTCAGACATACCAGGGGCAGCGGGGTGCTCAAGGGGCTTCTGTTTGTCACGGTGATCATTCTTGTGAGCCGTTTCCTGGGACTGATTTCGCTGAACTGGCTTGTGTCATCGCTTCTGTCCAACGGTCCGCTGGTTCTCATCGTGCTCTTTCAGCCTGAGATCCGGCACGCCCTGGAACAGCTGGGACGCGGAACGGGCCTGGAAAAGCGCAGGAAGGAGTCTGCGGAGCAGCTGGATAAGTCTGTACAGGAACTGGTCAACTGTGCCCTGGCTCTTTCGAAACGCCGTGTGGGTGCTCTGATCGTCTTTGAGCAGAAAACCGGTCTGCAGGATATCATTGACACCGGCACAACGGTGGACGGCGAGATCACCGCAGCGCTTCTTGAAAATATCTTTGAACCGAATACGCCCCTGCATGACGGTGCCGTCATCGTCAGGGGGAGCCGTGTCGTGGCGGCCGCCTGTATCCTGAACCTGACTGAGAACCGTAACGTGGACCGGGAACTCGGTACCCGTCACCGGGCGGCGCTTGGTGTCAGCGAGACGACGGATGCCGTGGCACTGGTGGTATCCGAGGAGACCGGCATCATCTCGGTGGCCAGGGATGGCGTGCTGGAGCGCAAGCTGGACCGGGATTCTCTGACGAAGCTTCTGGAAGGTCTCTATGCGCAGAAGACATTCTCTCTCCGCTCCATCCTCCAGTTCAGAAAAAAGACGAGGGAGGGAAATGCCTGATGGCTTCGAATCATGAGAAAATTACGCTGGGCATGGTGCTTGGGTGGCTGAAGCATCTGGTGATTCATCAGTGGCCATACAAGCTTCTGTCCCTTCTGTGTGCGGTGGTGGTATGGGTCGGGCTCATCAGCCAGGATGCGAGTCTGACCCGTGAAAAAACCTTTACGGATGCAACCGTCAGCGTGGTAGGCACAGATGCCATCAAGCGCAAGGGCCTGATTGTCACCAGTGACCTTGGAGAGGAGACGCTCAGCGGTGTGACGCTTCGTGCGAGTGTCCCGCAGACCGTGTACGGGGATGCAGCCGCGGCCAATTACAACCTGAGAATCGATCTGAGCAGGATTACCACCTCCGGCTCTCAGGAGGCAAAGATTCTCTGGACAAACACGGCCAGCTATGGTTCCGTCGTGGAAGTCAGTCCCACGTCGATCCCCATCGATGTTGACGAATACATCACACGTTACCGTATTCCCGTAGGGCTGGAGACCATCGGGAATCTGCCGGACGGATGGTACTCTTCTGCCATGACCATGGACCCGCCCTACCTTGCCGTGTCAGGGCCCAGGAGCGTGGTCGGCAGCATTGTACGCGCACAGGCCATTCTGGATCTGAGCAGCCTGGAGGCAAAGCAGGGGACTGTTCGAACAGCCGTCCCCTTCAATCTCATCGCATCAGATGGCAGCATTGTGGAGAGCGAGCTTCTGGAAGTGACCAGCGAGTCGGTTCTTGTGGATGCGGTCGTGGTGGAGCAGACGCTCTATCCGCAAAAGGCCCTGTCCTTCTCCGATCTTGGCGTCGTGGTTGGCGACCCGGCGGAGGGTTATGAGATCAAATCTGTTTCTGTGCAGCCTGAGACAGTGCTGGCTGCAGGCAAGCAGGAGGCGCTGGACCAGCTGGAGCAGCTGTTCACGGAGGCCCAGGTGGATGTGACAGGCGCCAGCAGCTCTTTTTCCAGGACAGTGAAACTGAGAAAGCCGTCCGAGCTGGTGAACCTTTCTACCGACACGATCACCGTGACGGTGGAGATCGGAGAGACCATCCAGACGAGGGTCTTTGAAGCTGTGCGAGTCAATCTTGAGGGCACGGAGCAGGGCTATTATGAGTCACTTTCCAGTCGATACGCGGACGTCTCCCTGACAGGCCCCCAGAACTGGCTGAACACGCTGAACAAGGGGAACCTGACGCTGACCGCAGATGCATCGGGCCTGACGGAAGGAACGTATGAATTGCCCATTGTCTGTGTGGTCTCGGGCGGTGAGGACCAGGAGTATACGCTTTCAGTGAATCCACAGAATGTGACGGTCACACTTCGAAAAAACTAAGGCGGACTGAAAATGAATGAGTAAAAGGAAAGTGAGCAGTTCACTTTCCTTTCTCTCTTTCATGCATCGTCGGATGATCGGGGTAGAAAATGAATCAGTTTGCAGATACCTTTCTGACCGTGCTGCTGGGATGGCTCCGCAGCGTGGCCAACATGCTGTACACTTTTTTTGCAGGAGATGGAAGAACGTCGGTCCTGGAATTCCTCGGAGAACACTGGAAGGTTCTGGCGATCTCTTTGTGCCTTGCGGGTATCATCCTGGACCTTGTGGTGTATTTTGCCAGATGGCGATCCCCGGAGGTATGGAAGAGCTTCTTCAGAAGAAGACGTGCACACAGTAACGAACACGCGAGGGTGCACCGGGAGAGGCAATTTGCCCAGACCGTTCGTCACCGGATGAAAGAACAGCAGTGGGAGGACTCTGTGCTCAACGGGCAGGTCGACGAAAATCTCCACTACATTCAGCCGGAGAATGATGTCTACTTTATGGAGGAAGCGCAGCAGCAGGATCCTGTGCCCATGGAGCCAGACCTGGCGGAAGATACACAGATGGACGAACCGTTCCAGGAGGATGCTGCGTGGGACAATGAGGCTTTCGAACCGGAGGAAAACCGTGTACGACACCGGCGTGCCGACCGGACAAAGAAAAAGCTGAAGATTCCAAGACTTCTTGTCGAGGAGGAGAGTTCCACAGTGGCACCGCTTCACTATGAAGCGCCAAAGCCTGCTGTGGATGTGCGTGACAGTTACGGGGAGATGTATATTCCTCCACAGTGGAAAGCTCCGGAGGAGAAAAAAACGGAGAGGCACAGGAGGAGTCAGGCATGAGTGAACTGCCAAGAGCCTTTGTGGAGCGAATGAAGCAGAAACTTGGCGATGAGATTCAGGAATTCATGCAGGCATATGACCAGCCTCCGGTCCGTGGCATTCGTCTGAACTCACAAAAGAAACTCGCAGGGAATCTGTTTGAGAAGGATCTGGGGGAGCGTATCCCGTGGGAAGCACAGGGCTTTGAACTGAGCGCGGCATCCAGGCTTGGGGCGAGCCCGTTTCATGAGGGCGGCGCCTTCTACCTTCAGGAGCCCAGCGCCATGTTCCCGGTGGCCGTGCTGAATCCGCAGGAAAACGAATGGATC
>JAFUBA010000001.1 GCA_017460395.1 Clostridia bacterium | reverse complement strand
CAGATCTATCTGGAAGCCCGTCTACAGATTTCGGAACAGTTCGTGTTAGAGTCGATCTATCCCTCTTCTTCTACCAAGGAGCACTACATGCATGCAGCCAGAGAGGGTGCATTTATCAGCATACTCAGGGACTGGTTTCAGTCCGGGATGCATGAGACGCCCGAGGACATGGGAGAGATGTGCTGTGCAATACTTGCACCGATGGGAGACGTCGTATGAACTGGGTGGATGAGACGATCAAACGTAGGAAGAGCGTGCGTGCCTATGCGCCCCGTCCGCTCTCTTCTGCGGACAGGCAAGGGCTCCAGGATCTTTTGGCGGAGGAAAAGAACACGCCGGAGATTTTTGCGGCTCCACTGTCCTTTCATCTCCTGGAGAGCCGGGAAAACGGAAAGGATGTTCCGCTTGGCACCTATGGGGTGATTCGCAATGCCCCGGCCTTTATCGTGATCAGCACGGCAAACCGAGCGGAGGCGATGGAAGCCATCGGATACCGCTTTGAGCGGATTGTGCTGGAGGCTACGAGGATGGGGCTTGGGACCTGTTGGCTGGCAGGCACCTTCAGGAAGGAACAGTTTTCGGAGAGAATCCAGATGGGTCCTGAGGATATCCTTCCTATTGTCTGCCCTGTCGGCTATCCCTCGGAAAGGAAAACGCTGACAGAGAAGGTCTTCCGCGCCGTGGGAAAATCCGACCACCGAAAAGCGTGGGAGGAGCTCTTCTTCTCGGGCACATTCGGAGAGCCGCTTGCGCCCGAGAAGGCAGGAGACTATGCCGTGCCCCTGGAAATGCTAAGGCTTGCTCCCTCCGCCGCCAATCGTCAGCCCTGGCGCATCGTTTTTTCCCAGGGGATGTTCCACTTCTACCGGGAGGAGAATCCCGCAAGCAAGTACGGATATGATCTGCAGCGGCTGGATGTCGGCATTGGGGCCTGCCATTTTCACCTGTCAGCCCTATCGCACGGCCTGGAAGGCAGCTTTGTAAAGGCAGCTCCCGGCATCCGCACCCCTGAAAATATGGCGTACCTGTTTTCCTGGGCGGCGAAATAGGATGTGAAGGTCTTCCCGAAAGGAAATGATGGCAATGAAGGACATGAACAGACTGCACAAAGTGCTGGCAATCATTCTGTTTCTCTCCCTCCTGGCAGGGCTTGTGTTCTCCGCAGTGCAGATGGTCCATGCACCGATGGAGCAAAGCGGGGACGAAGCGCAGCGCACCAAATCCGATTATCTATTGATGGTGGTAGAGTGCGTGGCGGGACTTTTGGTGATGACGCTGCCCTCTGCCCTGGAAAAGCGGCTTTCCCTACGGATCCCGCATATCATGTACATACTCTACGACGTCTTTCTCTACTGCGCAGTGTTTCTGGGCGAGGTGCACGACTTCTACTACAGGGTACCCTACTGGGATTCCATCCTGCACTTTTTCAGCGGCCTGATGCTGGGTACGCTGGGCTTTATTCTGGTGGACTTCCTGAATCGCTCCAGTACGACCAGGGTGCAGCTGAGCCCTGCCTTTGTGTGCATCTTTGCCTTCTGCTTTGCACTGGCCGTGGGAAGCATCTGGGAGATTTACGAGTACACCATGGACAGCGTGATGGGGCTGAACATGCAGAAATACATGCTGGCCGACAAGACGGTGAAGATCGGCAGAGACGCGCTGCAGGACACCATGAAGGACATTATCATCGATACGGCGGCGTCGCTTTTGGCAGCTGTGATTGGATACTTCTCCATCAAGCGCCATGCCCAGACGACCGTAAAGTGAAGCGCAAATGAAAGCACCTCCTGTGCATGCACAGGAGGTGCTCTTGAGATTAGGGTGCGCAGCTGTCAGGCTTGCGTACCCTTTTTGCGTTCTGCTATGAGCGCCTGCTCTTCGCGGATGTGCTTTTCCACATTCAGAAGGAGGAGCACGAAAATCAGGATACCATGGGCGATGATCTCAAAGCCCAGGAAGAAGAAGCTGGACACTTGCTGGTGGGTAAAGGCGCCGCTGTCATAGAACAGATTGAAGAAAGCGACGGCCAGACCGTTGACCACAGTCAGAATGGTGGAGTACACGCTCATGGAGATACCGTCCACACGGAAGCCGTTCTTGGCTTCCAGATGGTCCAACACGTCGGCGAACAGGGCCATCATGATGTACGCGCCCGGGATGGAAGAAAAGCCCTTGAGCACCTGACCGATGGTGACGACGACAAAGGACGAGGGAGCGAGAAGACAGACGATGCTTCCGATGATGGAGACAATGCAGCCGAGCAGGACAAAGTTCCTTTTGCCCAGCTTGTTGGCTACGGGCCAGGCAAAGAGCATGCCGGCCGCCAGGGGAATGCCGCCGATGAGTGCCATGAGGGACTGTACGCCCTCCGCGTTCAGCGTCTGGCCGAACACGGTCACCGAGGGGAAGAAGTCGTTGCAAAAGATGTTGAACACATAGCCGCCCTTGAACATGACACCTGCCTGGTACAGGAAGTAGAATATCATGATGATCCACCAGTACTTGTCGCTGGCAGCGGCCTTGAGCTGCTGGAGAGTGGAGACGGTTTCCTTGGTTTCGCTTGCTGCATCCGTGGGGAGATCCTCCTCGGTGATGCGCTCCCTGGTAAACCAGTATTCGAGCATACAGCCGACGAAGGCGGCGATAGCGAAGATTATCATCACAGTCTGCCAGCGGTTCTGTACGATCTGATAGCCCAATCCGGCCTCCATGCCGAGCGCCTCTCCGGATTTGATCCAGCCGAGGATGGCAGGCATGAGGATGCTGGAGACTAGGCCGTTTCCAGCTACCGCCGGGATATTGGCCACAACGGACAGCTTGCCTCTCTGATCCAGATCACGGGTGGAGAGGGAAACCATGAGGTAATGGGAGTTGGAGTATACCGGATTGGCCAGGGCGGCAAAGAGATTGTAGGTCACCGCCATCCAGACCATGCGGAAACCCAGACTGAAATAGGGGATCACGAACATCACAATGCCGGAAATGAGAAGAAGAGGACCGGCTGTGAGGATGAACGGACGGGCTTTGCCCTGACGGGTTCGGGTTTTTCCCAGAATGATGCCTACGATGATATTGGCCAGCGCCATGGGGATCACGCTGATGAGCGGCAGCAGCACTAGGAAACTGCCCTGAGCAACCACATCGTCATAGGTCCGATAGAAGGTCAGATAGTAGGTAGAGACCACGCTGGTCATGGCCAGCACGAGCAGCGGGCCGAGAAAATAGCCGAGCAGCATTTCAGGAATCCGGACTTGCTGTTTATCCGTGCGTGAATTCAGGATGGGCAGATTCCAGAAACTATGCTTTTTTTGCATATTCGTCATTGGATTTTCCCACTTTCCAGATCTGATTTGGTCAGCCAACCGTTCTTTAGGCACCGGCACAGATCCCAGCTTTCCTTCCAGCTTTCGTCGGTCGGCGTAGTCCTGTCGCGCAGCAGCTGATAATTCCAGTAGAACCAACCGGCGGTCTCGCTCCATGCCTTCAGCTCCATAGCGGCGATTTCGCGGTATTTCTGCTTTTGCTTTTCCGCACGCTCCTGCTGTGTCATGACGGACTGCTCCATCTTGTTGGCGTACTTATTGCATATGCACCATTCGCCGACAATGACCGGGATGTCCTTCTGCGCCTTGCGTACCTGTGCCATGCAGGCGCTAAGGTAGATGCGATATACCCAGGGCCTGGCGATGCGAACAAAGTTTTCCATGGCAAAGATGTAGATGTGTGTGTCCAGCACGACGTTTTTGAAGCCGGATTTCCGAAAGAACCGGTTCCAGGCAGTGCACCGGAATCCGTCGTGAAACACGATCGTCTTATCCTCCGGCATATGGGCACGAATGCGCCGATAGGCCTTCTCATAGAAGTCCCGGAGAAAGGAAAGGGGCACGTAGCCTGACCCTTTCGCTTCCTCCTTGTCGACGGCTTTTCCGGTGGAGGGAGCTGTGATGTAGACGATCCAGGAGATCGGTTCATTG
>JAFUBA010000234.1 GCA_017460395.1 Clostridia bacterium | reverse complement strand
TAGATCTCCACCCAGTCATATGCATGGCCGGACACCCAGGTGCCGTTGGAGGCCATGATCTCGGTGATGAGGAGCTGCCGGGTGCCCTCCTCGGAAAAGGTCTTCTCTTTTTCGGAAAGAGACGAGGCGGGAAGAGTGAGGAGAAGACAGAGGAGCAGGAGGAGCGCGGCGGATGAAAGTGTCCTTCGCATTGGATGATTCCTCGTTTTGTTGATATGCATGATGTTGCATTTTGTCAGACTTGGGATGGCCGCCATGGCGGCCAGAATACTATACTGATTTTCACAAAGATCCGCAACGGATCTTTGATTGAAAATCGTATATGCCCGCAGACCATCTATGATCTCTTCAGATCGTTCTGAAAACGGGCATATATCACATTCCATCTGAATCGGCCAAACCGGAAAGGAGCCAGATGGAGAACAATTTACAGGAAGGAGACGCAGGACATGCTTGACCGGATCTATTTTGACCATGCCGCCACGGCACCGCTGCGGGACAGTGCACGCACGGCCATGATGCCGTATCTTCTGGAGGAATACGGGAACGCCTCCAGCATCCACGGGACCGGGCGCGCGGCCAGAAAGGCAGTGGAGGGGGCCAGGCGGCAGGTGGCGGGGATCCTCGGTGCAAAGCCGGAGGAGGTGTACTTTACCTGCGGGGGCACAGAGAGTGACAACTGGGCCCTTGTGGGCTACATGCTCTCCCACCAAGCGCAGGGCAGGCACCTTGTGACCAGCGAGATCGAGCACCATGCGGTGCTGCACACCTGTGATTTTCTCCGGCGCCTTGGCTTTGAGATCACCTGCCTGCGCCCGGACAGCTCCGGCCGGATCTCCCCGGACGACCTGAAAAAGGCCATGCGGGAGGACACGACCCTGGTGAGCATCATGTGGGCCAACAACGAGGTGGGCACGCTGGAGCCCGTCGAGGAGCTGGCGGAGATGGCGCACGCGGGCGGCGCGGCCTTTCACACTGATGCCGTGCAGGCGGTGGGCGCGGTGCCGGTGGATTTTTCTGCCGTCCAGGCGGACCTTCTGTCCCTGAGCGGGCACAAGTTCGGCGGCCCCAAGGGGACGGGCGCCATGCTGGTGAAGGCAGGCACCCGCCTCGAGCCCCTCATGCACGGGGGCGAGCAGGAGCGAAAGCACAGGGCCGGGACGGAGAACGTGGCCGGCATCGTGGGGATGGCGGCGGCCCTGGAGGACGCGGCCAAACACATGGAGGAGGAGAAAAGACATGTGGAAAATCTCCGGAACCGCCTGATGGGCGGGCTCCTTGAAAGGATCCCCGGAACGCTCCTGAATGGTGATCGCGAGCGGCGGCTTCCCGGGAACTGCAATGTGTCGTTTCTGGGTCTTGAGGGCGAGGCCGTGCTCCTCAGGCTCGACCTGGAGGGAATCGCCGCCTCCTCGGGCTCGGCCTGCACGGCGGGGTCCCTGGACCCGAGCCACGTCCTCACGGCCATCGGGCGCACCAGGGAGGAGGCGCAGGCCTCCCTTCGCATGACGCTCGGGCGGGAAAACACGGAGGAGGAAGTGGACGAGGTCCTGCGCGTTCTCCCCTTGATCGTGGAAGACCTGCGGCGCATGCGCAGGTAAAAAAGACCGTGCAGAAGGTGTTTGCCTCTGCACGGTTTTTCAGCGCACGGCCCACGGAGGCAGGCGCTCAAAGTCCAGCGTTTGCCCTTTCCAGGGGATCACTAGGCGGCAGGCGTAGAGGAAGGGGGCGGTGTATTCGTCCCTCGCCCCGTACTTGTGGTCCCCGAAGAGGGGACAGTGACGGGAGGCGAACTGCACCCGGATCTGGTGGCTGCGGCCCGTGTCCAGGGTGATCCTGACAAGGGCCCTGTCCTCCTCCGACCATTTTACGGTGTATCGAAGCCTCGCCTCCCGGACCCCGCGGCGCAC
>JAFUBA010000233.1 GCA_017460395.1 Clostridia bacterium | reverse complement strand
GAGCCACTGTCGCTTCGCGAAGACGAGGCGGTCCTGCTCATGGACAAAGGGATCTATGATGCCGACACGCTGACGCTTCGGATGGGTGACATATCCCACACCTTTTCCGTAAAATCGGTATCCTCTGGCACCCTGATGCCTGCCGGTGCTGCCATGTCTCTTCCGTCCGTCACCATGGTGGTGGGGGACATTGCCTCAGCCATAGAAGGCTTTGACGGCCCGGACACGCAGAAGATGCAGATCTCCTGGCGATATGGCTTCGACACCGGGCTCATAGACGATGAGAACATCCGATTTACCCGTTCTCTGGAACTTGACTGTCTCTCGCACCTGTCCTTCAAGGACGTAGACGACGGTGGCTACAGGGCCTTCCGGGTGGACGCAAGGGCAGATGGAGGCGCAGACTTTTTCGGCGACTATGCCGCCTTCTTCTTCCTCGGTATTCTGCTGAGCGCCGTGTTCCTTCTCGCTGCCGTCCTCATCATCTACTACCGGCAGATCTCCGAGGGGTATGAGGACGCAGGACGCTTTGAGATCTGCCTGAAGGTGGGCATGACAAAAGCGGACATCCGAAGGAGCATTTCCTCCCAGCTCCGCCTCATCTTCATGCTGCCGCTGCTCTTTGCGGTTCTGCACCTGTGTTTCGCCTTTCCCATGATCCAGAAGCTCCTCATGCTCTTCAGTCTCTACGACGTAGGCCTGTTTGCGCGCACGACCTGCGTGAGCTTTCTCATCTTCGCCGTCCTCTATGCCCTGGTATGCCACCTGACCTCCGGTGTCTACTACAGGATCGTCAGCGGCGAGCGGGCGAGAGAGTGACGCCGCATCAAAAGACCAGACATTTCGGGATGCAACTCAGAGGTTTTGAATCTTTGAGGAAAAACGGTAAGTCGAGCAATCGACTATGCCGTTTTTCTTTCCTGTTCCGATGTCTACAGAATACGCCTGATGCAGTTTCATACGATCCGTCTCTGCATAAAAATATACATTTACCTGCTCTTCAGAATCTGATCGTTGTGGTATAGAATTTCAATCGGAAGGAGGGTGCATGATGGCTAATGTTTTTGATACAGCAAAATACATTTTAGAGCAGATGGGCCCTATGTCTACGATGAAGCTTCAGAAACTGTGTTATTATTCTCAGGCATGGTCACTTGTCTGGGATGATTCTCCTTTATTTGAGGAAGATTTTCAGGCATGGGCCAACGGCCCGGTGTGTTCTGAATTGTTTTTCAAAACACAGGGAAAGTATTCCGTAAGTACCAGCGATGAGACCGGTGGAACAGGCAATTTGTCCGAGAATCAAAGAGATACCATTGATAAGGTATTGGAGCATTATGGTGGTCACAACGCGCAATGGATTAGCCAGCTGACACAGATGGAAGAACCTTGGATGAAGGCGCGAGAGGGTGTTCCGTCTGGTGCAGGATGTAACAAGGTGATTACAAAGGAAAGCATGGCGGTATACTATGGCGGGCTCTCATAGGAAAAAGAAGTAAGACAAAAAGAGTTCCCCACGGGGAAAAGGATCGCTCAGGGCGGAGATCCTGAGCGATATGATTCAGAAAACCCTGCGTGGACATTTGCAAATGCTGATCATGAAATGTGGGCGTTTTCTCAAGATCATATCGAAACAGCCATATGGACGGAGATACTCCCAAGGCTACAAGCCTTAGAAACCCAGACTTGGAGTGAGATACTGGTTCGTAATAAAAAGCAGAATCACTCATTAGATCTGAGAGAATTGAACAAAATAGCGCAGGATAGACTTGCTTCAAGGTATATCGAAGCAGAGTCGTTGATCTCATTACGAATCACTGGTAATCATAGGTTGTACGGTTACATGACAGGTAAAGTTTTTAACATACTTTGGTATGATGATGATCACGGAGATAACGATACATGCGTGTGTAGGTCTCGTTTAAAGCATACATGAATAGCGGCTTCATAGGAGCGTCTTTTGCTCCCATGAAGCCGTTTTCCGCTTCTGTTTATGTCTCCTTCAGCGGCACCGAGAACCAGCCGCAGCTCCTATGTTGCTGGCTCATCATACCAAGATTCATCAGCACCACCTGCACAGCATCGCCGGCAGGCTCTGCATGCATGCGCTCTGCAGCCTCCATGAGGGGCTTCCACGGCGCTCCGTCTCTCCCCGGCGCGCTCTCCATCCTGTAATGGTACACCAGGTGCCGACCGCCCGGCAGAAACTCTACGACACCGTTTTTCGGAATAGCATACTGTTCCAGCAGGGCGCGGGGGACCATGAGGCCCCAGTAGTCATCCGTGAAAGCTCCCTTCTCCGCACACCAGCAGATCTTTCTTGCGCTCTTTACCATCGGCATCCAGCGGATCCACTCCTCCAGGACCTCCTGGATGCGAGTGTCTTCCAGGAACTCATGGCGGTGGCTGTGGGGAAGAAAGTACATGTCCTCCCGCTCCTCAATGAGCACATACGCTTCCCTTTCCTTCATGCGGTCCATCCAGGCAGAAAACTTGCTGTGCTGGTTGAGGACCGCCTCGGAAAAGCGGACCTGCCGCTCCATCTCCTCCGCCTTCCGGTTGAGACATGTGTGGAACCCCTCGAGGTCCGTTTCATAGAGGAGGTGGCTCATCTCCTGGAGCGATATCCCGTAGTTTCGAAGCGACAGGCACTCAAGAAGCGCAACGGATTCTGTGAAGGAATAGTACCTGTAGCCGCTCTCCGTCGTGTCCGCGTGAATCAGGTCCATCTTCTCATAGTGCTTGAGTAAGTCGGGTGTAACACCCATCTTCTGTGCGTATTCCCCGATGCGGTAGTGTCGGATCCCATTTTCCCGGGACATGGTCCGCCTCCCTCGTGTGCGTTTCTGCGTATCCGATTCGTTATGTGGCACCGTTTTTCCGTGGCTCCAGGGGAATTCCGTGGGGAAGTATAGCACGCAGACCCAAAATGTGCCAGGGAAGGTCCTTGACCTGCGGGTTACCCGCAGCTCTATCATGAAAGAGAATCCATTTGCCGCTTCGCGGCAGAAAATCAGGAGGAAAATATCATGAAAGACATTTCCCGCCGCCAGTTTCTGCGCGGCACCGTGGCCGGCACCGCTGCCGTAGCCGCTGCCAGTGCCCTGGGCGTGACCGGTCTTGCCGCAGCTGAAGGCAAGAAGCTCTATACCCCCGGCACCTACAGCGCCATCGAAAAGGGCGCCATGAGCAACGTGAAGGTCACCATGACCTTCTCCGAGAGCGCCATCACTGATGTAGCAGTCGACACCTCCGGTGAGACCGCCGGCATCGGCCTGGAGGAAGGCGATCGCCTGGGCGCACTGCTCAAGGAGATCCAGGACGGCCTGGTAGAGGACAGCATCACCCTGGATGCCAAGACCGGCGCCACCCTGACCCGCACGGCCGTCGAAAAGGCCGCCTACAAGTGCGTGCAGCAGGCACGGGGCGAGATCCCGGTGGAAGTCTTTGAGACCGAAGAGGGCGAGAAGAAGGCCGCTGACTGGCTGGGCGAGGCCCCTGAAATCGCGGAGAGCGATATTGCTGAAACCCTGACCACCGACTTCCTCGTGGTCGGCGCAGGCAACGGCGGTCTGGCCGGTGCTGCCTATGCCGTCTCCAAGGGCTATGATGTGATGGTCATCGAGAAGGGCACCACCCACGCCCGCGTGCGCGGCTGGTACGGCGCCATCGACTCTGAGGATGCCCAGGCCCTGGGTGAGAAGCCCGTGGACCGCGGAGCCCTCAGGCGCGAACTGAAGCGCTACGCCTCCGGCAAGAACAACCTCACTGCCTTCAACACCTGGATCAATGAGTCCGCCGACATGCACAAGTTCGTGAAGGAGTGCTATGCCAAGTATCATCCCGACGCCAAGGTCGAGGTGACCGCAGGCGAGGAGGCCGTGTGGCCCGAAGCTGAGACCAGCGGCTACTTCTTCCCTGTGTGCGAACACTTCTGGGGCTTCGGCGGCGACCGTCAGGACATGTTCCAGCAGATGGTCGAGGAAGCCGGCAAGGAAATCCGCTTCTCCACACCCATGGTGAAGCTGGAGCGCAATGAGGCCGGCCGCGTGACCGGCGTCATCGCCCAGGAGACGGAGACCGGACGGTATCTTCGCATCAACGCCGTCAAGGGCGTGCTTCTTGCCACCGGCGGCTATCCCTGCAACCCCGACATGATGGAAGCCCTGGATCCCCTGGGCACAGCTGTCATCACCTCCAACGTGGCCTGGCCCACCGACACCGGCGACGGAATCAAGGCAGCCAAGTGGATCGGCGCCGCCATGCAGGCGGAAGCTGCTCCCATGCTCTTTGACCGCGGCATTGTGGCCCCCGGCATCGACGCTGGCTACAAGGTGACCTCCACCGGTGACAGAGTTTTCCCCGCCACCGAAGGTCAGTTCAACCTGGGCACCCAGCCCTTCCTGAAGGTCAACCGCGACGGCAAGCGCTTTGCCTGCGAGAGCGGCACCTATGACCAGATGCCCTACGCAGCCTACAACCAGCCCGGCCGCGTGTATGCATCCATCTTTGATGCCGGCATGCCGGATGACGTGCAGCGCTTCCACACCCTCGGCTGCTCCGCTGCGACCCGCAAGAATCCTCAGGGCCAGCTGGACAACTTCGAAAAGCAGATCGAGAAGGGCAACGCCTTCAAGGCTGACACTCTTGAGGAGCTGGCCGACAAGATGGGCTTTGTGGGCGAGAGCAAGAAGAATTTCCTTGCCACCGTCGAGCGCTACAACGAGCTCTATGACAAGCAGGACGATGAGGATTTCGGCAAGCCCGCCTATCGTCTGTCTGAGATCCGCAAGGCTCCCTTCTACGGTTTCTGGATGGGCGCCTGCATCCTGACCACCGAGCAGGGCATCCTCGTCAACGAGAAGGCCCAGGCCCTGGATGAGGACCGCAAGCCCATCGAAGGCCTGTTCGTGACCGGCGACTGCACCGGCGGCTTCTTCGTGGACAACTATCCCTGCCTGATGCCCGGCATCGCCATGGGCCGCACCATGACATTCGCCATCAAGGCTGTGAAAGTCGCCATGGGCGAAGAATAAGTTTTTACTTGCAAAAAGAAGCTCCGAGAGGAGCTTCTTTTTGCATACCTGCCGGTGGCTCTAATCACGAAGAAGTCAACTTGCCCCGTGTGCAGAATACATCGGCAATCAAGATGACTATGCCAATCAGAGAATCGGATCCAATCGTGCCAGAAATGCCCGCAGGCAGGATCGGATGGTCAAGATAAGTGCATGTGGCGTTTCCATTTCCTTTACGCTGTGACTGCTCGAGTGGCTCTCATGATAGAAAGAGAGAGGCATGCTATGTGTCTTTCTGAGTACCTTGTTCCCAGCACCCCCTCCCGGAGAAAGGGGAGGTTTGCACTCACTGCAGATCTCCGAGAGGTATCATATGAAGCGAAGACGCTGACAAAACTACACGTGTACTGATGCCATTCACACAATCATCGCATGCATCAGCCAGATGACAGTCCGAGAACCCTGTTCAGTGGCATGCCTGGACGGCCTGTTCTCTATAGCTCCTGGACACCAGACAATTTCACCTCATTGCATCTTCAATGAATGGACAGCATTATTTCTGTATGATGTGTTTCATGTGTATGTGATGTCATATATGTATTATGCTGACTATACATCATATGTCAGACACAACTCCTGAGCCAGCATATACCCACCGAATACCACATACCGAATCTGACTTTCCATCTCCAATTGCATCATTCAGATGATCCCCATTGTGCACTGTCATGAATTGTCACAATTGATCATATTCCATCGAAAGTTTGTGTACGAAATCGCCAGGAACCCCGGTAAATCAAGAATTTCCACTGTCACAAATATTCATTTTACCCCCGAAGTTTGTGTACGATCTCGCAAAAACCCGCATTACAACAGGCTTTTCGAGGATTTTCACCCTTTACCGCACCCCGGAAAAATGTGTACGTTCCACGAGAACCCGCATGGAATCAGCCTTCTCATGATCCTCCACCCCCGAAGTTTGTGTACGACCCCTTGAAAACCCGCATGAACACAGGCTTCTTTGCCTCATCGCCCATTTTCGGACCCCGGAACTTTGTGTACGTTTTTTTAAAGATGTCCAAGAAAAGACACGACTTTATGACATTCTGTGGCAAATCTGTGACACCTTTCAAAAAGCGTACACAAACTTCGGGGATAAAATTGGGGCCGCCTCGCTGAAATCCAAAGAACGATCGGCTTTCATTTCTCCTGTCACAAATGAAATATCTTGTCACATTTTGCTTTCTGACCCCCGAACTTTGTGTACGATTTGCCCTGATAATCTCCTTCGGCTCGCGTCAAATATGACAGACGAAACCCCTATTTTTTGCAATTCTGTTTCAAGTGGACCACAAGATATGTGACTTTCTCCTTCACATTTTCCAGGCTTCCGCCATATTTCTGACACATTCATCTGTACGATCTCGGAACTTTGTGTACGATTCATCCTGAAATCCGTCTGTATTTACCCCGGAAGTTTGTGCACTTTCTTCCGTATGTACTCTCCTCTGACCCCCGAAGTTTGTGTACGAAATCCGGCAGAAATAACCTGCTTCACAGTCTCACTCTGGACATATGCAGTTTTACCCCGGAAGTTTGTGTACGTTTATGTGAGAGACCGCAATATTACTGCATCTTCACCCAAATCTTTGTGTACGCAAGTGCCCCTATATCTTC
>JAFUBA010000232.1 GCA_017460395.1 Clostridia bacterium | reverse complement strand
TCTTGAAGATCATAGATGCTTCACGCGTAAACTACTCAGACAAAAAGCGGAAGATGAAACTGAAGCCTTATATTGCTGTCACGCCGGATGAGATTCGTGAGATGGTTGCATAGCTACCCCCCACGATAAATGAATGATCCGTATTTTCCTGGAAAGGCGGATGATCGTGGACTGGTTTCCACTTTGGAATTCTCTTCGCATCGCGCTCATATCGGGCGTGATCGTCTTTTTTCTCGGTATCCTCGCGGCCAACTGGATCGCCCGCCTGCCAGGGGCTGTGCGGGCGGTGGCAGACGTGGTGCTGACATTGCCGCTCGTGCTTCCGCCTACGGTATGCGGGTACCTGCTGCTGCTGGTTTTCGGGGTGAAACGGCCGCTGGGTGCCCTGCTGGCCTCCATCGGCGTGAAGATCGTCATGAACTGGTGGGGAGGCGTGCTGGCCTCGGTGGTGGTGGCCTTCCCCCTGATGTACAGAACCTGCAGGGGAGCTTTTCACTCTTTCGATGAGACGCTCGCCCAGGCGGGGCAGACGCTGGGCCTTGGCAATACCTGGATCTTCTGGCATGTGAAGCTGCCGGCCTGCCGCCAGGGCATCCTGGCGGGGTTTGTGCTGGCCTTCGCAAGGGCACTCGGAGAATACGGTGCCACCAGCATGCTCATCGGCTACACGCCGGGGCGCACGGCCACGATTTCGACCACGGTCTATCAGCTGTGGCGAACCAATGACGAGAAAGGCGCACTGATGTGGGTCTGCATGAATCTTCTGATCTCGGCCGTGGTCCTTCTGTGCGTGAGTTTCCTGGAGGGCGGACAGAAAAAGCAGAGGAGGGAGACACATGGGGAAGGCGCTTGAGGTGCATATCAAAAAACGTGCGGGCTCCTTTCAGCTCTCCTGCGATCTGGAGACGGACTTTCAGGGAACCTTCGGCATGCTTGGCGCGTCCGGATGCGGGAAATCCATGACGCTCAGATGCATCGCAGGGCTGCTCACGCCGGACGAGGGGTCCATTGTCTACCGGGGCCGGGTGCTCTATGACAGCAAAAGGAAGATCTGCGTCACCCCGCAGGAGCGGCACGTGGGGTACCTGTTCCAGAACTATGCACTTTTCCCCACCATGACGGTGGAAAAGAACCTGGAGAGCGCGCTCCTGTCTCCGAGGAACCGGGGCATGAGCGGCAGGGAAAAGAAGAGGAAGATCCAGGATGCGGCAGCGCTCCTTCGCATTGATGATCTGATGGCCCATCGCCCGCATCAGCTCTCTGGCGGGCAGCAGCAGCGGGTGGCGCTGGCAAGGATCGTGCTGAGCGATCCGGATCTTCTGCTCCTGGATGAGCCCTTCTCTGCTCTGGACAGCTATCTCCGCACGTCCCTTCAGACGGAGTTTTCCGACTTTCTCAAGGCTCTGTCCCGGGACGCCGTGCTGGTAACCCACGACCGGGATGAGGCATACAGGCTCTGTCCGGAGATGGCCATCATGGACAGGGGCAGGGTGGCCGTATGCGGAACGAGGGAGGACGTGTTTGCAAACCCCGGCACGCGCGCAGCAGCGGCCGTGAGCGGGTGCAAGAACTTTTCCCGGGCAGAGAAAAAAGGCCCGGGCATGCTCCGGGCCACCGACTGGGCCATGGATCTGTATGTACAGGAGGAAATTCCGGAAGATATCGCCTTTATCGGGCTGCGCGCACACAATCTGCACGGCATCCGTGCTGAGGATGCCGTGCATGCAGTGGATCAGGGGAGAAATGTGGTGGAGATCCGTGGGGCCACCATCACCCAGACGCCCTTCTCCGTGTCCGTGGTCTTTCCCGCCGGATCCTCTCAGATCCGCTGGGAGATCGACCGGAGCGCATGGCGAAAGGAATACATGGAAGGGCAGTGCCTGCCGGAGGTGCTGGAAATTGATCCCGGCGGGATCATGTGCCTGAGGGACTGAGGATGGCGAGGATCGCCTTTTCCTGGCTTTCCGTCAGCTGCACCTGCTGGCCGCGCAGGGAGACGCGAAGCGGCCAGTCTGTGTCCTTTGGCGCCGGGGCTTTTCTGTGGTGCCCCTCCTTCTCGCAGATCGTGTGGCACATGCCCATGGAGAGCGTAACGTCCGGGCCGTTCAGAGGCGTGTCGAGGGCACGCAGATCACGGACGTCCTGGACGGAAGATTCCAGAAGATCCAGGAGGGCCTCCAGATCTCGCTCCGGATGGAGGGCAGGGACGGATCTGCCGGAAAGATCAAGGGCCACAGGCGTGGGCAGATCGTTTGAGATCACGCCCGTGACAGCGACGGTCAGATCATTGGTCCGCTCAGCGGCGTCCTGATTTTGCTTTGCACAGACCAGTCGGGGCACCGGGAGCTGATAATCGCCCTCACAGATCACCCAGTCGCACCCGGAATAGTTGCCCAGCAGACGGGAGGGCGGGCAGGCCTCCTGCATCATGAGGACGGTCTCACGCTGTGCGCGGGCCGCGACCATCACGGCGCCGGCCTTTCTGTGGCGGTCCGTGTTTGTGCCGGGCTGATCGATCTCAAAGACCGGGCAGAACACGGTCTTCACGGTGCCGACGCGAAAGCCGCGTGCGGTGAGGGCACGGATCAGCTGCTCACAGACGGTGGTTTTTCCGGATCTTCGGATGCCGACAACGGTGAGTACTTTCATGGGATTCAGCTTCTTCCAAATAGCATTTCGGTCATGGATGCCGGAGCAGGGCATCTGACAGCAGCCGGGGCAGGTCGTCCCGGTTTTTTTCTGTCACACAGATCACCTGGACATCGGAGCGCTCTGTGATCTCCCGGTGCCATGCAACGCCCTCCCGCAGGACGCCCAGCAAAGGCCGTGGATCGGAGAGGGCGTCCATCAGGGCACGGCGGAAGGCGGGGCTGCCCTCCTCAAGATAGCCGATCTCATCCAGGATGATCATGGCGTCCTCCGGAGCATTCCTGAGGGATCCAGACAGGATTTCTGTGCCAGCGCGGTCAAAAAAGTCTGGCACGGGATTTGGCGAGCCGCCGCCGAAATAGCCCACGAGATGCCCCCTTGCAAGGGACGCGGAAAATGCCGGAGGTTCCTTCATAAGACAGCTGCCATCCAGCATCAGAAGGGCCTTGGGCTGTGGGGAAGATTCCGGTGCCTGTATGAAGCGGGTGACATAGCCGCACAGCGGGCGCGCAAGGCGCGCTGCCGCGCTTTGGAGTGCGGTGGTCTTCCCGATGCCCCGGGGGCCTGTGAGCAGAAGATTCACGGTATCTTATCCTTCCTGCTGATTCGATCTTCAGGGGTCAGCTGCATGCTCACGCTTCCGGTGCGGCGGAATCCACGGCATCGCCTGCAAGGCATGAAATTTCCGAGAGGATCTTTGCCTGGATGGCAGCGGAAGCCTCGCTCAGAAGATCGGAGGCTGCGTTTCTTGTCTCCTCGGAGATGGTGGGCGTGTTGAGTGCCCTGTCCGCAAATTCCTTGCACTTGTCCAGATTGCCCATCTTCCGCATGATCAGGGCAATTCTGAGGTAGACGAAGCCCTGCAGCCCCTGGACCTGGGGTGTGCTCTGATCGCGGAGAATGCGCAGGCAGTCACGGTACAGCGCAAGGGCATCGTCCAGGCGCTCCTGTTGGAAGAGAATATCCGCCTGGCGGGCGCGGAAGGAGTACTGCCTGGGCAGGTCGCCGGCTGTCTTATACTGCACTTCCAGAAGATCGTACAGTTCGTCCAGGGCCCGGGGCTCTGCCAGTTTCAGCTGGTCCAGCGCAGAGATGCGAAGGGTCAGGTACTGCTCCGGCTCAAAGCGGATCTTGGGGGATGTTCCCCTTGCGTTCACGTGCACAGCATCCAGAAGCGCCAGGCACATGGCGGCACCCGAGGGGGTCATTTTGCCGAGATAATCGTCAAACAGGATTCTGGCAGATTCCGTGGCAATCTCCGGATCCGTGCTGCACAGAAGCTGTTTTAAGACCATCTCAAAATCCTTCGGTCGCTCCCAGTCGATAGCATGAACCGGCCTTACGCGGGCGAGGAGATCCCGCTGGGCGGAGGTGGTCAGATAGGGCGTGGCTTCCATGAACTCAAGAAAATCCAGCGCCAGGGGTGTCATGGCCGTTTTATCTGGCGGCACGGGCAGGAGGTCCTGTACGGTCGGCTTTGGATCGGCTGCGCCCTGCACGGGATCGGGCAGGGAGGCTTCCTCAGGCTGTTTCAGGGCCGGTTCCCCGGTTTTGTCTTCTGACGGTGCCGGGACATGAGCGGCATCTTTTGCGGGAGTTTTTTCCTCAGGAGTGTCTTTCGGGACATTCTGAGGGGCAGGCTGCATCGGGGCACGCTCTGCGCTTGGCTCCTGGGGAGCGCCTTTGGGGGCGGCAGTCTGCGTATCTGAAATGCCCGCCTTCTCATCTGCAGGCTGTTTTGACAATGCTTCACTGGCTGCCGCAGCTTTTTCGGCATGGTCCTCGGTCTTTGCGGGATGGGTACGGAGATAATCATCATACAGGGGCAGCGGAGTGTAGGGCAGGATTCTGACGGACGGGGGAACATCACCCGGGTCAAACGGCTTGAAACTGTCGGCGGCAGCGGTGCCGAGCCTGTGCTTTGTTTTTTCATAGAGTGAGCGTTCCTGGGCGGGGATCCGGGATTCTATGTCTGCCATGGTATCGAAGCGGTCCCGAAGCTCCTGCGGGTTGATCCACTCCACCTGCATGGCCTCTTTCCCGCGCCCCGCAGCGGCTGGCACCAGGAGAAAGCGCACACGGATGTCTGCCTGATCGCACAGATGTCCGTTGGGACCCTGAAGAAATGCGTACAGACGGGGATCGGCCACGCTCCTGCCGACAAAGCGGGCGTTGCCGTCGCTCCCGCCGTCAATCCAGCCATAGCCGCCGGAGGCGTTGGAAAACCATGCGGTGATGTAGCCGGTGGCCTCCCTGGGCGGCTCAGTCTCGGGCAGCTCGTCGGGATCCTGAAGACGGATGGCGCCTGCGCAGGCCTGGTTGTCCACGGCTGTGTTGGCGCAGATCAGATAGGTCACCGGAATAAACGGCGCGGGACGGTCAAGGTCATGGTCCATGCGGCACAGATATGCCCGCAGCCGGACGTCCTCCACCTGCCGGGCATGGAAATACGAGCCGTGATTGACATTGGGCGTTGCACCGATAAAGCCGTAGCAGCCGGAGTGATAGAACCGGACGATATAGCCCTTCTGGCGCTTCCCGCCAGAGGCATCCCCTGTGCCACTGCCGGACGACTGAAGCATGCAGGGATACAGCTTCTGAATCTCCTCCCTGAGAGATCGGAGATTGTCAGAATCTTTGAGTGCCTTGCCACTTGCAAGTGTAAAGCCGGGATTCTTCCGCTGTACGAGCACGCATGCATACAGGACGACCTGCTCGGACGGGTCACGCGAGAGCATGTCAAGGAGCCAGCCCATGTCAAACAGTGCGCATACGCGAAGTCCGGTCTTCCAAAGGCTCGTATCCTCGCTCTTTTGCATCAGACGGGAAAAGTTCTGGGCGGAGGACAGATTCTCATGATCGGAGGATGCTGCCAGAACCTGGCGAGGGATGCCTGCCGCATGGATGTCCTGCATGGCGAGCATGAAGGCGGGTACCCTGGTATCAGGAAGCTTGATATTCATTTTCTGACACTTCAGATACAGGCAGGCGCGCAGGGCGAGCAGCCTGGAGTGCAGAGATTTCGTGCGTGCATCTTTTTTCTGCGAGGAAGCAATCTTCTCGAGGACGGGCCGGATGAGTGTCAGCGCATCGAGCACTCTCTTTTTATCCGTGCCGGTCACGGCACCATTCAGTGTATCCCAGGCGGTTTCAGAAATGGACAGGAGTGAAAGCTCCTCGCCTGTCAGCGCGAAATAGGAAGGATCGTCCGGTGCACCTGCCGAGAATTCGTCGGCGGCGTCAAGGCGCGCGGCAGTTTCACGGATCTGATCCTGAAAGGGAAGCTCCTGAATCGGTTTCTTCTCTTTCTTCTCGGGAAGGGTTTCAGGAGAAGCTTTAGAAAGTACTTCGTTCGAAGTATCGGATGGCACATGAGAGGCCTCAAAAGAAGTTTCAGAAGAATCTTTAGAATTTATAGAAGAATCTTCAGAAGATGTGGCTTCAGGAACCTCTTCGGCGGCTGGGGCAGGTGCATCCTCCAGAACACGAAGAATCATGGGCATGTTCAGATCAAGCTGAATCCCCTGGTCGCAGATGACGGTGTCCTGATCTGTGATTTCCAGTACAGTCAGCACCATCTCGCTCATACCGGGAATACTGAGAATCTGAAATTTCTGGCCTGTTTTCAGGTGATATTTGTGATTCATGGCGGTAGTTTATCTCCTTACAATTTGCTGCATGTGCTCTTCCCTCCTGTCCGGAATCCATATCGCGGAAAAGCTGACAGGATGGAAAAGAATCCCTGCGGGGGCAGAGGCAGGGACTTGGCGCCATGTGGGCGAAAATGTTGATTCTGCAGTTCTCTTTTTATGAGAAAGTACTCCATGATTCTAGCAAGGCAGACTGTTTACGTCAATTCATCTGACGCCTTGATTTGAGCTGACAGGAGCGCGTCTGTCGGGCATAGAATCCTGACAGGCTATGCTCTTCCAGCGCAGCGTCCCTGAAAAAAATCCTTGCAGCACCTGAAAAAAATACATCTGGAATTCATCACTTTCTTCTTGCGGGGAAGGGAAGGTCATGCTATACTCCTATCAAGTGATTTGATTTCTACAGTCGGACTCCAAGCCTGATGCGACCCACGCGGCCGTACAGGCCATTGAGTACGGCCGGCAACGGCTGTGCTTGCCCTGTTTGCGAAGGAGCCGAAGGTGTGACTGGGAGTCAGAGAAGGCTCTTTTTGTCGTACCATTCTGGCTCATGATGCATATGTAATATGAGTGCAGTGGGGGACACGGACCTTTTCTGACATGACCTGTCAGATCGGGTTACGTGTCTCTTTTGGTTTCATATTGTATCCTGATTTATATCCTGGTTTTCTGCATCAACGACTCAAAAACGGAGGAACAAGTCATGGCTGACAAGAAACGATTCCTGGACAGGGACTACACACGTCGTCAGTTCCTGAAACTGTCCGGAAAGAGCCTGGCGGGCGTTGCGATTTCCGCCAGCATGCTCAACGCCATGGGCGTCACCGCTGACGCCGTGGCCGAGGACAAGGTCCGCGTCTGGGCATTCCCGCAGGGTCTTCTGGTGGTGAACCCCGACCGCTGCGTGGGCTGCCAGAGGTGCGAGATCAACTGTACCCTGACCAATGATGGCTGCTGCTCCAGCTACATCTCCCGCGTCAAGGTGACCCGCAACCTGACCTACAGCCGCAACGGGCAGGGCCTGTACACCGAAGACACCTGGACCTATTTCCCGGACACCTGCCGTCAGTGCGAGACGCCCGCCTGCGGAGAAGCCTGCCCGATGCAGGCCATCTATGCGGATGAGAATGGTGTCCGCCGCGTGGACACCGAAAAGTGCGTAGGCTGCGGCGCCTGCACCCAGGCCTGCCCGTGGCACATGCCCACCGTCAATCCCGTCACCCACAAGTCCTCCAAGTGCATCATGTGCGGTGCCTGCGCGGAGGGCTGCCCGTCCGGTGCACTGTCCATCGTGCCCTGGGATCGGATTGTGTCTGCATCTCAGGCAATCTGATGCACCCGCTTCCTGCTTTTCGAATGTGAGAAATCTTAGGAGGATAAATACATGTCGGTCATCAATGGCATCAACGGATGGGCCGGTACGATTCTGAGGGTCAATCTGACCACCGGATCCATCACCAAGGAAGACACCCTGCCCAAGTACCGCCCCTATATCGGCGGTATGGGCATTGGCTATAAGGTGATCTGGGACGAAGTTCCCCTGGACACCGATCCTCTGAGCGAAGCGGCAAAGGCCGTCTTTGCAGTGGGACCCCTGACCGCCTCCGGCGTACCCTGCTCCGGTCGTATGACCATCTCTTTCCTGTCCTGCTGGTCCAAGGGATATTCCATCCTGGACGCACACATGGGCGGCCATATCGCGCATGCCTTCAAGTATGCCGGCTATGACGCCATGATCGTGGAAGGCAAGTCGGATCATCCTGTCTACATCCGCATTGAGGATGACAAGGTGTCCATCGAGGACGCCACCGATCTGTGGGGCAAGGGCACGTTTGAAGTGAACCGCACGCTGGCCGAGAAGAATGGTCCCGAGTTTGACGTGGCCTCCATCGGACCTGCCGGTGAAAATCTGGTGCACATGTCCAACATCGTGACCAGCTTCGGCAACTCCGGCGGTGCCGGCATCGGTGCACTGCTGGGCTCCAAGATGGTCAAGGGCATTGCAGTCCGCGGCACAGGCGCCGTGAAGATTGCCCGCCCCATGGAAGTGCGGCTCCTGTCCAACTACATGATCAAGGACCTGGTGGGCGGCAACAACAACCACACCGTGCCCTGCCATGCTCAGAGCTGGAGCGAGTATGTGGCCACCAACAACCGCTGGCAGGGTGCCCCCGGTATCACCTGGGACAAGGCACCCCATGGCCCCATCGATTCCGGCGAGCAGCCCTCGGGCGTCATCAACGTGGCGGCCTATCGCTGCAACAAGGGCGTGTTCGACTTCGGCGAGGTGGCAGAGAAGTACACCGTCAAGCAGGGCGGCTGTTCCTCCTGCCCGGTGCGCTGCTACACCGAATATGAGATGGATCCCCTGGCAGAGTATGACCTGCCCACCCACGTCTCCAACACCTGCATGCCCATCATCAAGATGCTGGACTGGTATCCGGATCACGTGGATGAAAATGGCGAGAAGGTCAAGAGCACCCATGATTTCGTGGATGCAGGCGATGCCAAGATGATCCTGGGCGGTGCCGGCAGCCGCGCAGCCGACGAATATGGCGTGTGGTGCAACTACGGCAACCTCTATGAGGACTTCAAGATGGCCTATACCACAGGCGTGCTCAAGGACGTCATCGACCGGTTGAATCCCGGTGAATGGGACGAGATTCCGTGGGATCTCATGGAGACGGGCGATCCCCGCTGGCTGTGGGAAGTCTATCGCCGCATCGCCATGAAGGAGGGCATCTTCTCTGACTTCGGTCTTGGCACCTATGAACTCTATGAGAAGTGGGGCCTGGATGATCCTGAGAAGAATATTGCCGGCGTCAGCTTCTACGACTTTGTGAACGCGAACAACTTCAATATCGGCCACAATGGCTATCCGCGTCACCATGGTCCCGAGAACTGCTGGCAGGCAGGCACCCTGTACTCCATGATGTACAACCGTGACTGCATGATCCATCATATGATCAATGTCGTCTCCTCCGGCGCTCCCTACAACGAGATCGTCAAGCCGGTCATGGAGCACTGGTTCGGCGAGGGCTGCGTGGATCCCCAGCAGCACTATACGCCCATCAACGAGAACAAGATCAAGGTGGCCAAGTGGGCCTTCAACGGCAAGCAGTGGCACGATTCCGCGACGCTGTGCAACTGGATGTACCCCATGACCATCGCGACATCCAAGAAGCGCGATTACATCGGTGATCTGGACCTGGATGCCAAGTATATGAGCGCTGTGGTGGGTGAGGACTATACCAGGGAAGATCTGGAGTTTGACTCCGAGCGCATCTCTCAGCTGCTGCGCGTCATGACGGCCATCTCCTTCAAGCTGAATCTGGGCTCCACCAACCTGCGCAAGGATCACGACAACGTGTCCGACTGGGTGTTTGACAAGCAGCCTGATTTTAAGCCCTTCGAGGAAGGCACCGTGAAGCTGGACCGCGAAGACTGGGAAAAGAGCCTGGATCTGTGGTATGATGCCATGGGCTGGGACAGGGAAACCGGTATTCCGACCCGTGCCACACTGGAGAAGTTCGACCTGGCCGATGCAGCGGACAAGCTGGAAGAACTTGGACTGATCTGATAATCATCTGTCTCTCAAAGGGATCAGGCGCGGGCCTGGTCCCTTTTTGGGCAGAACACCGTTTCCGGTATCCCAAACATCCTGATTTGCATGGAGGATATGTGTATGGCTCTTTTTGGAAGAAGAAAACCCGGGTTTTCCAGGGAAGTGGAATTGAAGCCCAGTGAAATCCCGAATGAGTTCAGTGATGCGCTGGATCCGGCCATCAACAGGGAGCTGGACAACCCGAAGCTGGAAAAAAAAGAACTCCAGGAGAAGGCACAGCAGGTGATGGCAGGGAATGTGACTGCGCAGGATGCACAGACACCGCAGGAACCCGGCAAGGTCGATCTCCTCGACTATATGGAGGCGCTTCCTGACGTTGAGGATCCGTTCACACCGACCGGGATCGTGGATGAGGATCCGGAGGAAAAGCAGCGGACCCGCGCACAGATCCTGGGTGATTTTATCCGGGAGCGGAGCGACCACAGCCTCATCACGGCACGGTCTCTGATCGCAGAGGGCGAGGAGGATCCCGAAGAGCTGGAGAAGCTGATTGCCGAGATGGAAGCGGATGAGAGCTGCAAAGATATCTGCCATGTGGACGGCGAGAAGGATATCTACTATTACAGCTCCGACAACATGGCGCACAATTATGCGAAGATCGCCATGCTGGTGACGGAAAAGAATATCCCAAGAACCATGGCGGAGATGGTGCGGTTCAACTGCAAGGCGTTCCCGACGCCTACGCCCCTTTACTACTTCACCAAGACGCCCTACTTCTACACGAAGGCGCAGATGGAAAATGCCCTGCGACAGATGCAGAGGGATGAAAAGTACAAGGATATCTGCCAGTTCACCTGCAGGCTGAACGGCGAACCCTACCTCTATTCCAGCGAGCTCATGTCTGAAAAATACGCCCTGGCGCTGGCTGACTCCACAGAGGCCCAGGAGGGTGACTTCTGATCACGTCTTGACGCCCGGAAAAGCTGCAACTATACTGGACAGCAGTTTTTCAGATGGGACCACAGGCGCCGGATGCCTGAATTTCACGAAGGATAGGGGCAGAAACATGACTGTCAGGGAACTGAGAGAAAAGCTGGGGGTGACCCAGGATGTCTTTGCCAGGACGCTGGGGGTTTCAGCCTCCCTGATCGCCGGCATTGAGACGGGCCGGAAGGTGCTGACCGAGCAGATGGCCGGGAGGATCAATGCGCTGGTGGGGGATGACTGGGAAAACCCGAGGCCGATCGAAGTCAAGGATGCGCCAATGGATCCGGTTCTGATCAGGACCTCCGAGCGGATCAGGATGCTTCGGGGCTGCTTTCAGATGACCCGCAAGCAGTTTGCCGATGCCTTCGGCGGCACGATGAGCACGCTGGCCCACGTGGAGGACCAGGACAGGGCGGCATCGGACAAATGGCTGCAGATGGTGAGCGATACCTTCCATGTGAGCCTGAAATGGCTGCGCGGTGAGGTGCCGGCCTCTTCAGAAATGCCGACCTACGAGGGAAGAGAGCCGGAGAAGGCGCCACTGGATCCATCCGAACGCGTGGAGGAGGATGTGCTGGGTGAGGACGGGCTGCCCGTGGAAGGGCTCGTCTCTGACGGCCGCGCCGTTTACCTGATGCGCACGCGCCTCGGTCTTTCGCAGAAGGCCATGGTGGAAAAGTTCCAGCTCAGCGGCAGTACCATCTCCCTGGTGGAGCTGGGCAAGCTGAACCTGAGTGAGCGGCTTCGCAGCATGCTGGAGGAAGCATACGGCCCTCTCTTTTCCCAGACGACCACGGCCGCGGATCTTTCGAAGAAAGAACCTGTGCAGGAGGAATCCGTACCCGAGACGCCAGAGGAAGAACAAAAGCCCGAGGCAGGCGAGGAGAGAGCCACAGAGGAGCCTGAGGCTGCGATGCCTGAGCAGCAATCAGAAGAGGACATGACTGCGATGGATGTGCCGGAAATCGCAGAGGCGCCTGCGAACGCTGAGGAGAATGTGCAGCCCGTGCATGCGCCGATTTCCAGGCCAAGCCGGAGCGGCGTGGTGGTGGCCCTTCTGCAGGCCATTCGAATCCTTGGAAGAACACTGCCGGAGGGGCAGCTGGAAGGCGCTGTCGCGGAGATCCAGCGTGCCCTGTAATATACAAAAAGACACAGCCGAGGCTGTGTCTTTTTGATTATACCCGTTCTCAGAATGATCTGAAAGAATCTGGATGGTTTGCGGGTATATACGATTTTCAACCAAAGATCCATTCCGGATCTTTGTGAAAATCAGTAATTCATGTGAGAAAAATCTGCCCCAGGCGGGGGAAAAGGCGCGGCATGAGGTGATTCCCCTTTTTGAGTGCGCCATAGCGTTTTGTCTTCGGAAGGTCCCGGATCGACAGATATGCTTCCACGCACGCATGTGCATCCTCCGGCAGAAGCTGCCCGAATGAATTGCGCAGCACCGCTGCCTCCCGGAATGTCAGATCCACCCGGTCCCGCGCCTTTTTTGGGGAGGCGAGGGCCTTCATCAGGCGGCCGATGGGGCCGCTCTGGGACGCACCGATGGTATTGTGGCCGTGCTGGCGGTAGCTGACAAGGGGGAGATCGATATAGTGGATCTGCCCAAAGGCCGCCGCTGCCTGGGTGATGAGCCAGTCGTGCATGATGATGTCCTTCTCACGCACATGATCTGCCACAAGGCGCCGCAGGGGCTCATTGAACAGCATGGTGCAGCCGGTTGCACAGTTCAGCACCAGCAGCTGGCTCAGTCGCGTTTCCTTCGGGTTCCACCCCTGGTGGGCGATGAAGCTGGGGTGCAGCTCTGCACCGCTCTGGTCCACGACGGACAGGTCCGAGTGGACCAGGACGGGTGTGTCCTTTCCAACCCTTTTCTCTTCCTCCTCCATGGCCTGGCGGCAAAACAGCAGCCGGTCGCGCGACCACACATCGTCCTGGTCACAGAGCGCCACATACCCTTCTGCCTGAGACATCAGGGAGAGGAAGTTCGCGGAGGCGCCAAGGTGCCTGCCGGAAAGGGGCGAGAGCGAAAAGCGGGGATCCTGACGTGCCACCTGTTCGAGGAAGGCAAGGCTCCCGTCTGTGGAGCCGTCATCCTGCAGGAGCACACGGAAATGGCGGTCTGACTGTGCCTGAAGGGATGCGATCTGCTCCGCAAGATAGGGCATGCCGTTATATACGGCCATGAGTACCGTGATCTGGTTTACCATCTGAACTCCTTTACCATCTCAATCCCCATTTTCTGAAAAAGCGGAAGGTGGAGCGGATGTGGTACCATGTCAGGCGCCAGGAGCGCTTGTCCGCCCGGTTCCAGTTGTGGCGGATCTGAAAGTCCGGGTGATAGACAATCTTCCCGTAGCGCTGGATCTTCACGGACAGGTCACTGTCCTCCTGATAGAGGAAGTACTTGGGGTCAAAGCCCTGCATCTTATAGAAGACATTGGTGCGGATGAGGAGGAAGCAGCCGGTGGCAAACTCCACCTCCATCGGCCCGCCGAGGGTCACGTTCTGCATCGTGTATTCGGCCCGCCAGGTGGTGAAGGGTCGCCCGAGCTTTTCAAGGAAGCCGCCCAGGAGGTAGCGGACCGTGGGCCGGTGGCGCGGCAGGAACTGTTCCCTGCCGTCGGGGAAAAAGACCCTTGGCGTCAGGGCGGCGATGTCCGGGTGCGCATCGAGATAGGTGACCATGCGGTGCAAAAGCGTCTCGTCAAAGGTCACGTCGGGATTGCAGATCAGGTGATAGTGGGAGTGCAGAAGGGGGAGCACCTGGTTGTTGGCGGCCCCAAAGCCCAGATTTCTTTTCTGGGGGAGCACATGGGCATCGGGGGCCTCCAAGAGGATCGAGCGGGCGGTAAGATCCTTTGGTGAATTGTCGACGACATACAGTTCCACCGGCTCCGTGGAATGCATCAGGTCATGCACGGTATCCTTCACGGACAGGGATGTGTGGTAGAGCACGATGCAGGCGCTGACGCGGGGATCGCCCAGCATGAAATCACCTCCCGAATAGTGCAGGAAAACAAAAACAGATCAGCCGTAGCAGCTATTTAGCTGCTGCGGCCACATCCGAAGAGCATTTCATAGATCAGGATGCCGGCGGCCACGGAAGCGTTGAGGCTTTCTGCGCGGCCCGGCATAGGCAGCTTCAGGGCAATGTCACACATCGCCCGGACTTCCTCCGTGACGCCCTGCCCCTCGTTCCCGATGACAAGGCAGAAGCTCTCCGGCAGAGAAGGGACGGCCTCAAAGAAGGGCTTTCCGTCCAGCTGCGTGGAGATGAGCGTGATGCCCTCTTCCTTCAGCGCACGCAGGGCCTCAGGAAGCGAGGGGACCATCTGAAAGGGAATATGGAAGATGCTGCCCATGGTGGCGCGCACCACCTTCGGGGCATAGGGATCTGCGCAGGCGGAGCTGAGGAGCACACCGTCGAGGGCCGCGGCATCGGATGTGCGGAGAATGGTGCCCACGTTGCCCGGATCCTGCACGCCGTCGAGGGCCACAAGGCGTCTGCCCTTCACATGCGTGTCCTGCTTTCGCATGACACAGCAGATGCCCTGGGGCGTCATGGTGTCACAGACGGCGGCGAGCACATGCTCGGGGACAACATAGAGACGGGCATCCTGTGGAAGCGATGCGGGCGGGAGGGAGGACAGCTGGTCCTCAAGGGCAAAGAGCATCTCCGGCACAAACCCTGCCTCCAGGGCATCTCCCACGGCCTTTTTCCCTTCTACAAGAAAACAGCCGCTTTCGTCCCGGCCTTTTTTCTGCTTGAGGGAGCGGGCAAGGAGAATGTTTGGATTCTTCGTGCTGGATAGATATTCCTGATGCATGGATGTACCTCAGTTGAGACCGCGGAAGCCTTTTCCGATGATCTCGCCGGTGTTGGTGATGATCAGAAAGGAGGTGGGATCGGTGGCCTTGACAAAGCGCCGGAGCATGATGGCCTGCTTGCGGTTGACCACGGTCAGAAGCACTTCCCGGCCCTCATGGGTATATACGCCCTCCCCGTGCAGGCGCGTGGCGCCGCGGTGCAGGGAGGAGGTGATGTACTGTTCCACGATGTCCGGGTGTGTCGTGATGATGTGGAAGCACTTGTGGGTGTTGATGTTTTCCATCACCATGTCCACAAGCAGGGACTTGACCACAAGACCCAGGATGGAGTACAGCCCTGTCGTCATCCCGAAGGCCACGCAGGCCATGAGGGTGATGACGCAGTCGGAGATCATCAGGGCGCGGCCGATGTCCAGGGATGAATACTTGCGCATGATCATGGCGACAATGTCCGTGCCGCCGGAGGATGCATCGGCATTGAACAGGATCGCCGACCCGATGGCCGGCAGGGACACAGCAAAGATGAGCTCCAGAAACGGCTGATCGGTCATGGGTCCGGACATGGGCAGGACCTTCTCAAGCACATAGATCAGCACGCTCTGAAGGAGGCTTGCATAGGCGGTGCGGATGCCAAACCCTTTTCCGAGCACCAGGTATCCGATGACCAGCAGGACGGCGTTGATGATCAGTCCCACGGTGCCGGGGGTCACAGGGGCATAGTGCGCCCAGATGACGGAGATACCGCTGACACCGCCGGTGGAGAAGTTGTTGGGATATTTGAAAAAGTAGATGCCGATGACCATGATCAGGGTGCCGAAGGTCATCATCAGCCAGTCATGAACGGTCTGCTGCCGAATGGTTTTGCGCTGCAAGTGTCTGCCTCCCAAAACGCCTGTACGTAGTATGGAACCAGGAAACCTCGGGTGAATATATCACGGGGACAAACGCGTGACAAGGAAGGCACGCGCGGGGACTGAACGTTATTTTCCGACGCAGAAGGTGGAAAAGACCTCGTCCAGGAGCCGTTCCTCCACCTGATCGCCCGTGATCTCGCCCAGGGCTGCCTGCGCCTGATCAAGATCCAGCGTGACCAGATCCAGGGGGGACGATTTGAGGGTCTCAAGGGCCTGCAGGAGATGGTCGGCTGCCCGCCGTGCGGCATCGAGGTGACGGGGCTGGGTGAGGACCATGCGGTCGGAAACGGAGACCTCCTGAAGGAGGAGCTCCCGCAGGGGCGAGAGTGTCTCTGGCGTGAGGGCAGAGAGTGACAGGACGGGCGATTCCGGGAAGAGGACGCGCAGGGGCGACAGGTCCAGGACGCGCGGCAGGTCCGACTTTGAGCACACGAGAACCACGCGGGCACCCTGCCGCTTCAGATCGGCCGCCAGATCAAGCTCATCCTTCTCAAGAGGAGAGGAGGAATCCAGCAGAAAAAGCGTCAGGTCGGCCGAGGCGGCAGCCCTTTTTGCGCGGGATACGCCCACCTGCTCCACGGCATCCTCGGTTTCCCTCACGCCTGCCGTGTCCACGAGGTGGATGATGCCGCCCCCGAGGGAAATTTCACCCTCCACCATGTCTCTCGTGGTGCCGGGGATGGCGGTCACAATGGCCTTCTCCTCCCCGAGGAGGGCGTTGAGGAGGCTCGATTTTCCCACGTTCGGGCGTCCGCATAGGGCAACCTGAAGACCATGGTGGAGGATCCTTGAGGCACGCTCGTGAAGAGCCGCGCGCAGCTCTTTTTCAAGATCCGCGATCCTTGGCAGCAGGTCCTCCAGGGCTTCCCCGTCCTCGATCTCCTCCGGATAGTCAAGGCAGGCGGCCAGAGACGCCTGGATGGCGTAGAGCCTGTCTGCGCAGGTGCGGATGAACTGGGAGGTGCCGCCCTGCAGCTGCTCCATGGCAGCCTTTCTGGCCTGCTCGCCGCGGCTTCGGATGAGGGCCATGACGGCCTCCGCCTGGCTCAGGTCCAGCCGTCCGTTCAGGAAGGCGCGGCGCGTAAATTCGCCGGGCTCGGACAGCCTGGCACCGTGCATGAGACACAGTTCGAGGACCTTCTGCGCCACGGCCTGACCGCCATGCAGCTGAAACTCGCCCACATCCTCCCGCGTGTAGCTGTGGGGGGCATGAAACATGACAGCCAGCCCTTCGTCCACCACAGCTTCCCCGTCCATCACGTGGCCGTAAATGAGCTGCCTGTCTGGCAGTGGAAAGGACACGGCGGGGGAGGCGGGGCGAAACAGAGACCGTAAAATGTCTGCCGTCATAGGTCCGCTCACCCTGACGATGGCGATGCCGCCCTCGCCCGGGGCTGTGGCAATGGCTGCGATGGTATCACTGGACATGGAGGGGAAGGTTCCTTTCTGAAATGCATCGTTTCTGCATGCATCGATGATGATAAGCATTTTGTTCTGCAGGGCCCTGCAGAACCGGCAAAACATTCTAGCATAGGGGGATGCGGGATTCAACGGAGAAGATATTTCAAAATATTACAGAAATATTTCTATAATACATCAAAAGTGTTGCAAAATTGTTTGACTTTTGTGCGAGCTTGTCATAAAATTGGCAGGCATGCTGCCCTTTTTTCGGGAAAGCATGAGAAGTATGCTGAGATGGAGGCGATGCGCGATGAAAAGGCGTGCATGGATCTCTGCGTTTTTTGTAAGCGTGATGGCGGTGGTCCTGCTGACGGTCACAGCCGCCTTTGCGAAGCTGACTTTTCCCTTTGATACGGTCACCAGTGCCAACGTCAACATGCGCAGAAGTGCCTCCAGTTCAGCGGTGGTGCTGGAGCGGCTCACGAGCGGGGACAGCGTGACGGTGACAGGGGAGAGCGGAAGCTACTACAAGGTCACCTATAACGGCAGAACCGGCTACATCCTGAAAAAGTATATCGTGACGGATGCGAGCCAGATCGTGACGCCGGCTCCGACGCAGAAGCCGACCGCCGAGGGGTATCCATATGATACCGTGACCACGGACAAGGTGAACCTGAGGAGCAGAAAGTCCACCAGTTCCACGCTGCTCACCCGCATCCCCAAGGGCACGCAGGTCCGGGTGCTGGATGTGAGCGGCAGCTGGGCCCATGTGACCTACAGGACATATACTGGTTATGTCAGCACCAAGTACCTGGTCATCAAGGAGATCGTCCGCCCGACGGCAACGCCCAAGGCCACGCCGTCCCCGAGCCCGGTCCCGACCCTGTCTCCCCAGGAGAACGCCTCCGGGTATGCCACCCTCGAAAAAGGCTCTACCGGGAGTGAGGTGAAGGCGCTTCAGATGGCGCTCCAGGAGCTTGGGTATTATACGGGCGCCCTGAGCGGGGAGTACGACCAGGCGACCTATCAGGCGGTCCTTGCCTTCCAGAACAAAAACAAGTATCCGGCCACGGGCGTGGTCGATGCCAATCTCCAGGCCTTCCTCTACAGCGGAAAACCGCTGAGCAGCAAGGGCGTCAAGACGCAGGTGAAGACGCTGGCACCGGTGGACGGGGTGAACGTCAAGTCAGGCGCAAAGGGCGAACTTGTCGGAAGGATCCAGATCAGGCTGTATGAGCTGGGCTACTATCGCGGTGAAGCATCCATGACCTATGACAGCGCGACGCGGGCTGCCGTGGTGGCCTTCCAGAAGAAAAACGGCCTCAAGGCGGACGGCGTTGCCGGGGCGGAAACCCAGGCGATGCTGTTTGGCACCGCAGCCGTCTCCTCGGACACGACGCCCGAGGTGACGCTTGCGCCGACCCCTGTCCCTACCTTTGAGGTGCCGGGCGAGACCGTGAAGAGCGGATCCAAGGGGAACGCTGCACGCCTCGTGCAGCAGCGCCTCAAGGATCTTGGTTACCTGACCGGGACGGTCGACGGAAAATTCGGTGCAGAGTCTGTGAGCGCCCTCAAATCGTTCCAGACGGCAAACGGCCTGAAGAGTGACGGCGTGGCAGGGGGGAGCACCTACAGCGTGCTGTTCTCCTGGACTGCCGTGGCAAAGGAAGTACTCAGCACACCCGATGCGTCCATCATTCCGGTGCCCGCGGCCACCATGGGCCCGATCACCAAGGACAGCGTGGTGCTGGTCCGTCTCGGCAGCGAGGGTCAGGAAGTTATCTGGCTGCAGGAGAGGCTGACAGAGCTTGGCTACTACACGGCGACCGTGGACGGCGTGTGCAAGGCGGATGATGTCGCTGCCATCCGTGCCTTCCAGAAAAACAACGGCCTGAAAATCGACGGCGCCGCGGGCTATGACACGCAGGTGAAGCTCTACGATGCCTCTGCCGTGGCTTATGCATCCTCCGGCGAGGCGGCCGTGACGTCGTACAGGACCCTCCGCAAGGGGGATACCGGGGACGAGGTGAAGGCGCTTCAGAACCGGCTCATCGAACTGAAATATCTCTACGGCAAGGCGGACGGTGTGTACGGTGCCGCCACTGTGGAGGCCGTGGTGGCCTTCCAGGGCAACAACAGCCTGTACAAGGACGGTGTGGCAGGGGAGAAAACACAGAAAAAGCTCTATGCGACCTCGGCCAAGGCAAAGGCTGTCCAGACAGCGACGCCGGCACCCACGGCCACGCCCGCTCCGACACCTGCGAAGGCGACCACGCTCAAGCAGGGCATGGTCTCGGACGAGGTGAAGGCCATGCAGACAAGGCTCATTGCGCTCGGGTATCTGACGGGTAAGGCGGACGGCAAGTTCGGCATTCAGACCTACAGAGCACTCCTGGCCTTCCAGAAGGCAAACCGGCTGACCGCTGACGGCATTGCGGGCACCAAGACCCTGACCCAGCTGAATTCCTCCTCCGCCGTTTCGGCTGCCGGCCAGACTGCAGCGCCGGCGGTGACGCCGACGCCCACCCCGATCAGGATCACTTCCTCTGTCTCCAGCGTCCGGTATGCCAACTGGTACAGTGAGGTCAAGGCGGTGGCCAAGCAGTATCAGTACGCCACGATCTATGATTTCTCCACAGGCATCTCCTGGCAGGTGCACATGTTCTCCTTCGGCGCCCATGCCGATGCCGAGCCGCTGACGGCGAATGATACCGCAAAGATGGAGCGGGCCTTTGGCGGGAACACATGGAATCCCAAGGCGGTATGGGTTACAATGTCCAACGGCGTAACCTACATGGCCTCCACCCACTCCATGCCCCACGAGGTGCAGCACATCACCGACAACAATTTCCCGGGACACCTGTGCATCCACTTCCCGAGAACGGCAGCGCAGCTGTCCGGCCTGACCTATGCACAGTCGCACCAGAAGGCGATCGATGAGGGCTGGGCCTACACACAGAAGATCAAATAAGCTTTCCTGGCCCTGAGCCTTGTCTGCAGGCTCAGGGCCCTTTTGTACTCCTGATGCATTTCCTGTGCGGCATTGCTTTCCAATTTTTGCCTGGATGGCATATAATTGGATGGTACCGAAAAAGCAGGAGGCGCGATACTCAATGGATATGTCAAAGAAAATCGCCATGAAGACACCCCTTGTGGAGATGGACGGGGACGAGATGACCCGGGTCCTCTGGAAGGGCATCAAGGAAGAACTGCTGGAGCCCTTTGTGGAGCTGAAATGTGAATATTATGACCTGGGCCTTGAGCACCGGGATGAGACGGGCGATCAGGTGACCGTGGACGCGGCCAATGCCATCAAGCGACTGGGCGTGGGTGTCAAGTGTGCCACCATCACCCCCAATGCGCAGCGGGTGGAGGAGTACCACCTGCATGAGATGTGGAAGAGCCCCAACGGCACCATCCGCGCCATGCTGGACGGCACGTGCTTCCGTGCGCCGATCATGGTGGAGGGCATCCATCCGGTGATCCCGGCATGGGAGAAGCCGATCACCATCGCAAGGCATGCCTACGGCGACATCTATAAGAATACGGAGCTGACCGTCCCCGAAAAGGGAAAGGCGGAACTCGTGGTGACATCCCCCGATGGTCTTGAGACACGAAAGATGATCCACCAGTTTGAGGGAAGCGGCATTGTGCAGGGCGTGCACAACACGGACAGCTCCATCACCTCCTTTGCCCACTCCTGCTTCCGCTATGCCCTCGACACCCATCAGGATCTGTGGTTTGCCACCAAGGACACCATCTCCAAGACCTACGATCATCACTTCAAGGACCTGTTCCAGGAGATCTTTGAGCGGGATTACAGGGAAGCGTTTGAGAAGGCCGGCATCACCTACTTCTATACCCTCATCGACGATGCCATCGCCCGTGTGGTGCGCTCCAGGGGCGGCTTTGTCTGGGCACTCAAGAATTACGACGGCGATGTCATGAGTGACATGATCGCCACCGCCTTCGGGTCCCTGGCCATGATGACCTCCGTGCTGGTATCCCCGGACGGAAAGTATGAGTACGAGGCGGCGCACGGCACGGTGACGAGGCACTATTATCGCCACCTGAAGGGTGAGAGCACCAGCACCAACCCCGTGGCCACCATCTTTGCCTGGAGCGGGGCGCTGAGAAAGCGCGGCGAGCTGGACGGACTGGATGATCTTGTGCGCTTCGGCGACCTTCTGGAGAAGGCAACCATTGCGACCATCGAGGATGGCACCATGACCAAGGATCTGGTCAACCTGTGGCAGGGCGAAAAGCCGGCGAGGGGCGTGGACTCCACGGAGTTCCTGAAGGCCATCAGGACCCATCTGGAAGAGCTTCTCGGATAAACGCATGCAAAAAAGGCGCGGCACCTTCAGGTGCCGCGCGAGTATTATGTACTGATCTCACAGTGTTCCCGGACCCATGTTTCAAGGAGCAGCCTGCTCTGGCCGCCCGCAAAGACAATGCGGATGCGGCCTTTTTCCGTGTCCACATCCTGCACGGTGCCCGTTCCGAGGGACGGATGGCGCACTGTCATGCCGCTTTGGATTTGCCCGGTCATCGGAGCGGGCGGTGCAGATATCTTCTGCTGCTTTTTCGGGCGATAGATATAGAAACCCTGGATGTAGTTTTCCGTGCTGTCCCAAGAATCGAGAAAGGAATACCGCTTCCCCTCCGGGGTGTCCACGGGGACGATCCCCACCACGTGATGGCTCGGCGAGAGGATGGCAAAGATCCGCTCGCCGTCAAGGTATGCGTGATCGAGATACGCACAGAACGTCTTTCCCCGGGGCCGCTTACCGCCAATCAGGATGGGCTCATGGTAGGTGAGGTCGAAATCCCGCGTCAGGTAGCGGTAGGTGAGCACATCGTTGAGACGGGTGGTCATGTATTCGCAGGACTCGGCCAGCAGATCCACGATCTCGTGCCAGGACCGTTCAAAGACCGCGCAGTAGGCACGGATCACGCAGTCCCCGGTGCTTCGGAGATGGGGGTTTGGCTGGAAGAAATGAAAGCGCAGATGCTCACGCTCCATGCAGGAGGAAGGGGACCGGTCCTCAAGGACGGTGCGATGAAGCGGCGGTATGCCGAGCTCCGAGGACGGGAGACAGAGCTTTACGAAGGTGCGCGGCGTATCCAGCGTATCCATCACCGCAAACTCGCCTGTCTCGAGACGGCGGACGGCGGCATAGAATTCCTTGGAGGAGTGGGGCTGTACGTATTTTGCAATGCCGCAGGTGACAGACGGGTAGGTGGCCCTGAGAAACTGTGCCAGTTCATCGCAGGAATCTGTGCTCTCAAATGGCACCGGGACATATCCGGCTTCCTTCAGCAACTGACGGACATTGAAGGGCTCGTCGGGAAGGAACCCGCTCAGGTGGCTTTCCTGAAGAAGCAGCCGGTATGCCTCCTCCCACGGCATGCCCGACGACAGGGAGAGGGCGTTGAGCGCGGAGAGGGAGTCTCTCGGCTGGTCCAACTGGTGGCGGTTGGCCGTGGCAATACGAAAGTGGTCTGAAGAAAATGTCCCGGATTCGCCCATCGTTTCACCCCTCCTTGTGAACGCATGATGTCTGGGAACTGCGCGGCATCATGTGGTGGAAATGCGGGCAAAGATCATATGCCCGGAGGCCGTCTGCAGGGACTTGGTAATCTGGACTGTGACCGCCTGTCCCACGGCACCCTGGCCGTTTTCCACCACGATCATGGTCCCGTCCTCCGTGTAGCCCACACCCTGCCCGGGCTGAGAGCCTTCCTTCATGACCTGGACCTGCAGCGTCTGGCCCGGGAGATAGACGGGGCGGAGCATCAGGGCAAGTTCGTGGAGATTCAGGACCTGAATGTTGCTCACGGCACCGAGTTTCTGAAGATTGTTGTCGCAGGTGATGATGGGCGCGGAGGTTTCGCGGGACAGCCGCAGAAGCTCCACATCCACATCCATTTTCCGGTCGTCCTCCGGCAGGGTTTCGCTCTCCAGGATGCGCACCCGGGTGCTGTCCAGCTGCTGGAGGGCCGCCAGGACATCCAGGCCGCGCCTGCCCTTCATCCGACGGACCGGGTCCTGGCTGTCCGCGATCAGATGGAGCTCCTGGACCACAAACTGCGGCACGATGAGCTCCCCGTCCAGAAAGCCGGCGCGGTAGAGGGAAAGCAGCCGGCCATCGATGAGGGAGGATGGATCCAAAAGGCGCGGTGCGGCGATCCGTGCCCGCTTTTTGGATGCCCGGCGGATGCTGCGGTGCGTCAGGGGCAGAATCTTCCTTTGCGGCGTGGCAGGGGGAGAGAGCATGGACAGGATATCGTCCCCCCTCGCCCGCCCGATGGAGTATCCGAAGGCGCCAAGACTGATGGTCAGGATGGATGAGGCGGCGGTGGTGAACATGCTGCTGCCCATGAAGCGGAGGGTGAAACCGAGCAGCACAGCCACCAGGAGCCCTGCAATGAGTCCCACGATGGCGGAGATCAGCTGGCGCGGGGGCAGGGAGAGGAAATAGCGGTAAATACGGTCAAACAGACCCAGGAGCAGTGTGGCGAGACGGTAGGAAAAGGCGAAGGCGATCAGCCCGAAGAGCACACACAGTCCAAGGTAGGCCAGAATGGATTCCACGAGCGGCATCTCCAGATCCGCATGGAAGGTGTTGATCAGATGCAGGATGCCGGCGGCAAGAGCGGCCCCGACGCCGACACCGAGCATGGTCAGAAGGACACGCAGCACGGTCTCCACCGAGTGCATTCGATGATTTGGTTCCATCTTGTTCCTCCTGGAAGACTCAGAAAATGACGCTGAGCGCCTGCATGACGGTGTCCACGCCGAGGAGCTTCATGCCCTCCGGCGCCTTCACGCGGCGAAGGTTCTCCCGGGGCAGGATGACGGTGTTGAGGCCCAGCCGCTGACATTCTGCGATTCGGCGCTCACACTGGGAGATGGCACGGACCTCGCCGGCCAGGCCCACCTCGCCCACCACCGCCACGTCATTGCCGACCGCCTGGTCCTTGAGGGAGGAGGCGATGGCGACGCACAGGGCAAGGTCGGCCGCCGGCTCTGACAGCTCCAGACCGCCGGCCACATTGATATACACGTCCTGGTTGAAGGTCTTCTGCCCGGCACGCTTTTCAAGGACCGCCAGGAGCAGTGCGATCCTGCCGGGCTCTGCGCCGTTCACGGTTCTGCGGGGTGTTCCGTAGTAGGTCTGAGCACACAGGGCCTGTACGTCGCACAGGATCGGCCGTGACCCCTCCAGGCCGCAGAAGACCACGGAGCCGGAAACGCCCTTGGCACGGTGGGAGAGCAGCTGCTCGGAGGGGTTTGGCACCACCTCCATGCCCTTGTCGGTCATCTGGAAGACGCCCAGCTCGTTGACGGAACCGTATCGATTCTTGACGGCCCGCAGGAGGCGGTAGTGCTGCTGCTGATCACCCTCAAAATAGAGCACCACGTCCACCATGTGCTCGAGCATTCTCGGGCCTGCGATGGCGCCTTCCTTGGTGACATGGCCCACCAGGAAGATGGCTGTGCCGCTCTCCTTGGCCAGGCGCATGAGGAGGGATGTGCACTCCCGGATCTGGCTGACCGAACCTGGGGCGGAGACCATCTCGGCCCGGTACATGGTCTGGATGGAGTCGATGATCATGACCTGGGGCTGCACTTCCCGCATGCGGATTTCCACCTGGTCCATGGCGTTCTCTGCAAGAATGTAGAGGTTCTTCCCCTCAATGCCGAGGCGGGCTGCACGCAGCTTGATCTGACGGGCGGATTCCTCGCCGGATACGTACAGCACCCGGAGACCGGCCTGGGAGAGGTGGCTGCAGACCTGAATGAGCAGCGTGGACTTTCCGATGCCGGGATCGCCGCCCAGCAGCATGAGACCGCCCTCCACAATGCCTCCGCCCAGCACACGGTCCAGCTCCGAGATCCCGGTCTTTGTCCGGACCGTAGCATCCTCGGGGATGTCCCTGAGGAGAACGGCAGGGGAGCCGGTGCCGGGGCGCTGCCGGATGGCCTTGGCAGGCGCTGCCTTCTCGGCAGCGGGCTCTGAAAGGGTTTCTTCCATCGTATTCCAGGCACCGCAGCTGGGGCAGCGGCCCAGCCACTTGCTGGACTGGGCGCCGCAGACGGTGCACGCATACACAGTTTTGATCTTGGCCATGGAAACCTCCTGATTCAAAGAAAGGCGCCACAGGAAATGAGGGCGTATCTTCTGTTGCCTGCGAGTATACTACAACGGAGGAAAAGGCAAAAGCAAGAGCGCATGGACAGGCATATTCAAGAAAGGGCAGAAGCTCATTGACTTGATGCGCCGTGTCCTGTATGCTTTATCTGTGAACATTTTAATAAAATGTTCACAGAACACACCTGGGGGTGACTGGATGGGCCGGGCGTTTACAGAAGAGGAGCGCATGGCGGTACAGGAGAAGCTTCGAAGGTGCGGACTCAGGCTCTTTTCAGAGAAGGGCATCAGAGGCGTATCCGTGCGGGAGGTGACCGGGGCTGCAGGGATTGCCCAGGGCGGGTTTTACACCTTCTATGCGGACAAGGATGCCTTCATCACGGACCTTCTGGTGTTCCGCATCGGGGAAAAGCTCCAAATGTACCTTGAAAGAAAGGAAGAGTCGCTGGCAGATCCGACAGGGTATCTTACCCGGATGCTCATCAGGGAAGGTCTGCATCTGAGGGATAACCGGGCCTTTGATCAGCATTTCAGCGATGTGATGGCGCTGTTTGAGGAAAAAGGGACCGACACGAGGCATCAGGTGGGCGAGATGTACCGGCAGTACCTGGAAAAGATGCAGCGGTACTGGGCGGCGGCCGGATGGCAGGTGGAGATTGACTTTCAGGGCTTTGAAAATCTCCTTCGCGCAGGGGCCGTGCTTCTGGCCCACGCAGCCCTGATGGACGATCTTTACTGGCGGGAGACATTTGAGGACCTGTGCACATCGGGGATCAGAAGGTATGTGCAGGTGACAGGGGCAGAAAGCAGAGGACGGGAGACGGCAGAATGAGATACATACTGGGGTTTGAGGTAATCGGGAAACAGGATGTGGATATCGCCGGGGGAAAGGGAGCAAACCTTGGGGAGATGTTTCAGGCCGGGCTGCAGGTGCCGCCTGGGGCGGTGCTGACAAGCGGAGCGTATGAGCTATTTCTTCGGGAAAACCATCTCGATCCTGGGCGTATGCTGGAGGAGGGGATGCAGCCGTCTGACATCCGGGGGAGGATGCTCGAAGGCAGTCTTCCGGAGGCGGTGGAGGCCGAGCTCCGGCAGTTCTATGAAAGGCTTGCCGGCGGGACCCGACTTGCGGTTCGCAGTTCTGCCACGGCGGAGGACCTGTCGGATGCAAGCTTTGCAGGCCAGCAGGAAACGTTTCTGAATGTCGCAGGTGAGGAGCAGCTGCAAAGGAGCATCCTTGCCTGCTATGCCTCTCTTTGGGGAGACAGGGCTGCCGCGTATCGGAAGGCACGCGGATATGACAGCATGAGCGTCCGGATGGCCGTGGTGCTGCAGGAGATGATTGAGAGCGAGAAGGCGGGGGTCATGTTTACCAGGTCCCCTGCGGGCGGCGAGGATGAAGTGCTCATTAATGCCTCCTGGGGCCTTGGCGAGGCGGTGGTGTCGGGCCTCGTGACGCCGGACGAGTATGTCTGCACCAGAAGCGGGGAGATCAGACGCAGGACGCCTGGCACCAAGGAAGTCCGGGTGGTGTACGGGGACGAGGGCACAAGGATCGAAGAGACGCCCCAGGCGCTTCGGTCGAGCGATACCCTGACAGAGGATGAGGCCCGGGAGCTTGTGGCCCAGGGCCTTCGGATCGAAGCATACTATGGCAGGCCCATGGATGTGGAATGGGCGATCCGGCAGGGGAACATCTACCTTCTTCAGGCAAGGGCCATCACGACCGTGGAGGAGAAGACACCGGATCTCACGGGTCTTCCGATTCCGGGTCCTGCGACGGGGCGCATGCGGGAGAATGTGCTGTTCAATCTCGAGAAGGTCCCCCGCCCCTATCTTCCCCTGGACTACAGTTTCGGCGATGCCGTGGGAAGACAGAAGGAAACGCTCCTGTCCGAGGCCGGCATCGAGATGGGTGAGATGATCCGGATCGATGAAGAGGGGATATCCTCCTTCCATGCAAGGGACAGCCTGCGCATCACGCGCCGCATTGTCCATTTGCCCGGGATCCTTCGCAAGATGCTGAACGGCCCCTTCAATGAGGAGATATCAGAGAAGGAGATTACGGCATGCCGCGGTCTTCTGGAGGCCATGGAGAAAAAAAGCCCCGAGGGGCCGCGCGAGATCGGAAAGTCACTGGAGGAGATGCTTCGCCTGATCGAGCGGACAGCCTATGCCCGCTTCCGCTATGCCGTATTCCCCCAGGTATTGCTGAACCGGCGACTCGAACGGGTACTCAAAAAGGCAGATCCGTCCGCCAGCGCCTTCGATCTTCTGGAGGGCCTCTCCTATGTGACATCTGACATGAACCGCGATATGGCGGCGCTCTCAGACAGCATCCGGGCATGCGAGGAGGAGCGGACACTGGTCATGGAGGAAAGCTACGCGACCATCGTGGAGAGAAGTCCGCGCCTGAGAAAAGCGTTTCAGGCATTTCTGGAAACATATGGTGACTGGCTGGATCTCAACTGCTACTGCTTTGCGTCCAGGAGCTGGCGGGAGGATCCGGACCGATTCCTGCATACCCTCCGGACACTCCTGCGGAGCGATGCCAAGAAGATGGAGCGCTCAGGGGGAGAAAGACGCTTTCAGGAGCTCATGCAGCGGGTGAGGTCGATCACTCGGGAGAAGCAATACAGGAAGTTTGAAGATGAGGTCCGGTATGTGCGGCACGACCACGTGGTGCGGGAGGAAACGCAGTATCTGTGGGAGCGGGCATTTGCACAGTGCAGGCGTCTGCTGCGAGATGCCGGCCAAGCGCTGCACAGGAGCCCGGAAGACCTTCAGTATCTGTTTGCGGACGAGCTGTTTTCCGTGCTTCGTGCAGGGCACATGACCGAGGAAGCGGAGCAGAAGATCCGCATGCGGCAGGACAGGCGCGGCGTCGCGGAAGCGTACTGGGCAAAGAGCATAGCTTCCCTTCTGGAGACCGGCAATGCAAAAGGAGAACAGAACCGGAGCATACAGGGCGTGCAGGGGAGCCGCGGGGAGGCTGCCGGGAAGGCCTGTGTCATCCGTGGACCGGAGGAGTTCTGGAAGCTGGAAAAAGGGGACATCCTGGTGTGTCCGCTCACAGATCCGGAGTGGACACCGCTGTTCACGCTGGCAGGCGGTGTGGTGGTGGATACCGGAGGCACGCTCAGCCATGCCGCGATCGTCGCGAGGGAGTACGGGATTCCGGCTGTCCTGGCCACGGGCAATGCCACAAAGCTGATCCGGGACGGGGACCGCGTCCTGGTCAGCGGGGATACCGGATCTGTTGCAATTGTATGACAAGGGCCCGCAGATCTTTTCTGCGGGCCTTACATTATGCCATCTGGAGATGAATGGTGCCCTTTCTGCATGCATCCAACAGCTGCATGAGGTCACACAGGCGCTCCTGGAGCACCTTTCCGTGATCGGTGTCATGCACGTATTGGCGCTCCGGATAGGATGCGAAGGCAAAGGACTGGGAGTGGATATCCCGTCCGCTCTCTCTGGCATCCTGAAGGCTGGTGAAGGGCTGGTGGGACATCAGGCGCATGCCATGGCTGTTGGCGATGAGCGTATAGCCGGCGATGCCGGTGGTCTTCTGGTAGGCCCGGCAGAAGCCGCCGTCGATGACCACCAGTTTTCCGCCGGCCTTCAGGGGACTCTCACCGTGGGTGACGCGGATGGGGGTGTGCCCGTTGATGATCCTGGATTGCGGATCGTCAAGGCCGAACTCATGCAGCAGGGCTCTGCAGGTCTCCTCCTGGTTGTACCAGTCGTAGTAGGGGTTTCGCGGCTCATGCCAGGCGCGCTCATCCTCGATCATCACGCGGGCAAAGGTGCGGATCTGCCGGCCGCAGACCGGAGAATCCGTACCGCACCAGAGGTACCACATGAAGTCCAAATCTTCCACATCGCCCGTGTAGAACGCACGCCTTGCGATCTGGTCGCACACGTCAAACAGCTGCCTGCCTGTGTAGGGCGTGCCGTGAAGCGTTTTTACGAGGAGCGTCCCGTCTTGATTCAGCGGGATGCAGCCGTGGAAGAGCAGGTTTCCGTTATAGCAGCGGTACATGGAGCCGCGACGGAGAAGGAAGGCGATGTGCTCCCGAAGGCGCAGGGAGTGGGTGAAGGCGTGGCGGAGGGCGAGCATCACGCGCTCCTCGCCCTCCGTGAGCTGGTATGGGGCCTCAGGATCGACCGTGGTGAGGGGAAGGTCCCGCAGCTTCCATGCGGTCTCATCGATGGTCACCGTCCGGTCTGCCCGGTTGATCTTATCCAGAAGCAGCCGGTCCTCCATCTGAAAATCAGGGTTTCGCAGGATCAGCTGGCCCTCCAGCTTGAACATCAAGATGTCCACACAGTGCACCGCCGCTCTGTCGGGCGGAAGGGACGGATAGGTGCTTTCGGCAAACTGCATCAGATCCCTCAGCGGGATGCCGTAGCCTCGCTCGAGAATCTCGGTGTTCCCGTATCTGAGGGAATTGTGTAAAACGCCCGCGATGCAGGTGAGGCTCCCGCTGCAGGCACCCATCCACAGGAC
>JAFUBA010000231.1 GCA_017460395.1 Clostridia bacterium | reverse complement strand
CGGTCGCCGCGACGGCCACGCCGTTTTCCACGGTGGGATCGCTGAAATAGGTATCCGCCATGTCGGCCAGCCTGATGGTCACATCGGAGAAGTCCTCAGGATGCGCTTCTGCCTGCGTCCAGGTGTCCGGGACCTCGCTTACGTACCACGGGTCGTCCTCGCTGTCCTGGTAGACCTGGTAGTTCTCCTGGCTGTCCAGCCATGCAATGGTGCCCTCATCATAGGTACGGTCCTCTTTGCTGTTGGGCACGGGGATGGTCAGGCCGTCTGCACGGGTAATGACGTTGTCAAGATACCCGTCGGTCACGGTGGTGTAGTCATCAAGGAACACGGGCTCGATCTTCTCGCCGGTCTCAAGGTCGGTATCGCACAGGATCGTGTCCGCAATGGTCCTCGTCACGCTCAGGACGGGGGTGTGTGCATCGCGGTTGGCCGTGATGATGTAGTCGCCCTTTTCCAGCTCATACCCATTGAAGCCATTGCCGTTTCTGTCATCCCAGTCAAAGGATGCAAGGTCCTGGGCTGCGAAGGTGACGGTCACGATCTCGCTCTCGCCGGGCTCCAGCAGCTTGGTCTTCGCAAAGCCCACCAGGTTGGCCGCGGACTTCTCGATACCGCCCCTCGTGTAGGGGGGATTGGAGAAGATTTCCACCACGTCCTTGCCGGCCTGGTCGCCGGTGTTGGTGACCTTCACCTTCACGGTCACGGTCTGGTTTGCCTTCTCGATGGCAGCCTGCTCCTCGATGTCCTCTGAAAGGGCCCACTCAAAGGTGGTGTAGCTCAGGCCGTAGCCGAAGGGGAACAGGACGTTCTCGTAGGCTGCTTCCTTCTCGCCCTCTGCTGCATCCGCAAACAGGGTCTCGTAGAAGCGATAGCCCAGGTAGATGCCCTCGCGGTATTCGATGGTCCGGTAACCTGTGTCGTTGCCTTCCTCATCGTAGATGCTGGCATCCATCCGGTTGCCGTCTTCATCAAAGTTCTGACTCTGGGTGCCGAAGTTGGTCCAGACGGGACCCTTGGAGAAGTCCTTCTCCCAGGTGTCGGTGGTGCGGCCGGAGGGGTTCACCTCGCCGGTCAGCAGCTGGCCGATGGCCATGGCACCGCTGTTGCCGGGGCCGCCGATCCACAATATGGCATCCACGCCCAGGTTCTCTGCGGTCTTTTCCTCCGCCAGCTCCGGGATCTGCATGATGTTGGACGAGTTGATCAGGACGATGACCCGGTCAAAATACTGCTTGACGTGGGCAATCAGGGCCTTCTCGTTGTCCTGCAGCATCAGCTCATGATCATTCGGGTCGCTGTGGCCTGCAGCATCGTGGCTGGCCAGGTCTGCGTCCTCGGAGCCCACACGGGAGAAGGTCACGATGGCCGCATCGCTGTAGCTCTTGTAGGTGGATGTCACGGTCCTGGTGTAGGCCGACACGGGCATCTCATGGTCTGCACCGCCGTAGCTGGCATAGAGATTGACCAGCGCGGGGTTCAGCTTCAGACCAGCGCTCTCAAGGCTCGCCGTCAGCGTCTTGAAGGGCACGTCGTTGGCATTAATCTTGCCGGCACCGGATCCGCCGCCGCTGTGGACCAGGTCGTAGGACGCCGTGCCAAAGAGGGACACACGCTTGACGTCCTTGCCCAGGGGCAGGGCACCGTCTGCATTTTTCAGAAGTACATCGCCCTCGGATGCGATCAGGATGGCCAGCTCCTCTGCCTCCTCCTGCTCCTCCTCCAGAGTGGTGTAGTCGAGATAGAATTTGCTCTCATTGCCCTGAAAGCCGCTCTGGCTTCCAAGGACCGGGATCTCCCCTTCCTCAAGGGCAAGGGAAGGCACTGCGGAAAGCATCAGGGCAAGGCTCAAAACCAGGCTCAGAAGCTTTTTCGCTGCATTGACGCTTCGGTTCATACTGCTACCTCCATAAAAAATGATGCCGCAAATGGCTCTTTGCAGCATCATCATATCGGGGGTCCGAACCGAATTCTATAGAATTGCCGAAACTGGTCAGTTTCCTGCCGAAAGTGGCAGTGGGAAGAAAATGTTCAGGATGAACATGTCGCCCCTGGTCTGTACGCTCATGCGCCCGCCGTACTCCTGGGCAATCATCTGGATGCTCTTGACACCAAAGCCATGGTTCTCCTCCCGGTTGGTGGGAAGGCCGTCCTCAAAGTCCAACTCACCGCTGAAGTAGTTCACGAAGCTCAAGGTCATCAGGTTCCCCACGGTCTTTTCTGTGATGCTGATGACCCGCTTTTCCTTCTCCAGCTGCCGCACCGCATGGATGGCATTTTCCACGGCATTGCCAAACAGGGCATACAGCTCGTGTGCCGGGATGAAGTTCAGCTTCTCCCCGTCCACAAGACAGCTGAGCCGGATATGGTGCTTTGCGCAGTACAGGCTGTACTTTGCCAGCACCACTGAGATGGCCTCGTTCCCGGTCTCCATCCTGGAATCGTAGATGTCGATGGCATCCGTGATCCGCTGCATGGCTTCAGGATCGATGCCGTCCTTCATCTCCCGCAGCTGGTGCCGGATATCGTGGCAGCGAATGTTCACAAGATCAATGTTCTTTTTCTCCTGCAGGTAGTTTTCCCTCTGCTGCTCGATCATCCGCTTCAGCTCGTCCCGCTCGCTGCGAAGGTTCTTCTCCGCCAGGATGCTGCACTCCATGATGAAGACCGCCAGCACCATGGCCGTGGCGTATATGTGCTGGTACATTCTGATCCTCGGATCCTCCACATTTCTGCTGGCCGTATCGGCAAACATGTTGATGTAGATAGTGAAGATCACAAAGATCACGGCAATCACGATCTGCAGCTTGTGCTTCTGGAACATGCCCACATAGTTGGCCTTTCGGAAGTAGAAAAGCCAGACGGGTATATAGATGAGAGCTGTGATCAGGAGCACCAATAGCGTCTCCATGGGCTTTGACAGCGAAGGAAGTGCCAGGGCCAGAAGGTCATAGATTTTCCTGCTGATGTACTGCAGGCTGTAGCCGGCCGTCGAGCAGAACAGCATCGCCCACACATTGGCCCGAAAGCACACCCCCAGGGACAGAAAACACAGTCCCACCACCAGAAGATTCCCGGTGGAAAGGCCCAAAAGACGAAGAAATTCATTGCGAAAGTGCATCTGCTCAAAGCCATAGACCAGGACAATATACCTCAAAATACATATCCCAATGCATGAAAGCACGGCCCGCAGAAAAAAATGCTCCCGCTTCGGCAGCCGGCAGCCCACCAGCAGCATCCCGCAAAAGGCTGCCAGAACGTAGCTGATCGTGCCCCAGAAACGGTCTGTCGAAAACATCACGTCTCTTCCCTCCAAATCGCGTCTGTCATAAAGATCAGGGGATCCATCAATGCCCCGTGTCCCCGAAGGACCGCATCAGCTGATCGGACAGCCTCGTGACAAACCTGGTCTTCATGCCTCTTGACAGCGGCAGCACGTCCCCTGCCACCACCACCTCTGTGTCCCGCAGCTCCCGGCACCACTTCATGTTCACGAGGTAGCTTGATGAACACCTGCAAAAGCCGTGGGGTTCCAGGCTCTCCTCCAGCTTTCTCAGTCCCGTGCTCCTGCTCTGAAAGTTTCCTTTCGTGGTATGGTAGGTCAGCTCCTTGTCCATCACCTCGACATAGTAGATGTCCTGGGATGACAGGGCCAGGTCGCCCGCTCCCGGCATGTGGATGACCACGGACGGCAGCCGCATCTCCTTCATGAAGGAAATCCGGTCCAGACGCAGCTTCACGTCATAGTACTCTACCGGCTTGATAAAGTAGTCCAGTGCACCCACCTTATAGCCCCCAAGGGCATACTGCCGCATGTCCGTAACAAAGATCAGGGCCACCTCACTGTCCAGCTTTCTGAGTTTCCCGGCCGCCGTCATGCCGTCCATGCCGGGCAGCTTGATGTCCATAAAGACCACATCCCACACGGCCCGGTATCTGTCCAGGAAGATTTCGGCCTGGTCAAAGCTGTTCAGCTGGATCTCCTGCTGTGTCTCCTTCTGGTACCGCTGAATGTGACGTTCCAGCGCATTCCGATCTTTGGGGGAATCCTCGACGATCGCGATTGACAGCATACTTTTCCCTCTTTCGCCTTCCCTGTTCGCCTTCGCCCGTCTGAATATCTCTGCCTCCTTTTATATCTCAAACACGTGTCGCATGCAAGACACCGTGGACGATCTGAATCCCCGGTTTCCGTCACGCCCGCATCCGCTGCCGGGCCTCCTCCCCGCTTCCTTCACCTGCCGTCCGGATCTGTACCCTTCGCTCCGATCTTGCAGAACACGATCACTTCTACTACTATATAGCCACAGGAGATGTTCCTCATGCCTTCGTTGCATGAGAAAAAGCGTACACGAGTCATATCGATTCGGAAAATTCGTCTGTTTCCGGATCCTCCTGCACGCATAGGGTGTTCCTGTTTTTCACAAAGATCTGAATCGAATCCTTTGGGGAACGGGTATTCATCCACCGAGGGCTGTCTTTCATACGGGCAAAGCCATGGTCATCGTTGAACCACAAGTTTACGTACTCCAAGGTGCCCTGTGATGATGGTGTATCCATCATGTCCATGCTGAAATGCATGAGCTGACACGGTCAAGTCTTGTGTGGTTAATGATCCTGACGATATGCAACAGGGCACCCTGTTGTTACGGGTGCGCTTTATAGAAAACAGAGGAAGGCTGACACATTATGGATGATTACATCGATCAACTGATACAGGAAGCTGCACTGGAAGCCGCACAGAAAGCAGCGCATGACGCTGCACATGATGCTGTGCAGAATGCCAAAGTGGAATGTCTGATCTCCATCATACAAAAGGACCATGATGTGGAATATGCAATGAACGAGATTGGTATCCGGGAAGATGAGCAGCCCTTGTACCGGCGCCTCGTGGAACAGACCCTGAAGGGGCATGCCGCCGGATGATCTGACGAATACCCTCTGGCCATGGATGTATCCCTGTACATGAAGACAGAGCAGAAAGGCTGAAGCGCGATGGATGAATACATAGATCAACTGGTACAGGAAGTCGTGATGGAAGCTGCGCAGAATACCAGAGTGGAAATCTTGATCTCCATCATGCAAAAGAACCATGATGTGGAATATGCCATGAACGAGATCGATATCAGTGAAGATGAGAAGCCCTTGTACCGGTGCCTCGTGGAACAGACCCTG
>JAFUBA010000230.1 GCA_017460395.1 Clostridia bacterium | reverse complement strand
GCCATACCCGGAGCGCTGTCTGTCCCGGACGGTGGCAACCCGCTGGATCTGAGCAAACTTCCCTTCAGGATAGACGATCCTCAGTCCTGCCACCGGCTTGTGATCTTCCACCAGCACCAGGGCCTGCAGCTGACTTTCAGGCGCATCGCCTTCAAATTCGCGCTCCACCGGGATGCCCTGTCCGACCACGAAAGCGTCCACTCGGATGTAGTCGTATGCGATCTTCTGCCATGATGGCGAAGATTCGGTCACGCGATAGATTTCCATGGATGACTCCTTTCTTGCATCTCCTCCGTCAATTCTTCTCTCAAATCCTGTGATACATTCGATCCTTCGCGTATCCGTGATGCGTGGTTCTCATAGACGGAACTCCTTTCCGGTACCTGAGGTACCTGAGCACCCCCGACTGGGTACAAAAAAAGACGGTCATTACGGACCGCCCTGAGATGACAGGTATACAAAATACCTATTCCGGCAGACCGTAATCGCATGGCAAACAGGCGCACATACAGCCCTGTGCGCAGCACATCTGACAACGGTTCATGCCGGAAAAAGCGCGTGCCATGCGATCGATCTCCTTTTCTGCAAAATAGGTGAATCTGGAAGTGCATCCCATCTGACACATGATTTTGCAATCCGTGTATCAGGGGGTACGCATATGATCATAAACCAGATGGAGGGATGTGTCTAATACATAATAGCTTTATCGATCAATAGGGAAAATCTATAGCCGATTGGTCAATATCGCACCTGTCTATACAGCGGGGACGAGGAGTTCCTCGCTGCCCTGGATGGAGGCTCCGCCGAATCGCTTCTGGACGGCTGCATACAACTGATCAAGGGCCTGGAGGATGATCTGACGCGGGGAGGACAGCGTGAAGCGCTGGTACTGTCCATACCGTCCGCCAAAGATGCCGCCACCGTCCAGCCAGAGGTTCGCATCGCTGGAAATAAATTCAGTCAGCTCCAGATCTGAAAGCTGAAGGCCGCTGCAGTCGACCCATGCAAAGTAGGTCCCCTCTGGCTCGATGAGTCGGAGCATGGGGAGACGAAATGCCAGGTATTCCCTGAAAAGCAGGAGATTTTCCTGCATGTAGGCCCAGTTTTCCTGGTGCCATTCGTATCCGGTCTCATAGGCCGATTTTGTCGCGACAAGCCCCATGAGGTTGGGCTGAGAATAGCCACAGGCCGCAATCTCGTGGCGGAACTTCTCGCGAAGTGTCTGTGATGAGATCCAGATGTTGGAACACTGCAGCCCGGCCAGATTGAAGGTTTTGGATGCGGATGTGCAGATGATGGAATTGTTTTCGGAGGCAGGATCTGCCTTGAGGAAGGGTGTGTGCGGATGACCGGGGAGGGCAAAGTCACAGTGAATCTCATCTGAAATGACGGTGACATGATACTTCCGGCAGAGCTCTCCGAGCTGGGAGAGCTCCTCCTCTGTCCAGACTCTGCCCACGGGGTTGTGCGGTGAGCACAGGAGGAATACTTTGGGCTGCTCGAATCTCAGAAGCCGTTCCATCAGGGCAAAGTCGATCTCGTAATGTCCGTCCGTTTCAAGAAGGGGACAGTCGACGATGCGGCGATGATTATCCCGGATGACATCATAGAAGGGATAGTACACGGGGGACATGAGCATGACGCCGTCGCCGGGATCGGAAAACGCGCGGACAGACATGGCCAGAGCAAACACAACCCCAGGCGTCACCGTCAGCCAGGACGGGTCCGGTGCCCAGTCAAACGAATTCCGGAACCATTGCACGCAGGCGTCTGCGTAATCCTCTTTGACATCGGTGTAGCCAAACACGCCGTGCTGTACCCGGCGGGACAGTTCGCTGAGCACCTGTGCAGGCGCAGAAAAATCCATGTCAGCCACCCACAGAGGCAGTGCATCCTCTGCATGACCGCGCTCTTTTGCGAAATCGTACTTCAGGCAGGCTGTTCCCCTGCGGTCGATGATGGTATCGAAATTCGTCATAGCTTTTCCTCCAGAACCTGTCGCAGATCTGCTTCAAGGTCCGCGATGTTTTCAATGCCGACAGACAGTCTGAGAAGGGTTTCGTCAATGCCAAGGCGCCGGCGGGTGTCGTCCGGTACGTCTGCATGTGTCTGTGTCAGCGGATAGGTGATCAGGCTCTCCGTGCCGCCGAGGCTTTCGGCAAAAATGATCATGCTGACGTGCTGCAGAACGTGCACGGCCCGTTCCCGGCTGTCCACCCGAAAGGACAGCATGCTTCCAAAACCTGTCGCCTGGCTTTTCTGTATCTCGTGCCCCGGGTGATCCTCCAGCCCCGGATAGTAAACGCGGGTCACATGCGGCATATGCTGCAGGGACTGAGACAGGGCGATGGCGTTTTCCTGAGAACGCTGCATGCGAAGGCACAGGGTCTTGAGCCCGCGCAGCACAAGCCATGAATCAAAGGGTGCGAGGGCGCCTCCTGTGGTCTTGGAAATCAGGTGAATCTTCTCCCCCATTTCCTTCGTGGAAGTCACAACAAATCCGCTGATGGTGTCGTTGTGGCCGGAGAGATATTTCGTCCCGCTGTGGACCACGATGTCTGCGCCAAGGTGAAAGGGCTTCTGAAAGACGGGCGACATGAAGGTGTTATCGACAATCAGGAGAGCACCGCAGGACCTGGCAATGGCTGAGGCTGCGCGCAGGTCGATGATCTGCATCATGGGATTGCTGGGTGTCTCCAGATAGATGGCCTTGGTGTTGCTGCGGATAGCCTCGGAAATACGATTCGGCTCCGTTGCGTCGACAAAGTCGATGAGAAGACCGTTTTTGGAGGAGACGTTCCGCAGAAGTCTTGTGACGCCGCCGTAGAGATCCTCACTGCATACAATGTGATCTCCCGGGCTGAAGAGTTCAAAGACAGCTGCGATGGCCGCCATCCCGGAGGAGAAGGCAATGGCGTCGGCACCGTCTTCCAGAGCTGCCACGGTTTCCTCCAGCCTCAGCCGTGTCGGATTATCCTGACGCGTATAGTTGAACTGATTATGGCCGACCAGATCGTGGGCAAAACTGGCTGTCTGATAAATAGGAAATGAAAGGGAACGGATCCCGTCAGAGTAGGCCGGTGTTTCGCTTCCGTGAACGCAGATGCTGTCAGGATGATTCCACATGTTTCTTCTTCTCCTCATGCTGATACTTTGTTCGATCGATGTACCCCAGCGAGGGTCTGGGCGATCTGAGAAAATAGGTACAAAAAAAGCATCCCGGACAGATGCCCGGATTCACAGCACGTGAAATCCTGGCATCACATCATTCCGAGATGCATGCGGCACATGTGGCCGAAAAGACGGCAGGTACAGATACAACAGGAAAGCAGACAACAGGTGGAACGGAAGATCGTACAACAGCAGGTCATTTCAGTCTGCCTCCCTTTCAAGATGATGGTATCAGTTTATCCTATATGTGATAGGCTGTCCAATACGAAATCCTTATATGAACATATAGGATTTTTCTATAAGTGATAGATGATTCAGAAAGAGCTCTGAAGAGACGAAAAGGAAGATGAAGAATATAAAATAAATCAGATATGTAAAATATACGAAATAGAAACACAAGCCCAGCATAGCAACATGAAAGTGCACAAGCGTGGATTGGAATATATAAAATAGTCAATATATTTAAAATATACAATGACAGCATAGAGCGGTGAAGCTGAAAGGCAACTTCCCTGGAAGGCAAAGAGAATAAAGCATGCAAGGCATATCGGGCTGTGTATGAATATTTTAAATATATAATATATATGAAATAGTGAAATGGATGTGTCTGGGCGAATAAACAGATAAATGCTTTTCAAAATAAATCATATAGATAAAATAGAGATTGACCTGAATGCAAAGAAACGCTACAATGAAAACGCCATAGGCGCGGCGCAGGGCGTGTCGTCATATATGATTGATTCCAGACGGCAGATGCCGGAGCATTCCGGAAGTCTGTGCTTTGCCTGTGTGAAAGTATTGAAAAGATCAAGGATGGAAAAAGTATCAATGCGTGTTGTCACGTTTTCTAACCAGAAGGGCGGGGTGGCAAAAACAACTTCGACCTATTGTTTTGCCGCAGTGCTCAAAAGTCTTGGACATCGGGTGCTGGTCATTGACATGGACCCTCAGATGAATGTCACACTGATCAGCAAGGTGCCGGAGGATGACCTGCCGAGGATCTACCAGGTGATGGTGGGAGAGGCAGAGTTTCCTGAGGCCATCCGGGAGCTGGAGCAGTTTGACATTGTGCCGGGCAGCATCCTGATGTCCTCGGCAGACAAAACATTCCCGGAGAAAAACCGCAATCGCCTGCTGAAGCTGGCGCTGGAGAAGATCAGCGATCGCTATGATTACGTTGTGATTGATACGCCGCCCTCCATGGGACTTTTGACGGTCAATGCCTTTGCCGCGACCAATGACCTGATCATCCCTGCCAAGGCGGAAATACTTGCCCTCTCCGGGATCAAGCAGATCTATGATCTGATCCGGGAGATCAAGAAGAAGACGAATCCCGACATCTGTATCCGGGGGATCCTGTTTACCCAGTTCACTTCCAGAACCAATATCTCCAGCACCATGATGGAGATGGCCACATCCATGAGCGAGATCATCCATGCACCGATCTTTGAGACAAAGATTCGGAGCACGGTCAAGGTCCAGGAAGCCCAGGCCTATCGTGAGAGCCTGTTTGACATGTTCCCGAGCAGCACAGCCGCCGAGGATTACAAGGCGTTTGTCAAAGAATATCTGGAGGTCATCAGCAATGGCTAAGACAAAGAGTCAGAAGGACAAGGAAGCAGCATTCGGTTTTCTTCTCAACGATCTCGAGGAGGACGTAGCCGCAGAGGAACATGCAGCGGAAGAGCCGGCACAGGAAGCACCCGTGGAGGAAGTGCCCGCAAAGAAGGCACCGGTGAAGGCAAAGGCAGGTGCCGCAAAGAAACAGGAAAAGCTAGAGGAGAAAAAGTCTGATCCGAAACCTGCTCCTGTGACACCTGTGGCGGAGGAGCCGAAGGAACCCGTCAAGGTCAAGGGCAAGCGCGGCCGCAAGAAGAAGGAACGCGCCGAATAGGTGGAACAGGCAAACTACAAGGTGCCGGTTTCCATGATGTCGGATGTGCGAAAGATTGCCAACCTGGCAGGTCTGACCACGACAGATGTGGTGATTCGTGCGCTGGAGGATTATGTGGCCTCGCATCAGAAACAGCTGAAAATGTTCGACGATCTGCGAAACCAGTTCCAGGTGTAAGACTGGATCTGCTCCATACAAAGAAAATCAGGAGATCAGCCATCGGTCTGATCTCCTGGTTTTCTTTGTATGGAAAGGTGAAAGTTTCACGAGGACCTGTTGTTTCACGTGAAACGGAGCATTTACATCATGGTTGGCCCAAAGGATGAGCAACAGGACTACTCCTCCACATCATTTGCGATTTCTTTGATGATCTTTGCGGGTACACCCCCAACAACGCAGTTGTCCGGCACATCATGGGTGACCACAGCTCCGGCAGCTACTACAACATTGTTGCCGATGGTGACGCCGGGAAGAATGGTGCAGTTGGCCCCGATCCACACATCGTTGCCGATGGTGATGGATTTGGCGATGCCAAGGTGATTGCGCCGCCCTTTCGGAGACAGAGGATGATTGACGGTGATGATACAGGTGCCGGGGCCGATCATGCAGTCGTTCCCGATATGCACCGGGGCAATGTCCAGAATGGTCACGTTGTAATTTGCCAGGAACCGGTCCCCTACATGGATATTCAGCCCGTAATCACAGTTGAAGCCGGGGCCTGTCCAGGGATCGTCTCCACAGGAACCAAACAATCTCTTTAGCTGTGCGGCGATTGCGTCCTCATCCTGTGGATCAATGGCGTTCAGCTTTGCCGTTTCCACCATGGCGTGCTGCTTCCGGGCATTGACTTCCTTGTCCCAGAAAGAGTACTCCAGTCCAGCTTCCAGTTTTTCCAGTTCAGTCATAAAGAAACCCTCCTTACACATCCAGCCGGGCAGCAGCGCTCTTCAGGAGCTCAATGATGGGCAGATGTTGGGGACATACGCCTTCGCATTGTCCGCAGGCAATACAGTCCGCAGCGCGTCCATGCCCCTGGCTGATCACAGCGCCATAGAAGCTCTTGGGCCTAAATTCCTCATGATACAGATCCATGGTATTGATGGCACGGAACACATCCGGGATAGAAATCTTCATGGGACAGCCGTCGGTGCAGTATCTGCAGGCTGTACAGCCGATCTGCGGTACGTTCAGCATGATGGTCTTTACTTCTTCGACCAGTGCCTGTTCCTGGTCGGTCAAGGGTTCAAAATGGGTGAAGGTGTGAATGTTATCCTGCATCTGTTCTTCGGCGCTCATGCCGGACAAAATGGTCATCACGCCAGGCAGGGAGCCTACAAACCGGAGTGCCCAGGAAGCGATGGTTTTTTCGGGCTGCACTGCCTTGTATTTTGCTTCGAGCTCCAGTGGCAGCCTGGCCAGCGTTCCGCCCTTGATGGGCTCCATGATGATCATGGGGATATTCCGCGCATGAAGAATTTTGTACAGTTTTCCGGAGCGAACCACGGGGTTCTCCCAGTCGGCATAGTTCAGCTGAATCTGTACAAATTCTGCTTCCGGATGGGCGTCCAGTGTTTTTTCCAGGTACTCTGGACTGCCGTGGAAGGAAAAGCCAAAATGCCGGATTTTGCCTTCCGCCTTCTTCTGCATGGCCCATTCCCAGCAGTTCAGCCGGTCGTATGTGTCTCCATTGCTGCCGTCCTCCACGGAATGAAGAAGATAATAGTCAAAGAAATCCAGCCCGCAGCGCTCCAGCTGCTCCTTAAAGATCCGATCACGATCGCCCTCGGAATTCAGGCACCAGGCGGGCAGCTTGGTGGCAACGATGAAGCTGTCTCTGGGGTAACGTTTGACCAGGGCCTCCTTGATCATCTCTTCAGAATGGCCGCCATGATAGACATAGGCGGTGTCAAAATAGTTCATGCCCGCCTGCATATAGGCATCCACCATCCGGCAGACATGATCCAGGTTGATGATACCATTCTGTTCGGGTAAACGCATCAGACCAAAGCCCAGCCTGGGCATGGAAGACGGATCAATGCTCATAGTATCGCTCCTCATATGATGACTTCAGACCTTTGCAAAGGTTCGTCTCGCCAGCGCCCTGTTTCAGCTGGCGAACATGTGCTGAAAAGACTCATCTGCAGATTGCCCGATCCGGGTGATCAGGAAATCGACACCCTGCAAATCTTCAGACATACCCAGGCACGGCCCATCCCTTTTACAGCAAATCCATTTTGTCCCACAGGATGTTTCCTCTGTCATCCAGATATTCTTCGTCCACATGGACGGCTTCCACCTTGCCGATGAACAGTTCGTGGGAACCGGGCCGGGTGCTCTCCACCACGCTGCACTCGATGCTGACGGGACAGTCGGTGAGAATCGGAGCATCCACAAAACTGGCCTCTGTCCATTGGAGGTTCAGCGCGGTGAACTTGTCCTCGTCTCTGCCGGAGCGGGAACCCAGATAGTCATATTCCTTCCGGAAACTTTTTTTGGGCAGATTGATCACAAAGCCGCCGGTTTCCTTCACCATATGGTGGGAATGCCGGGTGGGTACGATACCGACCATCACCATCACAGGATCCAGGCTGACGTTGGCGGTGAAGCCCACTACCAGGGCGTTGTTGTGGCCTTCCTTATCACGACAGGAAACGATGGTCTGAGGCACCGGCTGCAGGCACAACACGGTATTTCTGGCAAGCTTTTTCATGGGAAATCCCTCCTGAAAGTGTTGATTGTGTTTACGGGAGAATTATAGAGGGATCACTGCATGGGCGCAGTAGCAAAATATGATATAATTTGTGGCAAATCTTCACATCTGAACATATAGAGATGAAAGATGAAGGGAGCGTGACCCGCATGGACTCCATTGTGCAGATTGCGATCAATAAGCTGAGTGCAGCGTTTCACAGCCTTGACCTGACGTTCCATCAGATTCCGGGTAACGATGAAGGAGATGTTACATCCTATTTCCCGGGTGCGCCGGAAGAAGATATCCTGGTCTGTGTCTTTCAAGGGAAACAGATTCATGAGCCATTTCACCGCCAGGATTTTTTCTTTATCAACTACGCCTATAGGGAAAGCTACAATGCACTCAGCGCACGATTTGACAACCAGATCACCATCAGGGAAAACGAGTGCTACATCAGCCAGCCATACGGCGGCTATGCGCTGCGGGGACAAAGCGACACGGACATCAGCATCATCGGACTGTTGATTCGCAGGGAGGCCTTTTTCCGGGAGTATCTGCATGTGCTGTCCGCGGATGCCGATCTGTTTCGGTTTTTCCTGGAGCCCCAAAAGGATCGGTTCTCCGATGAGTTTATACACCTGTCCTTTGACGCCCGTCATCCTGTGAGGAAGCTGCTGGAGATGATGGTGGTTGAGTATGCCAACCGCACGGATGACACCCAGGCGATCCTGAAGTCTATGCTGCTGACGCTGCTCCTGCATATCGCCCGCCGCTACCGTATGGAAAACGCGGTGCTGACGAAAAAAACGCTGCCGGAGGAAATTGTTCGTTACATGACCAGCCATATGGAGAAGGTGTCCCTGGCCGACATTGGCAGGACTTTTTCGTACCATCCTTCCTATATCTCCTCCCTGCTTCACAAGGAAACCGGCAAAACCTTTTCACAGATCCTGCTAGAGAAAAGGATGGAAAGGGCGACAATCCTGCTTCGGAAGACAAGCCTTCCCATTGAGGAGATATCAACCATGATCGGATACAGTGACCACAGCAATTTTTACAAGTCATTCAAAAATTATTATGGGATAACGCCCAGGGAATTTCTGGCGGCACAAACGTGACGGCAATGTGCGTAAGAGGCTGATCGATGAGGAAAAGGATACTCGAAATCTGGATGATTGACGATGTTGCGAGGAAGAGGAGAACCTTAAATTGATATACATATAAATAAAATAATATAGATAGATAAAATAGCAAAATAGGTTGAAATGCCCGAAAAGCAGAAAAATACAAGGAGTTCGAATACGAAGAATGCAATACATCTCCATTGCATGCACAGTCAAAACAACAATATCACTACACTTAGAAGCTAATTTATATAAAATAAACAAGATATATAATCTAGATAAAAATATAGTTGCCTCAAGCCTGTCTTCCGAAGGGACAATGCATATCATTGCCCAGGAAATGTGATCATGACGGGCATCCTCCCCTGCCCTGCGCCGGATCATCCCCGGACAGCGCTCACAAGGTGAGACCAACTGTATGAAAAACCACGCATACGAAAAACAGGGAAAGAGCCGGAAATGGCTCTTCCCCTGCCTTGTGCTTCAATGATGTTGTTTCGCAGGTCTTCCATGGCATCGTGTCATGCGTGCTCAGATGCCAGAATTCTTTCCACGTCACTGCGGCGCTCATACAGCGTGCAGCCGCCGGGATGGTCTTCCAGGAGATAGCCTCCGTCGCGAAGTTCCCGGAACAGACGGCTGTTCATGGCATCCCGCAGCGAGGTATCCCGCACGTTGATGTCAGAATACGGAGAGAAGGGACAGGGCTCTGCACCACCATGAGAGTTAATGTGGAAGAAACCGCGGCCGGCTGCCACGCAGCCGCCGGAGCTCTTTTCATCGCCTGGGAAGGAAATGTAGACCATCTCGGGATGCTCTTCACGAAGACGGGCTACGGCGTTCTTCAGAATGGCACGCTCCTCGTCACCGGGAGCCAGTTCACGGCTGTCGTCCGTCACGGGCACAAACTCCACGAAGATGACGGCCTTACAGCCGCGGTCTGAGAGCTTCTGAAGGAAACTGTCGGAGGTGACCTCGTGCAGGTTCTCTGTGGTCACGGTGACGGAGGCACCATAGATCAGCCCGCGCTTCTTGAACTCATCCATGTTGTGAATCAGCTGCTCGTAGACACCTTCTCCGCGCCTTGCATCGGTGATCCCCTGCTCTCCTTCAATGCTCATGATGGGCAGCAGGTTCCGGCAGCGGTCGAAGAGATTCAGATAGCGCTCATCGATGAAGGTGCCGTTGGTGAATACGGGGAACAGAATGTTCTGCATGGTTCCGGCCGCTTCGATAATGTCCCGGCGCAGCATGGGCTCGCCGCCCGCCAGAAGGATGAAGCTGACGCCAAGATCGTCTGCTTCCCGGAAGATCTTCAGCCATTCCTCGCCTGTGAGCTGACGCACCGGCTCGGCGTCCACGGTGGCATGATTGCACCTGGAATAGCAGCCGGCGCAGTGCAGGTTGCACTGACTGGTGATGCTGGCAATCAGGAAGGGCGGGATGTGTTCACCCTGTGCCTCGGCGCGCGCCCGCTTGGCGGAGGCAGCCTTGCTGGCAAGGGCAAACTTGGCCATGTAGGCACTCTCGCGGGGATTCTTGAGGGTGGCACGGACGGCGTCCTTGACGACCCGCTCGACGCCATGGGTCATATAGGCCTGAATGTCAAAAGTTTCGCTCATACTCCACCTGCCGGATGTCTCAGAATGTGATTGTCTCGGGTGCTTCCGTGAAGGAAGAGAAGGTTGCGGTCGCATTGCGCAGATACAGCATCTGCATGTTGTCATCGTCGGGGCTGTACATGCCCTTCAGGCTCGGCATCTTCTCCAGCATGGCCACCTTGACGTCGCGGTTGTCGTCGTTGATGAGCTCACCGGCAACCCGCAGCCACTTGCCGCCCTCAAAGGCGCAGATCTCGGCCTTGGGGTTTGCACTGAGCTGCCTGGACACGGGCT
>JAFUBA010000229.1 GCA_017460395.1 Clostridia bacterium | reverse complement strand
AGCACCATGAATACCTTTTCCAGGATCGTCCACAGAAGACTTGGCTCCTGTGTCTCCTCGGCGCCCATCATCATCTCCCCTGCACCGCCGCCTCCACCGCCCTGCTGTCCCATTTCCGGCAGGAATCTTGATAGAAATTCTACAAGAGTAACGATGCCGCGCTTCACAAGGGAATACAGTCTGTACAAAGCGTCCCCAATCTGCGGGATGAACGAAAGAACAATCGTCACAAGAAGCAACATCACGCTCAGAAGTCGGTTGATCGCGAAGATGTGCTCCGGAATTCTTCTGAGTCCGATGTTTGCCCCTTCAAGGGCTTCCTGGTTGCTGAAAAGCAGCACCAGAAGGGCATCAAGGAGAAAATACACCTGAATCGGCACGAGCAGGATCGGCAGATCCTTCAGCATGACCGAGCGCTGCGACTGAAACAGGAGAACCTGTTCAAGGGCATATGCGACGAGTCCGAGTGTCGATATGACAAACCTCGTCTGGATCTTCATGGTGCCCGAACACGCATGCATGCACAGCCATATGCATATATTCAGAAATACTGTTATCAGGACCGGGGCGATCCACTCTTCCTGTGGAAAAAAGATGTATGTGGAAAAGCCAGTGATCGCAAAGCATAGAACGATAAATAAGCTGCTTCGAAGTTTTCCCTTTCCGATCTGGGATATACCAAGAGAGAGCAGGCAGCAGATCAGATGCAGAAATACCATCTGCCAGGCCAGGTCAGGAAGATTGATGCACACCAGCACTGAGAGTACCGGAAAAAAGCTCAGATGAATGAGCAGGGAGGTCTTGCATCTGTCCCAGATTCGTTTCATACCTCCGCCTCCCCGATGACCTGGACCGTAATTCCTCTGCTTCTTTTGTCCCGTATCCACAGACGGATCTCCTCATCCAGATAATGCGTCACCAGCACGATGCGCGCATTTTCCGGCGGGACAAATGACTCAAGAAATGTCGGGAAGCGTACGGTTCTCTGTATCTTCAGGTGCGCCATGGTATCCAGGAGATGCTCTTCCTGCGCGCTGCCGCTCATGGGCGGGATTTCCGCGCTGATCCTTGCATCTGCGCCTGTCAGCGGCAGATTCCCGGCAAAGCCGACCTCCATGCCTGCCCTGAGTGCATGCATGCAGACCGTGGCCGTTAGAGAGATCAGATGCTCGATTTCCATCTGCTCATAGTCCATGAGGTTTTCCCACTGGTCGGCTCTGAGCTGGGAATTGAGCAGCACCATCACCCGGTTCATGGCAGCATACTCGTGCATCATCACCTGCATCTGTCCGGTTCTCGCTGTCGCAGCCCAGTGAATGTCCCTCACCCGGTCCCCGGCTCGATATTCCCGGATACCCCTGACCAGAAAGGGATCGTCCAGCAGCTGCCGCTGCCGTGTCCATTCGCCGGTCATCTCAAGAACCGGCGGCGGAAGCTCACGCTCATCCAGCAGATGGGGATAGACCGTCACGTGCATATCCAGCTGCTGTTCCCTTGTTTCCTGGAACATGCCCGTGATATCACCTGCTGTCAGTGCAGCACTCCCGACATTATATACCCCACGCCGGAGAAACTTTACCCTGTGTCGCCGAACGATCCGCTGATATGGCATCACCGTAAACAGGCTTCGGTGATACATGTCACCCACCACTTCCAGATCATCCCGCTTTCCAAAGCGCAGATCCGGGCTGATCTTGCTTTCCACCCGCAGCCAGGGGATCACGAGCGGCCGGTCATTGATGACCGTTTCAACCATCTCGGCCGTCTCCCCGGCATAGGCCGTGGATACCGAAAACTTCCTGTGCAGCACAAGGCCCCTGAGCGCGATATGGCGAAGCAGCAGCCCATAGAGGAAGGCAAGCAGAAAAAAGAGGATCAGGATCACCAGGATATTCATGCTCTCTCCTCTGTCGGCACCTGCAGCGTCCGCAGCACTTCCTGAAGGAACTCATCCTTCTGCTTCTTTCCCGCCATGCCCCGCATCAGAATCCGGTGCGCAAGGACAGGGCCTGCCAGCAGCTTCACATCATCCGGGATGACATAGTCCCGCCCCTGCATGACCGCCCACGCCTGGCTCATGCGCATCAGGGCCAGGGCAGCTCTGGGTGAGGGACCGAGGCGTACTTTCTCGGGATCACGGAGCGCTTCGCAGAGCCTTGCAATATACTGAAGGAGCTCATCGCCGATATGGCACTCTTTCACAAAATCCGCAGCTTCCACCAGCTCACGAGACGCAGCCACAGCCTGCACTTTCCCGAGCACGTCCCCTGTCTGAAAGCGCCGGAGCATGCGCACCGTTTCTCCTTCGGAGGGATAACCGAGGGACAGTTGAATCAGGAAGCGGTCCAGCTGAGCCTCCGGCAGAGGGAATGTGCCCTGCGTTTCCACAGGATTCTCCGTGGCGATCACCAGAAACGGCGCCTCCAGCGGATAGGTCACACCGCCCTCTGTGACCTGGTGTTCCTCCATGCACTCCAGAAGCGCACTCTGGGTTCTGGGTGTCGCACGGTTGATCTCATCCGCAAGGAGCACATGGCAGAAGACCGGGCCCTTCACAAACCGAAAGACACCTTCGTCCTGTCGATAGATGGAGGTGCCGGTCACGTCCGATGGAAGGAGATCCGGAGTAAACTGAATCCTGGCAAACGCCCCGTCCACACTGTGTGCCAGTGCCTTTGCCAGGGTTGTCTTCCCCGTGCCCGGCACGTCCTCAAGAAGCACGTGGCCGCCCGCCAGCACAGATGCAAGAATCAGATCAATCTCTCGGTCCTTGCCGATGATGACGCTCGCCATCTGCCCATGAATCTTCTCCATCATGGTCCGAACCATGCTGATATCCACTCCGGACATCTCCTTCCTATCTCTTCATCGAGTCCTTCGAATGTCGCAGGCCTGAAATTCCACTCCAGGTACCATCTGACATTATGACCGCATCGCTGCTTCGATATCTTCCACCGTTCTGGGAATGATCGCGCTCAGGTTTTCACAGCCATCCTCCGTCACAAGACAGTTGTCCTCCAGACGGAACCCAATCCCCCATGCCTCATGGTAGATACCCACATCGATGCAGAACATCATGTTTGGTCCGATGATCTCCGGCCTTGCCACGGCATCATGGACATCATACCCGATGTGATGTGCACCGCCGTGCCACATGTAGGTACCAATCTCATCCGTGCTGCGGATCACACCGGCAGCCTTCAGCATCTCGGCGTTATACTGCCGGATGGTTCTGTCCACGTCGTCCATCCGCATCCCGGGACGCACGGTCTCAAACATATGATTGGAGGTAGCCAGGGCGCACTCATAGAGCAGCTTCTGGCGATCCGTAAAATGTCCGGAGCATGGATAGGATCTGGAGACATCGGTAATCATGTGATCCCAATGGGCGCCAACATCGTTGAGGATCATGTCCCCGTTATGGACCTGCCCCCGGTAGCAGTAATAGTGAATGCAGAAATTATTGCTGCCCCCGGAGATTATGGACGGAAAGCCCGGGCCGTCCGGGCTGTGCATGGCCAGTGCCTCATCGAATCTGGCCTTCAGCTGGTACTCCCAGATGCCGTCACGCGCTGCACGCATACAGGCGAGAATACCGTCGCGGGTGATGGTCTCCGCCTTCCTCGTGGCCGCAATCTCGCAGGGCTGCTTGATCAGGCGAAGCTTACGCAGGATCTCATTGGCATTGCCAAGCGTGAGAAACGCGTAGTCTGTCTGGCACTTCCTGAGGAAACCATGGACGGGCGTCTCACGATCGGTTGTGTCTGCCCGGTACAGATCAAGGTATACCCTGTCCAGGTGCTGCACCCTGGTAGAGTAGTGCCCGCCGGCAAGGATCGTGTGCACTGCAGTGTCAAAGGTATCTGCAGGCCTTATGTCCGAGATGCCGGAGATCGCCTCTGCTTCCTCCGCGCTCAGCCGTCTTCCCGTCCATCGCTCGGCCATGGCGTCCTTGGGCAGAAGAAACAGCGTCTCCTTTACCTTCCCATCTTCCTTGACAGCCAGAAGCACGGACTCCTTCTGCTCAATCCCGGTCAGATACACAAAGTTGCGGTCTGCAAAGAAGGGATAGAACTCATCGTTGGTCTTTCGGACTTCCCTGCCGGAAAACATAACCAGCATGGCATGATCCTGCATCTGCTCATACATCCGGCTGCGGTTGCCTGCATAATACGTCTTTTCCATCTGCGTTTCCTCGCGATCTTTTGCTCAATTCGCGATCACGGATGCAGCCGTGATCGCGAATTGAACGGAATTCTGTTTAGGCGTCCGCGACTTCCACCAGTTCAATGCGGAAGTTCAGTTCCTTTCCCGCCATCTCATGGTTGGCATCGAAGGTGATGGTCTTCTCTGTCACCTCTGCCACCGTCACCGGCACGGGCCTGCCAAATTGGTCCTGCAGATAGACCCGCTGACCCACAGACAGGTGCTCAGTGCCGGGCATCTGCTGCTTTTCCACCGTGAGCATGGCCGCAGGATCCTTTTCTCCATATGCCTCGGAGGGCATCAGATGGATATCGATCACCTGACCTACGTCCATGTCCGCCACAGCGGCATCAAAGCCTTTGATCATCTGTCCGGCGCCGCAGATGAACTCCAGTGGTTCTCCCCGGTCGTAGGATGAATCGAACTGGGTCCCATCATTGAATGTGCCGCGATAATGGGTCTTGCACTTCTTGCCAACGTTCTTTCCGGTCTGCATCGTCAATGAAATTCCTTTCTCATGATGTCTTAATTATGCGCTGCGATCCCGCGCAATACCGGCACAGGATTCATGTTCAGCAAAGGGATTATACTTGTTTTCATGCTGTTGGGGAACACCGCATGGCCATTTCTTCCGTTTTTCATTGTGATTTCAAGGAAGATGGGATACAATCTGCCGCGCCCCTCGGGCAATTCT
>JAFUBA010000228.1 GCA_017460395.1 Clostridia bacterium | reverse complement strand
TGAGCATGACCACGATGAGGATGAGCACGACCATCACCATCATCATGATGGTCACGAGCATCCTCATCACCATCACCCCAAGCCCGGCGAGCACGACGCGGACGAAATCTTCCAGAACATCGGCGTGGAGACCGCGCAGCGCTATGCAAAGGACGAGCTGCAGACCATCCTCTCCCAGCTCTCCGACGAGGAAGAGTACGGCCGCATTCTCAGGGCCAAGGGTGTCCTGCAGACGCCGGACGGCGCCTGGTACCAGTTTGACTATGTGCCCGGTGAAACCGACATGCGCGATGCCGAGGCAGATTACACCGGCCGTCTGTGCGTGATCGGCGCCGACATCAATGAAAAGGCACTTCGGGAGCTGTTCAGACTATGAGTGAACTACCCTATGTTCCGGTTTACATCGTGACCGGCTTTCTGGAAAGCGGAAAGACCACGATGGTCACCTCCATGCTCATGGACCAGGATTTCACGGACTCGAGAAAGGTCCTGGTCCTGTGCTGTGAGGAGGGGGAGACGGAGTATGATGAAAAGCAGCTCAGAAAGCACAACGCCGAGGTCTGCTACCTCGACGGGCCCGAGGAGCTGAACTCAGGCCGTCTGCGCGAGATCGTCCGCAAGTATACCCCCTCCTGTGTCCTGATCGAGTACAACAGCATGTGGGGCATGGATGCCCTGTTCAAGTGCAAGTTTCCCCCTGCCTGGGAGCTGGTGCAGGTGATCGGCCTGGTGGATGCCACCACTATGGCCAACTATATGACCAACATGCGCAAGCAGATGAGTGAGCCGCTGAAGGAAGCGGATCTGATTCTCATCAACCGCTGCACCCCGGACTTCGAAAAGCCCGTGTGGCGCCGCCAGCTGCGCGTGCTCAATCCCACCTGCAACATTCTCTTTGAGGCGCCGGACGGCTCCACCGATGACGGCGTCACCGATGAGGATCTGCCCTATGATATGAAGGCGGACATCATCACGATCCCGGAGGACCAGTACGGCATCTTCTACATGGATTCCATGGACCATCCGGACCGCTACGACGGGCGGACCGTGCGCCTGGTGGGTCAACCTTTCCCCAACGCCGACGTGCCGGACGGGTATTATCTGTTCGGGCGCTATGCCATGACCTGCTGCGCCAACGACGTCCAGGTCTGCGGCTGGTTCTGCAGGGGAGAGTATCCCCCGGACGAGAACGTCTTCATCGCCCTGACCGCCGTGTGCCATGTCGTGAGCCGCGGGGACCAGTCCATGATCATGCTGGAGGAAAAGAGCGCCAAAAAGGTGCCGCCCACCTTCCAGCAGTACGTCACCTTCGGAACGATCTGAATTATTGAAAGCCGCAGCCTCTGGCTGCGGCTTTTTCATGCACTCAGGAGCTCAATCTTTCGAATGTCCTGCTCCGACACCGTCATGTACAGCGTATGCTGATGGGTATAGATCACAAAGCCTGTGGGGCTCCCCCCGGGCTTTTTCACGTACCGGCGGAGGGTGTAGTCGATGGGCACCTGGGAGGATCTCTGTCCCTTTGAATACCAGGCAGCCAGCTGCGCCGCTTCAAGCAGCGTCCTCTGCGGTACCTCCCCCGTGCAATGGATGATCACGTGGCTCCCCGGCATGTCCTTTGCGTGGAGCCAGGTTTCCTCCGGGGCCGCAGACTGGGTCAGGCGCTCGTTCTGCACCGCGTTCTTCCCCACCGCAATCTCGATCCCGTCGGAAGAACGGTAGAGATAGGGTTTACTCTTGGGGAGGCTGCGCATCTGGCGGCGGTTGGTATTCTTCTTTGCATACCCGGCCTTCACCAGCTCCCCGCGGATCTCCTCCAGCTCGCTCTCATCCACGCACTTGCCGATGTCCAGCAGCATGCTCTCCAGGAAGTCCAGCTCCCTGAGTGTCAGATCCTTCTGCTCCGCGGCCGTCTTCCTGGCATTGCGTGCCTTCTGGTAGCGCTTGAAGTACTTCTGCGCGTTCTGGGCAGGCGTCAGGCGGTCATCGAGGGGAATGCGGATGGTGGCACCCGCCTCATCGTAGAAGTTATACAGTTCCACTTCCCGCATACCCTTTTTGATCTGATAGAGGTTCGCGTTGATGACATCCCCCATCACGCGGTACTCGTCCATCTTCTGGGCACCGGCCAGTTCCTCCTCCTGAAGGGCCAGCTTCTTTTCACACCGCTCGATCTGTCCCTTCAGCATGCGGACCATGGACGCGCTCTTCTGCGAGAGCCGGTCCTTTGCATCCCTGCCGCCAAAGTACTGCTCCATCGCCTCAGAGAGGCTCCGGCACTCCTCCCGTGTCCAGGGCAGGGAGAGATAGGGAAAGGGCGTCACCTCGCGGATGCTGCCGTCCTCATCCCGCCAGATGCAGGGGAAAGCCATCTGGTGAAGGCGGGAGAGGAGATCCTGAAGCCGCGCCGTCACATCCTCCCACGCATCCGTCCGGTCGGCCCCCCGCTCCAGTACTCTCAGGGCCAGCTCCTCTGCCGTCTGCATCGAAAGGCCCATGACGGAATTCTGAAGGGCCTTTGCCAGCGGCACATCGCCCTGCGCGGGCAGGCGTGCCATCAGAGATGCCTGCGTGCATTCATGGAGCTGGAGCTTGTCCTGGGGCGGAGGAGATACATAGCTGAGTCCCGGCTGGATCTGCCGCACCCGGTTCATGTCCGGTCCCACGTGGCGCACGGCCTCGATGATCCTTCCTTCCCCCGACACCAAAAGGAGATTGGAGTGCCGCCCCATGATTTCCAGGATCAGGCGCCGGATGACATGGTCACCCATCTCATCCACACAGTCCAGGTCCACGTAGATGATCCTGTCCCCCATGACCTGACTTACCGACACCACCCTGCCGCCCATGATCTGCTTTCGCAGCATCATGCAGAATACCGGCGGCTCGAGGGGATTGGTGAAGCGCTGCACGGTCAGGTGGCAGCGCGGGTTGGCGGGGGATGCGCACAGAAGCAGCGATCGGTTCTCATTGCCGGCACGGATGGTGAGAATCACCGTGTCCTTCTCCGGCTGAGTTACCTTGTCGACCCTTCCGCCCTGCAGCTTTTCATTCAGTTCTTCCGCAATAAAACCGGCCATCAGGCCATCCATCGGCACGGTCTGTCCCTTCTTTCCATCATAAACTCAAAAGATGCTTCACTCGGACTTCTTCTCCGGCCGCTGGGACAGCATGACGGAGGCCGTGACCAGCAGGCCGCCAAGCCCTGCCGTCCAGCGGAACTGCTCCATCCCAAAAAGCCAGGAGAAGAGGCTTCCGAACACGCCCTCCAGGCACAAGAGGATTCCCGCCTCCGGTGCGCTGACCCTGGTCTGGCCCCAGGTCTGAAGAAGATAGCAGACACCGCTGGAAAAAATGCCAAGGTACAGAACCGGCCACACACCCGCCCTGAGCGCGTCCCCCGTAATCTGCTCTCCCCGAAGGAGGGCCAGAAGGAGGGAGATCAGCCCGCAGACGAGCATCTGGAAAAAGGCCGTCTGCACGGGATCATCCCTCGAGCAGCCAAAGTCCAGGTAGGCGATGTGCATGGCAAACATCATGGCGCTGAGCAGCACCATCCAGTCGCCCAGGTTCATCTGCACCTCCAGGGAATCCTCCATGCTGATGAGCACCACACCCACCATGGTCACAAGACACAGAAGGAACATGGACGCCCTCGGCCGGCGGCCCATCATGAGCCAGACGAAGAAGGGGACCATCAGAACATTGGTGGAGGTGAGAAAGGCGGTGGACGCCACCGTCGTCCTCCCCTGCCCCTCCGTCTGGAGAAGGAAGCCAAAAAACAGCATGACGCCGGCGATGCTCCCGTGGATCAGTGCCTGTTTTGTCGCACCCAGGATCTTCCGATGAAAGATGCCAAAGATCAGGACGGAGGCGCACAGAAAACGGGCCGCCAGGATCCACAGCGAAGGGATCCCCGCCTGAATGGAGCGCTGTACCGCGATAAAGCCGAGCCCCCACAGCACGGTGGTGAGCACCAGTGCCAGAGAGGCCCGCCTGTGTTCTTTTTGATCAATACCCTGTTCCATGAAATGTCTGTTACCCCATATTTCCGGCATCTCTGCCAATTCCTCAAAAAAATCGGCCCCTCGGGGCCGATCGGTTACAGCACCTGCTCTGCTTCCTGGCACATCAGGATGAATGCACCCATGCCATGCAGATCGTTGACGGAAGTCGGTCTTGCCAGATAATGCTCATAGTCGCCCACGCCTGTGCCGATGCATACGCCGTCCACCAGCACATCCTCCCCGTCAAACTTGAGGCGGGAGATGATGCCCTCGTAGCCTTTGCGGGCAAACTGCAGGTAGGCGGGATCCAGGTGACCCTTGCGCACCGCCTTGCAGATGGAGCCCACGAACAGGCACGAGCAGGAGGTTTCCAGCCAGTTGCGCGGATCATCCACGCGGTTGACCACCTGGTACCACAGCCCCGTTTCAGGATCCTGGAAGGGGATCAGCGCCTTTAACAGATCTGTGGTCATCCGGATGAGGTCATTGCGCCTGGCAAAGTCCTCCGGCATGTAGTCCAGCTCTTCCAGGATGGCCAGCGGCACCCAGCCGATGGCCCTGCCCCAGAACTCGGGGGATTTTCCGGTCTCCTTGTCGCACCAGTCGATCTCCCTGGACTGATCATAGGCATGGTAGAGGAGCCCGGTCTTCGGGTCCTTCGTCTTCTCCTCCATGAGCAGCGCCTGGAAGGCACAGACCTCAAAGCAGAGGGGGCGGTTGAAATACCTGCCATACATGGCAGCGATGGGGCCGCCCATGTACAGGCCGTCCAGCCACATCTGGTTGGGACGGATGTCCTTGTGCCAGAAGCCGCCCTCGGGAGACCTGCGGAAATCCACGATCAGGTCCGTCAGATACTGCGCCGCCTTGCGGTACTTCTCATCGCCGTAGCGGTCATAGAGGGGATAGAGCAGCACACCCGGCTGAATGTCATCCATGGATTCGGGGTTGTGGCCGTTCACATGGCCCTCCTCGTCCACCAGGGAATCGATGTAGGCCTTGATATACTCGATGTAGCGGTCATCGTGGCACAGCTCCCAGGTCTTCTCCATGCCCGAGAGAAACACACCCTGATGATAGTGGAATCTTCCCTTGGGCGGGAGATCCTCGGGGGCAAATTTCCGCATGAGGGTATCACAGGCCTGCTTTGCATAGTCCAGCGGTCTCTTTACATCCGGCATGGTCATCCTCCGTTCGCATTGTCAGATTCTTCAGGTTTTCCCGGCGGCCGCAGGCGCGCCCGCCCTTTTTGGGAGATAGCTGGATTATAAAGAAAGCGCTGTGAGAAGTAAAGACGCCAGGGGGTTGCCTGGTTTCACTTTTCCCTCAGCTTTCACATGGCCTTCATCCGGTGCACACGCGCCCCCTGTATCCTGTCACCGTGCCCGGGGAAACGGGCCGGTCAATCAACATCAAAAGGAGGTGCCGCACATGCTGGCGCTGATCATTGGTATCCTGCTGATCTCCCTTTTCTTTTCCAGGGGCTCCCGCCTTTTCGGAGGCGGATTCTTCCCCTTCTTCTCCTCCTTCCGCCATCCCATGGGCGGCCTCTTCGGGGGCATGCATGGGCCCATGCACGGACCAGACGGACCGCATCACGGTCCCCGCGGCCCCATGGGCAGGCCGATGGGCGGCCCTCATGGCCCTATGGGAGGACACGGCAGATTCTGAGTCAAAAGGACACCAGCCGGTGTCCTTTTTTTCTTTCGCGTTAAAGTTCTACCGCCGGAAGCGGAGCAGGAGACTGTCCCCCGCCTCCACGGAGATGCTCTGTCCATGACCTTCACCGAGGCGAAGACGCGTGTCCACGCACCTGTCTCCAGGATTTGTGATCTTGACGCTTACATCGTCTTCCTCCCAGGCAATGTCCACCAGGAGCCCCATGCGGGTCCTGAGTCCCCGCACATGCCCGCATCTCCACGTGTCCGGCACCGCCGGCAGCACCACGATCTCACCCCGGTGGCTCTGAAGGAGCATCTCCGCAATGCCTGCGGTGAATCCGAAGTTGCCGTCAATCTGAAAGGGCGGGTGCGCACACAGGAGGTTCGGGTACACGCCGCCGCCAGGCCCTCCCTCGCCTGTGGCCGGATCCAGCATGCGAAAGAAGCGGTTCACCAGGCTCCCTGCCCGCTCCCCGTCCTCGAGCCGCGCCCACATCGAGATCTTCCAGGCAAGGCTCCAGCCGGTTCCCTCATCCCCGCGAAGCGTGAGGGACCGCCTGGCAGCAGAAAAGAGCTGTTCATCCTCCGGGCCGATGCCTCGGCCCGGGTGCAGCTCGTAGAGGTGAGAAAGGTGCCGGTGGTGGACTTCCGTCTCCTCGAATTCCCCGTTCCATTCAAGGATCTGGCCCGCCTCTCCGACCTGCGTGGGCACGAGGCGCGGAAGGGTCTCCCGGGCCCGCTTCATGAGCTCCGTGTCCCACGCGCCTGCCTCGCCCATTTCCACAAAGTCTCTCAGGAGATTTCTGATGATCGCAAGCTCGTTTTCCGTGTACAGGGACACACCGGCCGCCCCGCCGCTCTCCGGGTCCACAAACACGTTCTCCGGGCTTGTTCCCGGGACTGGCGCCAGGCCGTTTTCTGTCTTCTGAAGAAGTTCCAGGCAAAATCGGACATTCTCCTCCATGATTTCCCGGATGTCCGCTAGGTAGGCGCCGTCGCGAGTAAAGAGCCATCTGTCCGCCAGATTCCTGCACAGCCAGGCAAACCCGAAGGGCCAGAAGGACCAGGAAGCCCGGCCGTTGGCGGGTCCCGTCTTTCGCCACAGGTCCACATTGTGAAAGCAGCATGCCCCGTGAAGGGAGAAGATCTCCCGCGCCGTCCGCCTTCCGTGCTCCAGCATCTCACGGCATAAAGCCAGGAGCGGATCTGAAAGCTCCGGGAGCCCGCAGACACCCGTGGGCCAGTCGTTCATCTGAAGGTTGATGTTCACCGTATAGTCGCAGAACCACGCCGGTCTCCTGTCCCGGTTCCAGATGCCCTGGAGATTTGGCGCCTGGGTGCCGGGCCTGGAGGAGGAGATCAGAAGATAGCGCCCATAGTCGAACAGGAGCGGCACGAGACCCGTGTCGGGTTCTCCCGCCATGTGACGCCGGAGCCGCTCCTTCAGATCCTCACCCGCATGCGTGTCCTCCCCAAGATCGAAGCTCATGCGGTCAAAGTAGCCCCGATAGTCCCGCACATGGTCATCCAGGATCGTCCGAAACTGCCGATCCCACCTGCCGTCCCGTATCCCGTATCTCTCCCGAAACGCCTCCTCTGCCGTCTCAAGACGCGCCTGTGGGCGCCACACATCCGGGTCAGGATAGACGTCCGGGCCCGCATAGGAGGTGCGGATATCCATCGTGAGACAGAGCTCCGTGATGTCCCGCAGGATGATCCCGTCTTCCTGCGCAAGCGCACATCCGCCCTCCCACAGACAATCAAGGCGGCCCGCAAAGCCCATGCCCTTCCGTCTCCTGTCCCGGTCCAGATACAGCCCTTCCTCCCGTCCGGTCCGTCCCTTCGTGCAGCCGCAGCGCCCCGGGAGACGGCCGGAAAAGCTACCGCCATCCTCGTCCCATGTCTGCGCCCGGAGATACGGCCCTGTGCAGGAGAGAAGCAGAGAAAATGGTGCATCCGCCCGCAGGCGGCAGAGAAAGCGGTCTGAAGGTGCACTGACAAAGGCTTCCAGGCGAAAGGCTGCGCCGCCTGACCCGAAGCTTTCCTCATAGACGGCACGTGAAAGGTCCAGCCTGCGCACCGTGTCCCTGCGATCATGCCGGTCCAGGAAGTGCAGGCACACCTCGCCAAAGGGCATGTACATCTGATCGTCCGGGGCCTGCATGAGATCCTCCTCGAGTGCCTCCGTCGCCGCCCGGTATCGCCCCTCCCGCGCAAGGGATGTCGCCCGCAGGACCGTCTCCTGTTTCAGGCCCTCCGCTTCCACCTCCGGGAACCCGGTCCACATGGTATCCTCATTGAACTGGAGAAGCATATCCGCAGGATCATTGCCCCCGTAGATCACGGCGCCGAGCCGCCCGTTGCCAAGCGGGATCCCCTCATGCCAGTCTTTTGCCCGCTCAAAGTAGAGCATCTCCTTCATGTGCGCATTGCCCCTTTCATTTTCCCCTTGTTTTCTGCCCGGCCGTCTTCTTTTCCTGCCCCTCCCCCGGTTTTCCACGGTTTGACGGGACAACCCGGACTTTCGATCAGAGGGCGAACATGGTATAATACCTGCATCCAGACCGTATCTCCATGGGCCACCCCGTGCCTTTTGGCCCATCTGATCCATCAAAATGAGGTGCAGCCCCATGTGTGTCCGCCGTCTACTCCTCTCAGTGCTCCTCTTTTCCCTGCTCCTCACCGTCGCATCCTGCGAAAGCGCAACGCCGTCCCCCTCGCCCGTGCCCTACTTTCTGTCCACGGGGACCGTCTATGCCAGTGAGTCACCCACGCTCAGGGTCCGGATTGAGTCCATCCTCCTCTCCGGGAGCGAGGGCTTCCTGACCACCGTGTGGATGGAGGACCCGGGCCGGCAGATCCTCAAGGCCTCCTCCCCCTTCCACGAGAGCCTGGCCACGGCCCAGGAGCTGGCGGCAAAGGTCAGCGAGGCGGCGGTCATCATCAACGGGAGCGGTTATGTCTCCCCCATCTATCCCGAGATTCCGGACAATTATCCGGGCAAGAGCCCGGATTACTACTACACGCCCCTGGGCTCTGTCACCGTCACGCAGGGTGAGGTCCTTCGGTGCCTCAGGCACGTCCCATACTACGGGCTCACGCTCCAGCAGGACGGTCTTCATCTGCATGTGGGTGATGATCCAGAGGAGGTCACAGCCCTCGGTCCCGCCCAGACCTGGTCCTTCTACGAGGGCTGCCCCATGATTGACCATGGGGAGATCATCCTGAACTACGACTGGACCTTTGCAAGACGAAAGGCCACACGCACCATCCTCTCCCTGCTGCCGGACGGGAGCTACCAGATCCTGACCTGCCCGCACATCACCGTGGTGGAAGCCGCAGAATTCCTGAAGGAACACTTTGCCCCTGTCTGGTCCTATGACCTGGACGGCGGCCCCTCCTCAGCCCTTTTCTGCAGAGAAGACGATGGTCCAAAGCTCCTCTTTGGTGCAGGGCAGCCCATCGTGGATGTCATGGCCTTCACAGAGCTCACAGACGACCTTGTCTACCAGGGCCCCGGGATTCAGACCGAGGAAATGTGGGACCTGGATATGCAATCTGATGCAGAAGATGAATGATCAATGATCAATCTGGTGGCAGACGGTGCCTCAGGCACCCCGGTTTGCCCAGCGCTTTACAATGGAGGAACTATGAACACCGCAGCCTTTCTCGCTGTCGCAGCCGGCAGCTGTCTGATTTCCGCATCTGCTTCCGCCCGCCCCAGGATGTCTCCCGCACTTCCCTCCTTCCGCGGGATCTGCGAGGTCCGCTCCTCCCTGCCGGGACGCATGCGGCTGTATATCCCCTCGTCCATGGAAAACCCTTCTGCCTCCGCCGCGGCCGCCGCCCGGCTGCACGAGACGGGGGTCATCAAAAAGATCCGGCTGAACCCGTATCTTGGCACCTTCCTGGTGGAGTATGACCCGAATCAGGTGGAGGCCGCCGTCCTGGAGGGCGCGATCCTGAAGCTTTTGGGGCTCGACGAGCAGATTCAGAAAAAGCAGACGCCCCTTTTGCAGGAGCATCTGCATACCCTCACCCTCGCCGTGGACCGCGCCGTGATGGACACCACCGGCGGCTGGATCGATCTTGGCACGGCTGCCTCGGGAACCCTTCTGTATCTCGCCCTTCGCCAGGGTGCCAGAATGGGCTTCGTGCTGCCGGGTGCCGCGACACTCCTCTGGTGGGCGTCCAATATCGCAAGGCGGGGCGGTGAAAAGGCGTGACGAGCATCGTGGAAGCGCTGATTCGCCGCGCGCTGAAGCCATCGGTGGCCAGTGACCTGCCCGGGCGGCTGAGGCTGAAGTTTTCCATGTTCCGCCTTCTCCCCGAGGAGGCCGTCCCCTATATGCATTACCTGGATGACGCCATGTGCATCCTGCCGGGCGTGAAAAGTGCCGAGTGCAACGTGAAGACCGGCTCCGTGCTGATCCTCTACGATCCTGCCCTCACGGGAAAGCGGCAGATCCTTTCGTGGTGGAGCGTGCTCACCGGCGAGTGCATCGCGTCTCTCTCGGATCCCTCCCTGCAGCTGATGCGGGAGGACGAGATCGTGACGACCCTCCGCGCGCGCCTGAAGACACATCTGCCCTCGGTGCCGGAAGATCCTGCCTGATCGCAACATCGCTCAAAACAGGATTCCTTTGCAAGAATTGCATTGGGTCATCATCGTGTCCTGATCATTGGAAAGAAGTCTGAATATGTCACTGCTTTCGCCCCTGTTTTCCTCCGCCGCCGAGCGGCGGGAGTCTGTCCCCTGGATGAAAAGCATCATCGTCTCCTCCCTGCCCGGCCGCCTGCGCCTGACAGCGCGGGGCCTTGAGCACCTGTATGCCCAGCGGCTTGAGATCGCCCAGGCCGTGTGCGGGATCTGCGGCGTCACCTCGGTGCGCCTGACCATCCCGACCGCCTCCCTCCTCGTGCACTATGACGCAGGCCTTCTGGATGCGCATGCGCTCCAGGAGGAGGTGGACATGGTTCTGGCCCGCTATGCGATGGATGCCACCCGAGTCCGCCACAGCCAGGAGAAGGATACGTCAGAATCGTCCATGACCACCTCCCGCCTGGCGCGTCGCCTGGTTCTCTCCGGCATATCCGCGCTCCTCGGGAACACGGTGCTGAAAATCCCCTCCCCCGTGGGTCTCATGCGCTTCACGACGCCACAGGCCATCTCCTCCGTCATCCTCTCCTTCCCCCTGGCAAAAAGCGCCTGGGAAGGGATCCTGGATGATCACCGGCCCAATGCGGACTTTCTGACGGTCACCTCCATCGCGGCAAGCCTTCTGCTCGGCGCCGGGAACTCTGCCCTGACCATCCTCGCCCTGTCCGACCTGGCCGAGCTGATGACCAGCTATACCATCGAAAAGACCCGTTCATCCATCGTCTCGATGCTGTCGGTGGGCGACACAAACGTGTGGCAGGAGCAGGAAAACGGGCAGCTGATCCGGAAAAAGGTGGAGGACCTCGCCCGCGGGGATACCGTGGTCATCCACACCGGAGAAAAGATCGCCGTCGATGGAAAGGTGCTCAGCGGCGAGGCCGTGGTGGACCAGAGTGCCATCACCGGCGAGTTCGTCCCCGCGCAGAAGCAGGCGGGGGATGAAGTGTTTGCCGGCACCGTGGTAAAGACCGGTGTCATCCGTGTTGAGGCGCTCAAGCTTGGGGATGATACCGTCGTAAGCCGGATCGTCGGCATGGTGGAAGAATCCTCCCTCAAGCGCGCACCCATCCAGCGGTACGCGGACCGATTCTCCAATTATCTCGTGCCTCTCAACTATCTCCTCTTTGCCGCCGTGTACCTTGTCACAAAGGATCCGGTCCGGGCCCTCAAGATGCTGGTCATCGACTATTCGTGCGGCATCAAGCTGTCCACGGCCACAGCCTTCTCGGCGGCGATCAACACGTCCGTGCGCCAGGGCGTGCTCATCAAGGGCGGCGCGTTCATTGAGCAGATGTCCTCCGCCTCCACGGTGCTGCTGGACAAGACCGGCACGCTCACCGAGGGAAAGCCAGAGATCATCTCCATGCAGGTGCTGGACCCTGCCTTCTCCGAGGAGGACGTCATCCGCCTGGCCATGGCCGCCGAGGAGACCAGCGCCCATCCCCTGGCAGAGAGCATTCTCCTCTACGGCAGGCGCCGTCACCTCACCATACCTGCCCACACCCAGGTCGAGACGGAGGTGGGCCGCGGCACGAAGACGCAGGTGGACGGACGGACGGTCCGGGTGGGAAACCTGCGATACATGCAGGAAAACGGGGCCACATCCACGCTCCCACTGCCCCCGCAGGATGGATCCATTCTCAGCTACGTGTCCGCAGACACAAACATCATCGGCGTGCTGTCTGCCCAGGATCGTCCCCGGGAGAACGTGCGGCGGGCCATCAACGCGCTCAGATACGAGGGTGTCGGCGACATTGAGCTGCTCACCGGCGACAGCGAGCCCCAGGCACGTCTCGTGGCACAGCAGGTTGGTGCGGACGGGTTCCGGGCGCAGCTGCTTCCGGAGGACAAGGCGGAGGCTGTGCTGAAACTGCAGACGAGGGGTGAAACCGTCGTGATGGTCGGCGACGGCATCAATGATGCCCCGGCCCTTGCCTATGCAGACGTGGGCATCTCCATGGGCTCCGGCTCCACCGATATCGCCATGGAGACCAGCGACGTGGTGATCTCCCGGGACGATCCCATGACCGTTCCGATGCTCAGAAAGCTCGCAAGGCGGACCATGCGCATCGTCCACCAGAACTTTGCCATGGTGATCTCCATCAACACCATCGGCCTGATCCTGGGCGCTGCCAGCAATATTTCTGTCCTGGCCAGCGCCGCCATGCACAACATGTCCACCATTCTGGTGGTCGGAAACTCCCTGCGGCTTCTCTTTTTCCGCCCGGACGGGGATGTCTGACAGGAGTTTCCTTCTCAACACGCTGAAAGGATGACCGGATGCCTATGCACGACAATGCCGGCGCACTTCATGTCACAGTACGACACTCCATGAAGGGACGGATCCGCCTGACCTTCGAGAGCGCCTGGAACAGACCGGAGACCGTTCAGGAGATCCCGGGGGTCACAGCGCTTTTCTGGAATCCCAGGATCTGTTCCATGCTGATCACCTATGACCCTGTCGCGCTCAGCGAGTTTCAGCTTCTCCAGCAGGTCTGCGCAAGGTATGCAGCCCAGACCATGCCGAAGATGATTCACGTCAGGCACGAGGAGGAAAAAGGTTTTTCCCTCACGCCCGCCGCCGTCATGGCCCTCATGTCCATTGCGGCAGACGGCATTGTCAATGCACTGACTCTGCCGGTGGGGACATTCACCAAATGGCTGTCGATACTGACGACCCTCACGGCTGTCACAGAGCACGGCTGGGAGGAACTCAATCAGAGGGGCAGCTTTGATCCTGAGGTGATGAGCGTGGTGTATCTGCTCAATTCCCTCACCAGCGGGAAAACGCTGCAGGCCAGTGCCCTTGCCTGGGGACTGACCTTTGGGCGGCACCTTCTGCCAAGGGATCCCCGGGAGAGTGCCTGGGTCGTCTATCGGGACGGCGATCAGGTGACACTCTACCAGGTAAACCTGCCCTCCAGTCAGGCCTATGCAGGAAGCCTTCTGCGCTCGGGCCTCGACGCCATCGCAAGAAAGGCTTCATGAGTCATAGATAACACTTCCACTTTCCATTGGTTACCCCGTTTTCTGTCATATTTCTCAAGTGATGTTTGAAGGAGGATCATTCTATGTTCACCAACAACCAGCTCGTCAAAGGAATTCTCATCGGTACCGGTGTCAGCCTGGTGGCATTCTGTGCCTACAAGAGCAACGAAGAAAAAGTCGATGCCTTTCTTCGCCGCCACGGCATTTCCGTCAAGACCCCTGGCACCAGCCTGGAATCCATGTCCATTGAAGAGCTCATGCGGCAGAAGGAAGACATCGAAGACCTGATTGCAGAAAAAGAATTGCAGGACCAGAGTGTCACTGTCACGGCCCCTGCCACCTGATATCCAGGCTCCTGTGTTTCTTTTCAGGCTGAAACAATCTCGAAAGGACCTGATGTCATGCAGATTTCTGTTTTCTCCACCAAGGAACAGATCGGCAGGGCCGCCGCCGCCCTGATCGCATCACAGCTTCTGCTCAAGCCGGAAAGCGTGCTGGGCCTCGCCACCGGTTCCTCCCCCATTCCCACCTACCAGGAACTGCAGCACCTGTACCGCGATGGAATCCTCGACTTTTCCCGCGCTCATTCCTTCAATCTGGATGAATACGTGGGACTGGACGGCACCCATCCCTGCTCCTATCGTTATTTCATGAACGAGCAGCTGTTTGACCACATCAACCTTCCGCTCTCCGAGACACATGTGCCTGACGGAAATGCCGCAGATCTAGTCGCTGCCGCCCGGGAATACGATGCTGCCATCGACCGGGCAGGCGGCATTGACCTTCAGATACTGGGCATCGGCAGGAACGGGCACATCGGATTCAATGAACCCGCGGACGTGTTTACCACCGAGTGCCATGTCGTCGATCTGACGGAGAGCACGATCGAGGCCAACACGCGCTTCTTTGCATCCAGAGACGATGTGCCCCGCAAGGCGATCTCCCTGGGCGTAGGACAGATTATGAAAGCCAGAACAGTGCTGCTCATCGCCACAGGCAGTGACAAGGCAGAAGCCATCGCGGCATCGGTCATGGGACCGATCACCCCCAGGGTTCCGGCCTCCATTCTGCAGTCCCACCATAACGTGATTTTCCTTCTGGATCAGGCAGCAGCACAGAAGCTCCCCGCCTGAGTCTGTCCATAAACCCACATTTTTTGCTTAATTCGTTTCTGTTTTCCCCTTGCGATTTTGTGCCTACAGTGCTAAAATCCCTGACTGTTGCGGGGCATTGGCACAGTTGGTAGTGCGCTACATTCGCATTGTAGAGGCCAGGGGTTCGACTCCCCTATGCTCCATGCACACCCTCGTAAGCTGAAAAGCTTTCGAGGGATTTTTCTTGTCAGCCAAGTATCATAAGGATAAAGATTCCCCCGTAGGCTTTAAAGCTCCTCTGTCTTAAGCTATGGGCATGGAACAATCATCAGGGATGTGAAGAGCGTGTTCCATAAAGCAGTTGATATGCGTTTTCTGAACGGCACAGCCATGGAGGTTGCCCTCCAGGATGGGAAGGTAAAGCATTATGACATGGCATCACTCTTTGATAAGTATCCTCAGCTTCGGGCACTGGAGGATCGTGCACTTTTCCTTTCCGGTGATCTCATGGGTGCCTATGGCATCATGTGGAATGATGACCTGGACATCGAGACCGAGACCATCTATGAGGATGGGGTCACCGTCCGGGAAGAGCATCCTGCTGCAAACCAGGCAGCGGCATCTGCTGTCGCTTCTGCGCGTGCGCTGAGCGGTATGTCACAAAAGCAACTGGCAGCAGCAACCGGGATTGACCAGTCTGATATTTCCAAGATCGAACGGGGTGTAGCTAATCCTTCCATTTCCACACTGGAAAGAATCGCGAAAGCATTAGGTGGGAAACTGGCGATCAGCATCGCAGTTCCTGTTAGCAAATAACAACCGTTTCTTCGCAGCATTCAGCGTGACCTGAGTGCTGCATTTTCTTTACAGTGAGGCAATTATGGACTGCTGACGGCATTTAGTCAAATTTAAATTTGACTAATCCAAATTAGACTAAATTAGATTCGTCATATTTGCTTTTATCTCTTGGTAGACCACGTCATAGGATTGTGCTCACTTTCTACGTTGTTTTACCAAACCTTGACTCCAGATTGTCGGGGAGTGCGATATAGATGCATCGATTCCATCGAAGTTGCTAACACCCCATTCGGCAAAACGGAAGCAAAAATGGGGCAGAGTGCTGAACTCGTTAGTGCGCTACATTCGCATTGCAGCGGCCAGGAGTTCAACTCCCCTACGCTCCACCACCCCCTGAGGCAGACGCTTCAAAGGTTTTCTTTTGCCAGTAAAACCTAATTCCGGCCTTTTCTCGCCCGGGCGACGCGAAGGTCACCGACGGCATCAACCGTGTCGCTGAGGCCAGTTTCAGGGCAGACAGGATAATTTTTATCAGGCACTATTCATGGGGCTTTCCATCACCGGTATAAGCAGGCACACATTAAACGTACCAAGTTGGGTAATCCGGGATATTTCCTGTTTTCTGATATTCGGTGAATATTTTCCGAACAATATTCAGCGCTATTTCGTCAATGCCGGTTTCACTGAAATCCCATGCCCCGCTTGCATTCTGGATACTGATCTTTTTTGCTTCAAGCAGATCCTCGTAATGGACTTCTCGTTCGATTCGCTTTACGACAGTTATTCTTTTGCCAGAAGGTCGACGTTTAACCTTTTCGCTTACTTCTGGCTCTATTAATGAATCACGATCGATGGCAATTTCTCCGTCTTCCTTTTTCTTCATATCTTGCCAATCATCGCGGTTAATATCGTAAGCGCAGTAAGAATAGAGCAGCAGAGTATCATCACTTGCAACAAGGTGCGCATAACCGCAATGTCCTTTGCTCATACTTTCCCCCGCCTTTCAAACAAACACCTATTTATAGCATTAATTCTAGCTTCCCGGACATGGGTGGCTGCTTTGTTTGTCCGACACGCTGTCTTCCCTGACCTTTTCCCAATGCATAGAATCATTCGCATTGTAGGGATTCGGAGCGCCCGGAAAACTGTCCAATGGACAGTTTTCAACGGAGCACGGGAGGCAGCCCCGGGCCTGCTGAGCTAAGCGTCAGCCCAGTAGGCTGCTGCGAGGCGGAAGCATGCTGAGCAAACAAGCGATGTAAGCAGGATCGCTCAATAGACAGGGTGAAATCAGCAATATGATTTCGCGTGCTTTTTCCGATACTCAATAGGAGTGCATTGTGCATATCGTTTGAACTGAACATAGAAGTACTGCAAGTTGTCATAACCACACTGTATTGAGATTTCTTTGATGGGCATGTCTGTAAAAAGCAGCAGCTTTTCGGCCTCCCCCATTTGCAGCTCCAGTAGGTATTGCTTAATTGTATAGCCGGTGAATTTTTTAAACTGCCGCGAAAGATAAAATGGAGAGATGAAGAACATATTGCTCAGATCATCGAGCGTTATTTTTCTGGCGTAGTTTTGAGCCAGATAGTCTTTCACATCTTGGACAGTTTGGCCAAGATCTCTTTGTTGATTCAAGGGTATTAATTCCACTTCTTCCAAAAAATGGCAGAGCAGTGAAATCAGCGCACATCCCAGATCAATTTTGAGGGTGTCATCCAAGTCATTCTGATGGGCTGCCAGATACAGAATCAGTTCCCGGATTACGGGCTCATCCGCTGCATGAATGACTGGCAGGAAGGTTTCCGGTACCAGATGATTCAGCGGAAGTCCTTCAAGATGAACTCCATCAAAGCTGATACAGATTTCCTGAAGGGACGCGTCATCGACCATCTTCTCCGCATGAATCAATCCCGCATTCTTAATCAGCAAATCGCCGGCACCAAGCTGGCGGGATTCACTATCAATATAGCAGTTCACACAACCTTCTACGATATAGGAGATCTCTAACCTGTCCTTATGCTGATGCAGTGGGAAAGACCAGTTGGAAGAAGCTTCTTCCTCAATGTAAATCAGGTCAGTTATGCTCGGCTTATGATCATTCACAGTCTGCACGATGCGCTCACCTCTTGATGCCTATTATAGGGCAAAAGCCAATTAGAGAAAGGGGTTCGCAAGATTTTTAAAGTGTTTCGCAAGGTTTTAGAATTGAAGGGGGTAATCACTCTGTTTCATCCCTCATTTGGAGCAAGATCTTATAATAATAAGCACGGTTCTTTGAATTTTATTGGTCATGAATTCACAATATAATATCCTCATTAACAAGAGCCATTCGCGAAAGGAGCGACTGAAACATGAAGGCAGCGATCTACAGAGGAATTGAAAAGGTGACCGTTGAGGAAATGCCGATCCCTGAGTGCGGCGATCATGACGTGATTCTGAAAAATGTGCGAGGCAGCATTTGCGGAACTGATATAGGAGCATTCTATAACGGTGGAGACGACGCAGGCATTTTCCCGGGGCATACCTTCGGCCATGAGATGTCCTCTGTGGTGTATCAAAAGGGCCGTCTGGTGGACGATTCCATTAAGATCGGCATGCGTGTTTTTCCCAATCCCACCCTTTCCAAGAAATCGGACTGTGGTATGTCCATGCTGGAAATCTGTGATGAGTGCGGCGCTTTTTCTGAATACGTCCAGATTCAGGATGCCAAGCTGGATTACAACCTGTTTGAATTGCCTGAGAATGTCAGCTTTGATGAAGGGGCTATCATCGAGCCCTTCTCCGTAGCCATGCATGGGATCAATCAAGTGAACGTGAAAGCGTCTGACCGAGTGTTGATCTTTGGCGCTGGAATGATCGGGCTTTGCACCCTGTCCGCCTGCCTCGCCAAGGGGGTAAAGGAAATCATCGTGGCAGACATCAATGAATGGCGGCTTTCCGTGGCGGAAAAAATGGGAGCAATCCCCTTCAACTCCGCTAAGGGGTGGAAAGACGGAAATGTGCGCGAATTCCTTTGGGATCTGTATGGCAAAAAGGAGCAAACGCTCAGCGGTCAGCCTGCAGTGGATGTAGATGTGTTTATCGATACTTCGGGTGCTTCCATGATTATCCCCTCCGTGCTGGAAATGGCCAAGACCCATGCGCGGCTTTCCATTGTAGCCCTGTATCATAGAAGTATCGCCATAAATCCCTATCTGATCAGCTGCGCTGAGATCGATATCAAAGGTTCCTTCGCATACACGAATGATGATATTCGTGAGGTTATTCAAGTCCTGAAGGATAAATCCACACCTGTTGCGGATATCATCACCCATCATTATACCCTGGATCAGATCAATGAAGCCTTTGCCATGACGAAGAACCAGAGTGAATCCCTCAAGATATTAATTGACCATGTAGCCTGATCGTTTTCCAGGTTTACACACATGTTTCAGCAGACAAAGTATTCATGCTGTCGCTTTCTGACGATTCAGACAGAAAGCGCAGGGTGATACACTAACCAGCTGAAAAAGTTCTTTCAAAAGCTGAATTCCCATGATACACTCAATCCGGTTGGTAAAACACCAGCCGGTTTTTTGGATACTATATTTCCGGATTCGTCGGGAAAGAACGACTGATGCTTCCGGTGATGGAGAATGCGTCAGAAACCTTTACCGTTGTAGGATGCGCGCAGAGAAGTTCGTTAGTGTGCTACATTCGCATTGTAGAGGCCAGGGATTCTACTCCCCTATGCTCCATGCAAAAGCCAAGAAGTTTACTGCTTACCGGTTTTTTATTTCTGCGCAAGGGAGGCTCGCTTATGCTCAGAATTGTTTTCGGAAACTATGAAGCAGCAAACTACATTCCCACTCCAGACCCATACTTTGACAACACATATGAGGAAGAGTGGCTGGAGGATGAACTGAGTAAGAGGATGGTGCTGGATGTAGATAAATCCACCCTGATCGGGCCATACCTCGTCCAAAGCCCTGTCCTGGGCAGTATCCCTGTGACCAGACTTTCGGGCAGCGTGAAAACGCTGATCATGATCGCTCATGACCCGGAGCACGTATACAATGCATCCGCCTGTGGAGACAACTGTGCGAAATGGCTGCTTGAGCTCGGGCAGGAACGAGATATTCTGATTCGGCTAGGCTACCTGATGGATTTCGGGAAAGCACCGCTGGAAATCGAAATTGTCAACCTGGGCAAGAGTGTCCACTCAATGAAGGAACTGGTGAACATCGTTGTGATGAACGACCTGCTGCGGAATTAAGCCATGTCCGGGAAATCGGTATTTATTCGCCACCGGCCGCCTACAATGCCAATCCCAAGACGTCAGGCATCGCACTAAAATGCGGATGTCCCTGTACTATTCTGACCACAGAAGACTGTCAAGCCCGAATCGCCGGGTATTCCCAGCGCATTTTGTTTTTGCGGAGGTCAAGGGGCGAATCCTTCATAGCTCCACCTCCCACCCTCGGAAGCTGATAAGCTTTCGAGTTTTGTATCTATAAAGTCATCCCACCTCCAACCATCTGAAAGCCATAAGATAGCGTATCCCCTATCAATCAATTCTTATTTGATTCGCCTGCACATTTGCATATTTCAAGAGGAGCTGACGGAAATCAGCTCCTCTTCTTTCTT
>JAFUBA010000227.1 GCA_017460395.1 Clostridia bacterium | reverse complement strand
CTCCTCAAAGCCGGTGAGCTCGATGCCCGTGACCGGATGGTCTTCCTTCTCCCAGTAGTCACGTGCCCAGCAGCTGAAGTGATCACGAAGCAGCCGGATGCCGGAGAAGACCGGAGGATGTTCCGCACCCTCGCCGTCATCGTTGTACTTGACCGCCGTCACGAGGAAGCGGGAGAGGCGGCTGTCCATGACGCACACGTCCTTTACGTACCCGCCGCGCTTTTTTGTGCCCTTGATCTGCACGCCATAGAGGGAGTGCTCCAGGTCACAGTCCCAGATCCTGACGTCCTCCACGCCGCCCGACATCTCGCTCCCGATGGCGATTCCCAGACCTTCCTCGCTGTAGCACGAGAAGATCCGGATGTGGCGGGTGGGCCGGGCGATCCGGTTACCCTCCGGGTTCTTTCCGCTCTTGATGGCGACCGAGTCATCACCTGTGAAAAACTTGCAGGCAAAGAGCGTGCAGTCCTCGCTGGAGTCAGGGTCCCAGCCGTCGCCGTTCCAGACATTCTGAGAGCGGAAGATGCACTGATCGGTGACAATCCCCCTGGAATAGAGCATGTGCACGTTCCAGGAGGCACCATTCTGCAGCGTGAGGCCTGTGATACGCACGTCCTCGCAGTTGGACAGGTTGATGAGCCGTCCGCGGGGACGCCCGGGAATGGTGTTGTTGTTCTCGTATTCCTGCACCTTCTCCCCGAGGGATGCAATGTACTCCTTCAGCTCCGCGCGCTCCCGCTCGATGATGTTCAGCGCAAGCTTCTGTCCGCCGCCGGAGATGGTGCCATGCCCGTAGATGAGGACGCGGCCGGCATTGGCGGGACCTGTGTGGTCCATGGTCCCCAGGTTCAGAAGGCTCTGATAGCACATCATTTCCGTGCCCTCAAACCGGGAGGGGATCTTTGGCAGATAGTCCTCCGGGTTCTCCGTGCCCTGCAGCACGGCACCCTCTTCAAGGTACACGGTCATGTCCGAGTGGAGACGGAGGGCGCCGGTGAGGTAGGTGCCGGCGGGGAAGTAAAGCTCATCTCCCTGGGTGCATGCGTCGATGGCCCGCTGCAGGGACTCCGTGTTCAGCTTTATTCCGTCGCCCGCAGCCCCGAAATCCAGGACGCTGAGGCGGCGCTTTTGCGCTCTGCCCGTGACGCGGGTGTTACCGATGCTGCTGCCGTCCCGAAGGATCTCAAGGTCGATGGTTTCCCCTTCCTTCGGCGCGTCCACCACGGCATAGGTGGACGAGGTGCGCACGAGCTCGCGTCCGCCGGCAAGAATGGTGTACACAGCGCCCTGTGCGTCCTCTGCTTTCTCCCAGTAGACGGTCGTCTTTGTGCCTGCGGTCAATGCATGGATCATGGGGGATCTTCTCCTTTCGTGCTTTGAAGCTACAGAAAAACAGGGAGCGGGACAAAAGCCGCTCCCTGAAATTTACTGAATGGGCCCGATGCCGTCTCGCGGCCAGATACGGAACACTGCATATCCCAGAATTTGTTCTGTCGAGACACAGCCCACAATGGCATGTCTGGAGTCTGTCGCGCTCGTGCGGTTGTCGCCCAGCACGAATACGCGGCCGCTGGGCACCACATAGGGGTAGGTGATGTCGGAGCCGCCCAGGGACTTTTCATCGATGTACGGCTCATCGAGGGGAATGCCGTCGACGGTGACCTTGCCCTCGGCGTCGATCATGACGTTCTCGCCGGCAAGACCGATCACCCGCCGCACGAGGAGCTTGTTGTTATAGTAGAAGGCCACCAGGTCACCGCGGTTGAAGGTGTTCTTCTTGAGAAGCAGGAGAATGTCGTTGCTCTTCAGGGTGGGGCTCATACCCTCGCCGGTGATCTGCACCACCGGTGCCACCAGCATGGAAAAGAGGATGGCGATGGCGGCTACGATGACCAGCACCGAGATGGTGCTGAGGAGCGTATTTTTGTATGTCCTGTCGTAGCGCTCCCTGAGGATCTCCTGCTCAATGTGCTCGACGGTCGGCAGGGCCTGCTCTGCTTCTTTCTTTTTTGCCATGTTCACACCGCCTTATTCTCTGCGGGTGAGAGGGACTTCAGCCTATCCTCGAGCTGATGTTTTTCCTCAAGCGCCTGGGCGAGGAGAGCGTCCATTTCCTGTCTGGCTTTCTCCACGATCGCATCTGCCTGTTTCTTTGCATCCTGCAGGACCATTTCGGCCTCGGCCTCAAATTCTTTCACCACATTTTCCGCATCCGGCCTTCTCTTTTGGGATACATTTTCCAATTCCTGCATGAGCTCCTGCCTGCCCTGCTCGATCTCCCGCTTTGTACGCTCCATGAACTGAGTCCGCTGCGCTTCAAGGGAGAGCAGATAGAGCTCAGCGGCGTTTTTTACGTCCTCCTCAATGTGGGCCAGGTGCAGAGCAGCCTGGGCAATGTTTTCGGAATCAGAAATGATGCGTTCCCGCTCATCCACCCTGCCCTGGGCGGTATTCAGTGTTTCCTGCATCTCCTCGAGGTGCCGCTGCTGGGTGACCATGATCTCCAAAAGGTCTGCCCGGCGAAGTTTCCGCAACTCTTTTTCTGAAATCATATTACGCTCCTGTGATATGTACGGATCCGGAAAAACGGAATCCGTCCGTTCCAAAACTCGGTGACATTATAATGAATGGCTGCATGAGCGTCAAGGTAACAGGAACAGCCGCACGGGTGTCTCCCCGTGCGGCTGCTGAAGTCATCTTTTTATCTCTCTTCCAGGGGCACATAGGTTTCCCTGGCCTTGACTGCCTTGTAGGCAGGGCGGATGATGCGGTTTCCGTTGATCAGCTCCTCCACCCTGTGGGCACTCCAGCCGGCGATCCTGGCGATGGCAAAGATCGGGGTGAAGAGCTCCTCAGGGATGTTCAGCATCTGGTACACAAACCCGCTGTAGAAGTCCACGTTGGCGCATACACCCTTGTACATCCTGCGCTCGGCGGAAATGATCTGTGGCGCCAGGCGCTCGACCCGCGCATACAGATCGAACTCCTCCTCCCGGCCCTTTTCAGCGGCCAGCTGCTGCACGTATCCGCGGAAAATCTCGGCCCTGGGGTCCGATTTGGAGTAGATGGCGTGGCCGATGCCGTAGATGAGGCCTGTGTGGTCAAAGGCATCCTTATGAAGGATTCGCTGGAGATACGCGCCGACCTCCTCCTCATCCTTCCAGTCCTTCACCTGCTCCTTGATATCCTCGAACATGTGGGTGACCTTGATGTTGGCACCGCCATGCTTGGGTCCCTTGAGAGAACCGAGGGCGGCCGCGATGGCGGAGTAGGTGTCGGTGCCGGAGGAGGTGACCACGTGGGTGGTGAAGGAGGAGTTATTGCCGCCGCCGTGCTCTGCGTGGATCACGAGGGCGGTGTCCAGCACGCGGGCCTCGGTGGTGGTGTACTCGCCGTTGGCGCGGAGCATATAGAGAATATTCTCCGAGGTGGACAGATCCGGCCTCGGATCGTGGATAAAGAAGCTGTCGTTGTTCCTGCGGTAGTAGTCGTACGCCTGATAGCTGTACAGGGCCAGCTGCGGGAACATGGCGATCAGCTGGATGCACTGGCGCAGGACATTGGGGATTGTGATGTTCTCCGGATCATTGTCGTAGGAATAGAGGGTCAGGACACTCCTGGCCATGGAGTTCATGATGTTGGTGCTGGGCGCCTTCATGATGATGTCGCGCACAAAGGAGTTGGGGAGGGAACGGTAGCTGCCAAGGACATCGAAGAAGGTATTGAGCTCCTGTTTGCTGGGGAGATTGCCAAAGAGCAGGAGATAGGTGATCTCCTCAAAGCCGAAGCGGTGGTCCCTGAGGTAGCCCTGTACCAGGTCGTTGACCGAGTAGCCGCGATAGAAGAGGCTTCCCTCGCAGGGCTGACCGTCCGGGGTTTTCGCGTTGACCTCGGAGATTTCTGTGAGGCCCGTCAGCACACCGTTGCCGTTCAGATCGCGCAGGCCGCGGTTCACCTGATAGCGGTCATACAGTTCCTTTTCGATGACGCCGTTTGTTTCACACAGTTCCTGATAGTGCAGGATCTCCGGCGTGATTTCGGCGTAATTTCTCTTCTCCATATGGAAATTACCTCCACGTCGAAATACTTATTCTTTCTGTCACACATTGATCTTAACACAGAGCAGGAATTTGTCAAACCAGAGAAGCAAGATGCAGCCTGAACTTTCGGCCTGGAAAAGTCTGTATTCAGGCATTTTTGCGCCCATTTGTCACATAATGCACACGAAAGTGGGGGCACGGAAAACACATTTTGTACACTGCGGGGCAACTGTAAAGGTAAAAGAAAAAGGCAGGCTCATGCCTGCCGTGCAGCGGACTGTCAGCCTTCCGGCCGGAGTCTCGCATATTCCTTCAGGGCATCCTGCTGGGATGCGACGTAGTCTGAAATGAGGGTGGAGATGACCTCACTGTAGGACTGACGGTTCACATAGGCGATTTTCTGAAGCTTGCGCCAGGCGTCACTGTCCAGGGTCAGGTTGACGCGGGTCTTCCGCTCTTTTTTTGGATTCTCGGCTTTGCCCGTGTCATCCGTGGAGGGCTGGGCTTTCACTTCCTGCTCTTCCTCTGTGGTTCCGAGGATGTTGCTGATGGCTGCCTGGGTCATCTGGAAGGTCTTGGACTTTGCCATGGTGATTCTCCTCTCGTGTCGCTGATTTATGCTTCGTCTGCCTGGAAGGCGGCGAGCAGCTCGTCGATAAAGTGTTCATAGTCCTGCGCAGCGGTTGCATCCGGACTGTATTCATACAGGTCCTGCTGCATGGCCTGGGATTCCTTCACGCGGACCGTGGAACGGATATAGCTCTCAAAGACCGGTGCGTGAATGATCTGACTGGCCTGGTTGCCGAGGTCATGCATGGCCCTGGAGATGGCTGTTCTCGTGTCATACTGCGTAAAGAGAATGCCGCGGATCTTCAGGGACGGGTTCAACCGCTTCTGGATGGCCAGTACGGTGGAATACAGCTGCTGAATGCCGCGCAGAGGCAGGGATTCTGCGAGGGTTGGGATGATGATATCCGTGGATGACGTGTAGGCGTTGATGGTCAGGTACCCGAGCGAGGGAGGCGTATCCAGGATAATGTAGTCATACCGGTCCTGGATCGGCTCTAAAATCTCCTTGAGCATGAACTCACGCGCCGGCTGGATGAACCGCTGATCGGCCCCCGACAGCAGGATGTTGGCCGGGATCACGTCGAATGTCAGGTGCTGGATGACCTGCTCCACGCCGGCACCCTCCTCACCGGCAAGGAGCTCGTAGATGGTGGGCGCCTGCTCGATCTCCGCCCTGCATATGACGGAAAAGTTTGCCTGGGGATCCAGATCGATACCCAGCACCCGATATCCCCGGCGCTGAAGGCCCGAGGCGAGACAGTAGGCCGTGGTCGTTTTTGCGACCCCGCCCTTCTGGTTGGATACGGTGATGATATGCATGCTTTCTCCTTGGTGCCCCTGTGGGACAAAAAAGTTTTGCACAGAAAAGTATAACCTGTATGGAGGGCATCGTCAAGATGATACAGGACATGTTTTCGATACATTGGATGTATTAGTGACATATGTGATGTATAATACAGAAGATACATCAGAACGTACAGGACAGCAGGATATGAATCTTATGGGACCGCACGGATACAGCACTTTCACGGTGCGTGGGCCGTAATCAATACAGAAGATACATATAATACAGCCATATATAGCGGGAAGATAATATGCTAAATGCATACTATACACAAACTACAGAAAATCAAGACAGGATATTTGCAGAATGGAAAACATTATTTTCAAAATGAAAAATCATTATAACACAGATTAATAAATAGCGCATTGCATTCTCGCACGAATGATGTATACTGAAAGACAGGTTTTCCGGGTTTGTTACACCATGTGGAATGATGCCCGGACAAGTGAGAACATCAACAGATGGAGGAAAGAACATGAAACGGATCCTGACAGTTGCCCTGTGCGTGATGCTTCTTCTTGCACTGCCCGTGGTGTCGAGTGCAGAGAGGCGCGTGGCACTCCTGTTTGCAGACCTCTCCGACTCCTTTACGGGAGCCATCCGGGCGGAGCTGATGCCAAGACAGGCGGAGCAGGGCGTGACCTTCATGCAGATGGATGCACATCTTTCACAGTTTACGCAGGTGGACCAGGCGGAGCAGGCCCTGGGGCAGGGTGCGGAGGTCCTGTGCATACAGCTGTGCGAATATGGGGCATCCTCCGCGGTGAAGTCGATCCTGAAGCTGGCGGAGGAGCAGGGCGTGCCGTGCATCTTCTTTGCGCGGGCCATCGCCTACGACGAGGCATCCATCCAGGCGATTCTGGACGAATATTCCCTGTGCGCCTATGTGAACCACAGGACGGAGGACATCGGCACGATCCAGGGTATGGGTGCCGGGGAGCAGCTGAATGAGGACTATTCATCCTATGACCGGAACGGGGACGGCAAGATTGCCTACCTTGGCTTCCAGGGGGATGCATGGGATCCGGACTGTCTGGCGAGGGCAGCAAACTCTCTTTCAGCGTGCAATGCGCTGCTCTCATCCCAGGGGCACCCGGAGCTTGTGCCGCTGCTTGGGAGCGAGGAAGATTCGGTGATCTACGATCAGATGTGCATGTGGTCTGCCAACTTTTCAAAGGACGAGCTGTCCAGGATCATTCCCGGACAGATGCCGGAAATCATTTTCTGCGGGAACGATGACATGGCCCTGGGATGCATCAATGCTCTGTGGGACATCGGCTACAATACCGGCAAGGACGGGGATCCGGTGATCCCGATCTATGGCGTGGACGGGACAGACCTGGCTTTCGAACTGATCGAAAACGGGCGGCTGGCAGGTACTGTGACAAGGTCTGCAAAGGGCATCGCGGATGGCCTTCTTGAGATGATCGGCCGCATCGAAGTGGTGGACGCAGATGCTGCGTCCCGCTACATTACCGTGCCCTATGACTTTACCGGAAGGTAAGGTTTTTCAGAAAACACGCAAAAGCGCACACAGAAAGCACAGAAAACGTACGTTTCGCTCTTGATCTTGCGGGCCGAATCGGGCATAATGCACCGTGATGGGCTGATGAGATGCCATGCTCGCCCATTGTACTGTGTGAGCCCGATGGGCGGGAAGGGGCGGAACATGTTAGCAAATCAGTCATCTGAGGTCCGGATCCACTGGAGAGAAATGCTGGATGAGGCGCAGTTTGTGCGTCCGAGCTTTCTTGCCAGGCGCTCAGATATGTTTGTGATTCTATCCTCCAAGAGCATTCTGCGGCTTTTGAAGAACGTGCCCATCACGTGCGTGGGTGAGCGACTGGACAACGGAAAGATCCGTTTTACCATGCCCGATTTCGACCCGACGATCTCTGCCGAGCACACGGACAATTTCCAGGCGCTTAATCTCCTGGCCGTGCAGGTTATGGAGACGGCGGAGCGCTGGTATGAGGGCACCCAGAAAGGGGACGCCCACTTCGACAGGCAGGAGAAGTTCCCGCTGCTCATGAAGATTCTCTCTCTGGAGCGTCCGATGGATCTGGCGAGGATCATGAAGGTGGAGTGGGTGAGTACGGACAACTGATGGCATGAAAAAAAGGGGGCATTCATCCAGGCGATGAATGCCCCTCATCTGATGAAGGGATGACATAACGACTCAATGGAGTGATGGATGATCACAGCCGGCTCATTGGTTCCATCCTGCAGACCAATTCCGTCCCTTCCGGATTTTTCGGGAACGGGGAAAGATCCAAGCCCAGTGCCTCATGGGAGAAATCCTGTGGGGTTTTCTTCAGGTCTGGTGAAGAATGAAAACACGGGCAGATCTCTTGTTCCTGAGATCTGCCTGGTCGGCACACATTGCAAGGGTTCAAGGGACGGACACCATGATTTCAATGAAGGAATCCTCTGATGATTCCACTGCAGTGCCTTCATCTGTTTCCTGTGCATTCGGAGCCGGGGTGGCAGATGCCTGTGCCGCAGCTGTCTGCGTGGCGGCAGGCGTCGCCTGCGGTCTTGAAACAGAATTCTGAGCCGGCTCTCTCCATCTCAGCCAGCGGAACGACTGGTCTTTGGACGTATCGTAGGTCTGCAGATGATATCCATCCAGAAGGAAATAGGGCTGCTCTCCCGAGAGGGGTGTGAGGGCGGTGCCGTCAGCATCCTTTGTGTCCACATCCAGAATCGACACGACCGTGCCGCCGTCCGGGGGATACACGTGATACTCATATGTATCTTCCAGGTAGCGCTCATAACGAAGATAGTAATCAGCGCTGACGGTGTTGTTGATGATGAGCGGATAGAGGAGATAGGGGCGCAGAGATTCGGAAAGATCTTCCTCGGTATACCCGAAGTCACGGAGGGTACCGATGTACATGGCGACATGATATCCGCCGTAGTGACGGATCGCGAGAAGATCGCCGGGCTCCAGCAGGCCGCTGAGGGCGGCACCTGACTTACCTTCCGTTTCCGGGAGTGCGTATTGCTGATACATCTTCGTGTTCACCATGTCCGAGATGGAGGGATGTTTCGTGTATCCTGCCTCTGTCACGGCAAATCTGGTGAGTCCGACACAGTCGAGACCGTAGAGATAGGGCAGAGCCATCTCATAGTAGTCGGAGGTGGACTGCCAGGGGTGCGATGGTTGCAGGATTTTTCCGACGTCCCGTCCGCCCCAGAAGTAAGGGCAGCCGAGGGGAAACCTTGCCTGGATCGCTTCCCCCGTGATTGCACCGTATCGCTTAAGAAAGGGGTTATCCTCTTCCAGCATGGAGAGCGTGGTATCAAGGTACACGTTCTTCTGGACTTCTCCCCGGGCCAATGCCGGAAAAAGCGGCAGGAGCAACAGACACAGGAACAGAAAAGGAAGAATATGTTTCACAGTTCAGCCCTCTCAGATGTAGAATGTCATTCGGAACCGGTCATGTGAAGCACGCGACCTGGCGGGATGAGTCTACCACAGTCAGGGATACATGTCCAAGATGTGAAGGCACAGGTAAAGAGTGAGTCGTGTAAAGATGATACACATGATACAGATACAACACATCGAGCATTCAGCGTGCTATATGGTTGTCTGAGATGTACAGATAATGCAGGTAATACAGACAGCCTGCATATATATTAGTAGCCTGTTACTGAAGGACCCTGTTCATTTCATGCCGTTTCACATATACTATGAAAGAGCTGGAGCCTTCACTGTGGAATATGGATGTATTATACAGATCATACAGGCCAGAAAGATACGACAGAACATCTGCAGATACACACAGTATGATGAGGAGACAATGCAGTATGGGATATACAGAAGCTACAGATTATACAAATATGACACACAGAATGTGCAGAGGTCTTCTCTGCATGACTCTCCTGGTGCTCATGACTGTCCCCACAAGACTGTCAGGTCCTGACAGTATCGCTGCTGCTGACGTGCTGAATGTAAAGATTCAGGTTGAAACAGAGACACCGATGCCAATCCCGACACCCGCGATGGAGGAGCAAAAGGTGGAAGAGGATATGGGGACGCTTATTCCTGTATCAACCCCGGCGCCGGAGGGGCAGTATGTGTACCTGAGTGAAACTGAGATCTACACCACGGTTGGCGGCTATGGATGGATCGATTCCAGTGTGCGGAATCTCTCAGGACATTTCATCCGGTCGTTTGCCTGGGAGAGCACAGACGAGCAGATCGTCACCATGGATTCGCGTGAAGGAAAGTTCACAGGCCGGGGCATCGGTGAAGCACAGCTGATCCGCCGCATTGTTCTGGATGACGGGAGAGAGCTGGAGGGAATCTGTTACGTTCATGTGGTCCAGCCGGTGGAGAAAATCTCGGCGTCCGTAAATGAACTCAGTCTGATGGTCGGTCAGACAGTGGAGCTGCCCTCGGTCAGGATCGAACCTGACAACGCCGGGGTAAAGACATATACCTGGGCTGTGTCGGGCAACGGTCAGGCGAAAATTGAGGGGAACATGCTGACGGGCCTTCAGCCCGGCACGGTAAAGCTGACCGTCACGAGCGACGAGCGACTCAAGCGCCGTGGCCTGCAGACAGATACCGTGACCGTCCGGATCACGATGCCGGCAGAATCTCTGCGTCTCGAGGGCAGTGGGACGGAGACGGTGATGAACATCGGGACGAAACGACAGATGAAGGTCGAAGTAGAACCGGCATCGTTTGAGAAAACTCTTTTGACCTACACCTCATCCGATCCCGGTGTCGCGACGGTGGACAGAAACGGGCAGATCACGGCGACAGGAAGTGGGACCGCAACGATCTCTGTATCCACGGAGATGCATGTGGGGGATCCTCTGGTGGATTCTCTTACGGTGAAAGTGGTAAAGCCTGTCCAGCGCATTTCCTTTCCTTCCAGCAGGGTGATCGCATTTCGAGGACAGACGGTCCGGGTGGAACCAGTCTTCGTGCCGGAGGATGCGACGGACAAACGGCTCAGTTGGGTGAGCGATGATCCCTTCGTGGCAGATGTGTCAGATAGTGGTGAAACCATCGAATGCAGGCAGGTGGGTGATGCGCTGCTTGTCTGTACCACGATGGACGGCACAAAGAGGAGGGCACAGGTCCGTCTTCTGGTGGAACCGTCCTCTCCCGTAGGGATTCGAAGCGCGGAATGGAAGAGCGGGACGCTGCATATGACGGTCAAGAACCGTATGTGGGAGACCGCGCTCCAGGGCGTAACCCTTTCTATCCGGGGAAAGGATGAAAAGGGCGAGGATAGCGGGACCGAGATCAGCGCGTCTGCAGATCTGAAGATCCTGGCGGCGAGGGTCGGAACGCTGGATGTGGCGCTGCAGTCGTCTGACATCAGGGAATGGACTGCCATGGACATCGCCATAGAAAAGATTCAGTGGCAGGGCGGTGTGTATGAGGTGCCTGAGGAAGAAAGGGACATCGTGCGGGTATTCATGAAGTAAATGGTGCAAACCTGAGCTACATATTAAGGAAGGGATAATTCAGATATGTCAGACATGAACAGTATCGATCTGATCCGGGCACTCTCGGTTGCAAGGGGTGTTCCAGGATTTGAGGATGAAGTGGTGGAAGTGATCCGGAAACATGCCGACCCGGCTCTGGGGATCTGGGAAGACAGTCTCAGGAATGTGTATCTGAAAGACAGAGACCAATCAGAGCATCTCCCGGTCATCCAGTTGGACGCGCATTCAGACGAGGTTGGGTTCATGGTGCACTCAATACGGGAAAACGGCACATTGAAGTTTGCCCCGCTTGGAGGATGGGTTGCAAGCAACATACCGGCGCACAGGGTCTGGGTGCAGACTGCGTGTGGCAGGTATATCCCTGGGATCACTGCGGCAAAGCCACCGCATTTCATGTCTGAGGCGGAAAAGCGTGCCATGCCGGAGATATCGGACATGTCCATCGACATCGGAGCAACATCCCTGGAGGAAGCACGGGACGTCTTCGGGATAAGGGTCGGAGCACCGGTGGTGCCACATGTGACCTTTGAATACGACGAGCCCCACGACCTCATGTTCGGGAAGGCTTTTGATAACCGGCTTGGCTGTGCCGCCGTCCTGGAGACGATGAGGCGGCTGAAGGGGGAAGAACTGCAGGTGCGGCCTGTTGGCGCAATCGCATCACAGGAGGAAGTCGGCACGAGAGGCGCGAGTGTGACGGCGAGAAGGGTGAAGCCGGATATTGCAATCGTCTTTGAGGGGTGCCCTGCAGACGACACTGTTGTACCGTCTGCGGAAGTACAGACGGCCATTCACAGAGGGCCTATGCTCCGACACCTGGATGCGAGGATGATCACCAACCCTCGGTATCAAAGATTTACGCTGGATCTGGCGGCATCCCTCGGAATCCCATGCCAGGAGGCGGTGAGAACAGGTGGATCGACCAACGGTGCGCCAATTCATCTGTCCAATCTGGGTGTTCCGGTGATCGTGATCGGATTTCCTGTCAGGTACATCCACAGCCACTGGGGCATTGCGAGTCTCAAGGATTTTGAGTACGGCGTAGAACTCGCCTGCCAGGTGATCCGAAGACTGAATCGGGGAATCATAGAGAGTTTCTGAGTCGGGGACCCGGCAGACCAAGGTGTCACACAGGAACCAGTAGTACAGACCAAAGTCTGAATGCGAAAAATGCCACCGGAGAAGATCTGGTGGTCTCCGGGATCTGATCCACAAGGCGGAAAATATTCTGGCGAACAAAAGCGGAATTCACACGAAGCTTTTGTTCGCCTTTTGACCATGAAGCGAAACTTCAGGCAAAAACATTTTTGAAACCGCTTGACCGGAAGGAGATTCAGAATTATGATACGCAAGCTGGCTCGCGAGGGACAGCGAATGAACCTTGAAAACGATATAGAACCGAAACGCAAAAAGAAAGACAGCAGATTCCGGAGAGCGAGAATCTTGGCAGCGAGGCAGGGGTTTCGAAAGAAACCGAAGCGGAGCTGAAAGGATAAGGATTGAACAGAAGAGTTTGATCCTGGCTCAGGACGAACGCTGGCGGCGTGCCT
>JAFUBA010000226.1 GCA_017460395.1 Clostridia bacterium | reverse complement strand
CCCGTAGACATCCGTCGTGTACTCGATCTTCTCGATCGTCCCCGGCTGATCGCACTCCGTTTCGTAGACCTTGGTGTCATAGCTGTGGAAGGAGATCTCTGCTCCCTCAAGCTGGGTCACCACGGGCTTTTTCTCCTCGGGCAGGTCCTGTGCCTGGGCGAGCGGCACGAGGGTTAAGACGAGGACCAGGGAGAGAACCAGGGTCAACATGCGTTTCATGGTTTGCTTCCTCCTATTCTTTCGCGTCCGGCAGCATGGCGGCCGGTCTGCTGTCTGAAAAGAAAGATAGAAAAAAGCGCGGCCAGATCATAGATCTGCCGCGTAACTGGGCATTTTCCCATCGAAATCAGACTTCCTCCGGTGCCAGGAGGAGAATATCCAGGAAGAAGAGCTTTCCCTGACGCTCCGCCGTGAGCGTCCCGTCGTACTTTTCCGCAATACGCACCATGCTCTTCATACCAAACCCGTGCCAGTCCGGGTCCCCCTGCGTCTGTGGCAGGCCCTCCACGAACTCGATATCCTCCCGGCAGGGGTTCTCCATGTGGATGGTCAGCATGTTCCCGTCCCGGTGGGCCGAGAGCGTGATGAACCGCTCCACGTCCTCCGGGAGCGCAGACACCGCGCTGATCGCGTTGGTGAGTGCATTCTGGAAGAGGGAATACAGGTCCAGCTCCTCCACAAAGGAAAAGTCCGTCTTGCCGAGGGAGCAGGTCAGGACAATGTTTCTCTGCTGGCAGATGCCGATCTTCTCCGAGAGCAGCACGTCCAGGACCTCGTTGCCGGAGTCCGCCGGGCGCTCGTAGGCCGCGATGGAGTTTTTCAGCCGGTCCAGCTGGGCCTCGGGGACCACGCCCCGAAAGGACTGCAGAAGCTTTTTCAGGTCATGGTACTTTTCGTTGATCAGCTGCGCGCTCTCCTTGCTGGCCTCATACTGCGCCCGCTGCTGGTGAACGAGGGCGCGCATGGTCTCCACGTTCGTGTTCAGCTGTGCCCGCTCCATGACGCCAAACTGCAGGGCGATCGCCAGGATGTCGATAACGCACTGAAGGATCGCCTCCCCGATCACGGCCTGGCTGTTTCGCTGCGGGTTATCCTGGGTGAGCCTTGCCATGGAGATGCAGAGGATCAGCACCACCACCGAGAAGACGGCCTTGGTCCTGTTGTCAAAATTGCTCCCCCGGTTTCTGACAAAGGGCCGCATGCACAGAAAGAGGAGCGCATACACGAGCCCGTAGCACACGATGTCCACCAGGAGGATGCCCGCCTGGTGCCGGTTCATGAGCTCGACAAACCCAAACTGGCGCATCAGCGTCTTCACGCTTCCCCCGAGGTCCTGCGCCAGATACCCGGAGGCCGCGACAAACAGGGCCGTCCAGATGGATTCGTCGTAGCACAGCAGGATGATGCCGATCAAGAGCACATAGACCGCCAGGGCAACCAGGGCATGACTCACCATGGCCTGGGGCGTCGTGCCCGGGATGTAGCCCTGTCCCACGAAGTATATGACGCCCATGCTGCCAAGGGTGCCAAGATACAGCCGCATGCGGAAATGCTGCCTTCGGTTCAGGCGGTAGGAAAAGACCATGAGGCCCACCACCGCCTGGAACAGGGAGATGGCGCTTCTGGCAAGCTGGTACCATTCAGGTGCAAAGTTCATCTGCTTCCCCCCTTGTACTGAGCAAGGGCTGCGAGGAAGTCCTTCCGTTTTGCCTTGCTGATGGGCACATCCTCCCCCGCCACCTGCACCATGGTGCCCGTGACGCCCTGGACATACTTGAGATTGATCAGATAGCTCACATTGCACCTGGCAAAGTGCTCCTCCTGCAGCTGGTCCTCGTAGAGCTTGAGGGACCCCCACTGGCGGTAGTTCGCCGTGTCTGTGTGGATGATCACGTCATGATTGACCACCTCAAGGTAGGTCACCCTGTCCACCGAGATGCGGCGCGTGCTCTCCTTGGTGCGGATCTCCAGCGTCTTTTCTGAGCTCCTGTGGGAAAGCATCCGGCACGCACGGTCCATCTTGGCGCTGAACTCCTCATAGCGAACGGGCTTGAGCACATAGTCGAAGGCGCCCACCGAATACCCTTCAATGGCATACTGGGTGAGCATGGTGATGAAGATGATCATCACCCGCTCATCCTTTTTGCGGATCTTCTTTGCCACATCGATGCCCAGGATGTCCGGCATCTGAATGTCCAGAAACAGGATGTCCATGTCACAGCGGTATTCGTCCAGAAAGAGGATCGGATTGTCATATGTATGGAGCGTGCAGGCAAAGCCCGGGTGCGTATCCCCGTAGCGCCCGAGGAGCTTTTTCAGGTGTTCCGTCTGCTCCGCCTGGTCCTCGAGAATTGTGATGTTGAGCATAAGGTCTGCCTCCGGTATGCACCTTGTTATGTCTCGTGTGTAGCTGCTGGCAGTTTGAAGTTCCTTACCGGAGTATACCCAAAAAAATCAGCCTCATCAATCACTTGATGCCCTGACCATCCATCAGACCAGGCCTTCCTGAAGATACGCAAGGACGCGCCGGTTGAGGTCCCCTGCCTCCTCTCCGCCGATCACAAGCGTGGAGGCAGTTCCCCGCATGCGTCAAAGCCGAGCATTATCCCTGCGTTCATACACGGTGCCACGGCAGCCAGTACGAGCCTATCCACCAGCCCGGGAAGGTCTGTCGCCAGATACTGTGCAGTCATCCCGCCCCCGGATACGCCCATCACCGAAGCCTTCCCACATCATCCAGGCCTCCATCGCTTCAGATCATCTTCCTGAGCTCCCGCAGCACCTCTTCGGTCCTGCGGCTTGCCTCCTCCACCCTGCCCTCGGCCTCCCGGATCCTCGACTGCACCATGACGTCCACCAGGGGGCCGTCAAAGAAAAAGTCTGCGAAGACCAGAAGCTCCGGAATGTGAATGTCCAGTTCCCGAACGTCACCGAGCTCCCGCCGGAAGACGGAAAGGTCCCGCTCCGCGTCCTCAAGGCACCTTCCAGCGTCCCTGACCCTGTTGTGCTTCATCAGCGCCGTGAGCCCGCGACCGCCGAGGATGTCCAGGATGCCCCAGTTGCCCGCACTGTGAAGGTGCGCCTTCGCATCCCTCAGGCTCTGGAGGGCCCGCTCCCCGGCCTGTATGGCCTCCCGGGTCTCCCGCTCTCTGTCATAGATCATGCTTCGCTGCCTCCCCTTTCACAGAATTCCGTGCCGCTGCGCAGTGGACCCTGCCCCCGCGCTCAGAGATCTGAAGCCTGAGGTCCGCCATTCGGGACCGTTCCTGGCACAATCGGACGTTTCGCATGTCACTGAAGTCCACGAAGCGCACGGCCTCCTCCTCGTCCCGGCAGGTCTTTTTCTTTCGCTTGATCAGCCGCTCCCTCAGGAGTGCCTCGTCTGCGGTGAGGGAGATGGTATAATCTGCATACTCCGCCAGCTCCCGCCACCCGTCCTCCAGAAGCAGCAGGTAGTTGCCCTCAAGGAGCACGATCTGCGCATCCACCAGGAGCGCATCTTCCCTGGGGTTGTGGGTCATCCGGTCATAGACGGGCCAGGAGCATGCTTCTCCTGCCGCGACGCGCACGACCGCTGCCCTGAGCTTTTCCAGGTCGAAGGTCACGGGCGCCCCCTTGATCCGCACCATCTGCACCTCCTCCCCGTCCACGAGGGCCGTATGAGACAAGAGAAAGTCCTGATAGCGGTGAAACCCGTCCATCCCGATGGCCTGCACCGGGCACAGGCCCTCCCGGCTCCTGGACATTTCCTCCAGGAACGCCGCCAGGGTCGTCTTCCCGCAGCCGGGCGGGGCGGCGAGCAGGACGAGGATGCGCCGCCCCTTCTCCCGCTGGAGCTCTGTCAGACTTCTCAGGAGCGGCAGGAACACCTCCTCCACGGTCTCCTCCGTGTACCTTGCATCCACCTCAATGCCGTTGATCTGCATGCGTACCTCCTCACGCCTTCTCCAGCATCTCTGCTCCCTGTCTGAGAAGAAGCGGGATCTGCAGGTGCTGGGGGCAGACGCGCTCGCACTGCCCGCACGAGATGCAGTCGGAGGCCATATGTCCGGGGGATGTGGCCGCCGCGTAGGCGCGGGCTGCCTCCTCCATCTGACCGTTGCCCAGCTGCCGGTTCATGGCGGAGAAGATCTGCGGGATCGCGATCTGCCTGGGGCACCCCTCCGTGCAGTAGGAGCAGGCGGTGCAGGGGATCGTGGAGGACTTTTTGAGGATCCGCTGGGCCTTCCGGATGATCTCCTGCTCCTCATCATTCAGGGGCTGAAAATTCCGCATGTAGGAGAGATTGTCCTGCATCTGCCCTATGTTCGACATCCCCGAGAGCACCGTGATGATCCCGTCCAGGGAGGCGGCAAACCGGATCGCCCAGGACGCGCAGGAAAGGTCCGGGTGGCTCGCCTCAAACAGTCTCCTGACCTCCCGCGGGGGATTTGCCAGCGCCCCGCCCTTCACAGGCTCCATGACCACCACGGACACCCCGTGCTTTCTGGCCACCTCGTAGTTGGCTCTCGATGCCACCGATCTGTTCTCCCAGTCCGCATAGTTCAGCTGCAGCTGGATGAAGTCCACCTCCGGGTGATCCCGGAGCAATTGATCCAGAAGCTCCGGCCCTGCGTGGAAGGAAAAGCCAAGGTGCCGGATGAGCCCCTTCGCCTTCTGCTTTGCTGCATAGTCCCACAGGTCGAAGCGGTCGTACTTTCTGTAGTTGTTCTCCATGAGGGAATGCAGGAGATAGTAGTCAAAGTACCCGGCGCCCGTGCGCTCAAGACTGGTCATCAGCTGCTGCCGCGCCGCCTTTTCCGTGGCGGCACGGCCCGCATGGAGCTTGGAGGCCAGGGTGAAGGCATCCCTCGGGTATCTCTCCACCAGGGCCTTTTTCGCGGCGCTCTCGGAGCCCAGGTACACGTAGGCTGTATCAAAATAGGTGAACCCTGCTCCCATGAAGAGGTCCACCATCTCCTTCACCTGCTCGATGTCGATGCCAAGGCCCTTCCTCGGCAGGCGCATCAGACCAAAGCCCAGCTTGGGCACATCTTTTCCGAAGTACTCGGACATACATGTCGCCTCGCTTTCACGATTTGCTTGCTTTTTTCTGGAAAATCCCGGCTCGCGGGACATGGTTTGGCCAATTGTATCAGGACAGGTCAGAGGATACAACAAAACCCGCCTGCCTTCCCGCAGATGATTGGCCGGGGTGCATCTTGCTATTTTGGTCCATCTGTCTTATTCTCAGGGGGAAGCCGACGCATTCGGTTTCAGAAGGAGCCCCGTATGCACATCATTTTCTGTCTGCTGGCAGGATACCTGATCGGCAATCTGAATCCAGCCTACTTACTTGGCAGGGCCCGCGGCGTGGATGTCCGAAAGGACGGATCCGGAAACGCCGGTGCCTCCAATGCCTTTATCCTGGTGGGTGCAAAGGCTTTCGTCTTCTCGGCTGTCATCGACATCCTGAAGGCCTTCTTTGCCTGGCACCTGTGTTCTGCCATTTTCCCGGATGCACAGACCGCAGGTCCCCTCGGGGGCGTCGGATGCATCATCGGGCACATGTACCCTGTGGTGCTCCGCTTCCAGGGTGGGCGGGGTCTTGCCAGCCTCGGCGGCGTGGTGCTGGCATGGAGCTGGCGGTGGTTCCTCGTGCTTCTGGGGCTCGCGATCCTGATCGCCCTCATCACAAGATATGTATGCACGGTGGCGCCGGCCATCTCCATCCTGTTCCCGGCCATCTACTACGTGCAGACAGGGCTTCTCCTCTGTACCCTGATCCTGCTCATCCCGGCGCTCCCGATCTTCCTCAAGCATCTGACAAACTTTCGCCGGATTCTGAACGGGACCGAGATGCGCATCAGCTTCCTCTGGAACAAGGAGGAGGAGCTCAAGCGCCTCGGCCGCTGGAACCCCGAGACCCGCTCCCAGCTGGAGCAGCGAAACAAAGGATGACATTCTGACATAAAGTCACCCGCGTGATCACGCGGGTGTTTTTCTTTAGGGTCAGGTGTGTTCATCCCTCAAGGTGGAGCCAGTCTGCCTCCGCGTCCGTGAGCGTGATCTCCAGTGCCTCCACGTTGTCCTTTATATGCTCCTCGCTCCCGGGTGCCACGATGGGGATGATGTTCTGGGGCTGTCTGAGGAGCCAGGCCAGGCAGACCTGGGAGACCGTGCAGCCCTTTTCCCTGGCCAGCGATTCTGCCCGACGCAGGCGCTCCCGGTTCAGCGGGCAGTCATACTCCAGGATGCTTCCCTGCGAGATACACTCCTCTATCTTCTTCTCCCCGTCCGTGCGGAACTTACCGGACAGGTATCCGCGCCCAAGCGGCGAGTAGCAGAAGACCGGCATCCGGTTCTCCGAGAGCCATGCCCTGTAGTCGGCCTGTCCGTCCCCCGACAGGGACACGCTGCCGCCCCAGGGATCGCGATGGTACTCGCAGAGGGAGTAGGCGGGGCTCACGGCGCTGAAGCCCTGAAGGCCATGGGCCCCGGCATACGCACTGGCCGCCTTCACGCGCTCCATCTGCCAGTTGGAGCCGCCAAAGTGCAGGACCTTGCCCTCCTTTTTCAGCCTGTTCAGCTCCTCCACGATCTCATCCACCGGCACCCTCGGATCGTCCCGATGAAGAAGGTACAGATCCACATGGTCCGTCTGGAGGCGACGAAGGGACATGTCCATCTGCTCCCGGATCGTCTTCCCGCTCATGATGTCTGTACTTCCCTTCTGCCCGGGGTTGCAGCCCTTGTCGAGGATCACTGCCTCAGCCCTGTGTCCGCGGCTTTTCAGCCACGCGCCCAGCGTCTCCTCCCCGTCCCCGTAGCTGTGGGCCGTGTCAAAGGTGCGAAAGCCATAGCCCCAGGCAAGGTCGTAGCTGCGAAACGCCTGCTCCCGCGTGGAACTCCTCGTCGCCGTGCCCGGTGTCCCGTAGGTGAGGGCGGACAGGGCCGATGGGATACCCTCCATGTAAAAACTTCTCATTCGCGTTTCCTCCTGCGATCTGGATTTTGCCCGAGTATAGCAGAGGAACCTACGGGCGGCAAATCAGCTCTCGAGCGTGCTTCAGATGCATTGCGGCTGGACATGAACGAAATCACCCTCAGAGCGGCAGCATTCGATGGATGAGAAAACAAAAACGCTTACGCACAGGCGGGCGATCAGATCATGTTCGTTCTGCTTGAGAATCTGAAAGACAATGCGCGGTTTTGAACATATGCTTCCCGGTTATCCTGCCGTTTATCCGGGGAGATCCGTCCAAAGGATGTGTAACCTCTCCGTCACCATCTCCTGACGCAGCGGTTCTTTTCCATGGGATGGTCTTCTGGTATATTTCTGCCAGATGGCTCTCCATCTGAATTCGTTACTTTAGAGGCACAGCTATGGACCTTCAGACGCTTCGATTTTTCTGCACCGCCGCGACCGAGGGCAGTCTCACAAAAGCCGCCCAGCGGCTCAACTATGCCCAGTCCAACCTTTCCACCCGGATGCATGCCCTTGAGGAAGAGCTGGGCGTGCAGCTCTTCCAGCGCGGTGCCGGCGGCAGCCGCCTGACCCCCAAGGGTGAAGTGCTCTTTTCCTATGCACAGCGCATCCTGAACCTGGCAGATGAGACGGCCAGCGCCGTGCAGGACGAGGGCACACCTCAGGGGACCGTGATCCTCGGCACCATGGAATCGGCCGCCTTTTCTTTCTTGCCCGGACTCCTCAGGATGTATCATCAGAAGTGCCCGAAGGTAAGGACGATGATCCGGACCATGCCAAGCCGCCAGGCGATTCAGGGTGTCCTGGACTGCCAGCTGGACGCGGCCATCGTGGGCGGAGAAGTCCGACACCAGGCGATCGCCTCCGTCCCCCTGACGCAGGAAAAGCTGGTGCTTTTGTCTGAGGAAAAAGCACCGCTTCAGGACCTGCTCTCGCAGCCCCTCGTCGTCTTCGAGCAGGGCTGCTCTTACCGCCAGCGCCTTGAGCAGCTGCAGGCACGCTACGGCGTCCCCTCCCAGGGGATTATGGAGATGAACTCCCTCGGTGCGATCCTCGCCAGCGTGACCGCAGGTCTCGGCGTGTCCCTGTTTCCTGAGTCCATGCTCGCATCTCTTCATGAGAGCCGCTATCTCGCAAGGACCGAGCTGCCGGGCGACCTGGCTGCCATCCCTGTGTGCCTGGTGTACAGAAGAGACGGCTACATCCCCACGGCACTTCGCGAGATGACCTCCGTCTTTCGGGAAGACATTAAAGACATATAATTATCATATGACTTTATATAAAATTCGAATATGACTTTTCGACGGATCCGCCGTATAATGCTCTACATTCTAATTGGAGGTGGATCCCATGAAAAAACTCCTGTCCCTTCTGATCGCATGCTTGCTCATGTGCTCCCTGGCCATGGCGGAGCAGCCTGCAGACGATGAGGTCGTGCTGCGCACCTACACGCTCGAAAACTCCATGCCCACGCCCATCCGGGAACTGTACGTCTATCAGTCCAGAGGCGCGAACCTTGTGCCGGACGGTTTGAAACATGGTGAGCAGATCCAGGTACCCGTCGCGGGCTACTATCTGCGCACGCCGAACCAGACGCTCTACACCGTAGAATATGTGGCGGGCGGTGAGACGTACGCCATCCGGACACTGCACGTGGAAGACCTCTTCAACGTCCTCTATCTCACAGGCACCGATGCATCCTCCGGCGCGACGGCCGTGTCCTTCCTCAATCCCGACGGCACCGCCCAGGAGGTAGAGAAGGTCGAAGCCCCCGCAGAGGGCGAAATCGCGGAGCGCGTCTACACCCTCGAAAACGCCACCGGCCAGGACATCACCGAGCTCTATGTCTACCGTTCCCGCGGTGAGAACCTGACCCCGAACGGCCTGCAGCCCGGAGAGCAGGTGCAGGCGGAGGTTATGGGCTACTACCTGCACACCCCCAACGAGACCCTCTATACCGTAGAGTATACCACCGAGGGGGACAAGTTCCTCAATACCTACAGCATCCGCACACTGCACATTGAGGACCTGTTCGAGGTTCTCTACCTGACGGGTGCCGATGCAGCCTCCGGTGCCACACCCGTGGCCTTCACCGCACCTGCAAAGTAAGATGCAACTCGAATAAGGACAGACACGCTTTCGTGCCTGTCCCTTTTTGCGCCGTCCCATTCTTGCAGGCAATCACCTGAAATGCATAGGCATTGGAGGGTATCAAGTCCTAATCAAATTGCCATTACTGCATTTGTACTCACTTCGTAATCGATGCATCTCTGGGCGTAGGTCGGCGTCATATTATGACGTTTCACAAGAAGATTTCGTATCTGATCTTCAGACAGTCCAGCCTCTCGGCCAAAACTTATTTCATTCATTACAATTTCAGTCTTGCGTTCAGCGTCATCAACAAATTGAGGACTATACATTTCTAACATCATCCTCTGCACCTCCGCTCGATGTTCCCTCATATACGTTGCCAGGAATCCCTGCTCAACACTAGCGTCAATCCATTTTCCCATGTAGGATCGCAGGCGATCGGTTTGCCATCACAGGACTGGCAGGGCTTCGTTGGGAGCTTCTGCTACGAATCTGATGATGTGACCTTGTTTTCCACAGATGTAGTTAGTGTAGTCGGCAGCGCAAACAGCTTCTTCAGCCGTTCGTACACGGATGTATGCTCCCCATAAACAAAGTCAAGCCCTCCGCACCCAACATAGGGATTGGAGGGTATCAAATCCTGATCAAATTGTCATGATTGCATCAGTACTCACTGCGTAATCGATGCATCTCTGGGCGTAGGTCGGTGTCATATTATGACGTTTCACAAGCACGTCTCTGATTGCTTCCCCTGATATACCGGCATCCCGCAACGCACCTATTTCATTCATCACAATCTCAGTCTTGCGTTCGGCGTCATCAACAAATTTAGGACTATACATCTCTAACATAATCTTCTGTACCTCCGCTCGATGCTCCATCATATACGTAGCCAGGAATCCCTGCTCAATACAAGCATCAATCGTTGCGTCAATCCATTTTTCCGGATACGGCGAACTTTTATAGAGATCTCTTTTTTCATCCAAAACATGGCAAAAACCCATATACTCAGCAATGATGCCACCTTTGTGATCTCCATGGATGATATGAGCGGTAAAATCAGGTTTCCCTTCCTCTCCGTTAAAAAAGACATCTCGCAAAGAAATCGAATCCTGGTCTGCCGGTGCTCCTTTGGGGCAGAAAACAAATGCTTCCACATCCAGAAGATCAATCTTCATTTTACTGTGAACGTTCATGGAACGCTGCCGAATATACTGCCCCGCCGTATCAAAGTAATAAGCACAAATTCGATAGATGATATTCTCACTCCACTGGGACTCTTCTTCTCCCAACAAGATCAGCTTTCTGCGTACCAATATGCCGATGTCGTTATATGGACTGTCTGTCATTACGCTTTGGCAGCGGTACAACTCCAAGTCTGCCGATGTGATAGAGGTATCTTTCGGGAACAATTCCTTGTACAGTTGAATCATGAATTCAGGGCGGGAAAACAAATCATTAAAGACAGAATCTTTTGCATTTCTCTTGACTCTGCCTTCAATAAGATCTCTGAAGCCTTCATTCTCATCTGCGCGTTTTTTCTCCGCTTCAAGCTTTTTCCTCAAAGACTCTATCTCAGATAAAAAGTGCTCTTCCTTAGTCACTCTCAACCGCCTCCATCTGAGATCATTTCAGCCAAGTAGATATCACATCCATCGCATGAATCATTTTATTCCCAAAACTCGCTTTTTTCAACCACCGGTTTTTGACAGTTATTTCGGTTAAAAAGTGACGAGGCGCCAGCAATCATCAGAAGTGCCCGAAGGTGCGGGCGGTGATCCGGACCATGCCGAGCCGCCAGGCAATTTAGAGAGGTCTGGGCTGCCATCTGGACGCGGCCATTGTGGGCGGAGATGTCCAACGCCAGGCGATCGCCTCCGTCCCCCTGACACAGGAAAAGCTGGTGCTGCTGTCTGCGGAAAAAGCACCGCTTCAGGACCTGCTCTCGCAGTCCTTCGTCGTCTTCGAGCAGGGCTGCTCTTACCGCCAGTACCTTGAGCAGCTGCGGGCAGAGGTTATGGGCTACTACCTGCACACTTCCAACGAGACCCTCTATACCGTAGAGTATACCACCGAGGGGGACAAGTTCCTCAATACCTACACCATCCGCACACTGCACATTGAGGACCTGTGCGAGGTTCTCTACCTGACGGGTGCCGATGCAGCCTCCGGTGCCACGCCCGTGGCCTTCACCGCACCTGCAAAGTAAGATGCAACTCTAAAAGGGACAGACACGCTTTCGTGCCTGTCCCTTTTTGCGCCGTCCCATTCTTGCAGGCAATCACCTGAAATGCATAGGCATTGGAGGGTATCAAGTCCTAATCAAATTGCCATTACTGCATTT
>JAFUBA010000225.1 GCA_017460395.1 Clostridia bacterium | reverse complement strand
TGCCTGTGGCTCACCGGCGAAGCGGACATCGAGGATACCTGGGAAGACTACAAGGCCGAAATGGAAGCCAATGGTCTTCAGGACATTCTTGCGATCCGTCAGGCCGCCTATGACGCCTGGAAAGCACAGTAATCCTTGACGTATTCAGACGGGATGCAGGGTCTCCCTGCATCCCGTCTTCCTTTGGAGGAGATAGTGATGACAGCACCAAAGCCCAAGTCACAAAAAATAAAGCCGAAAAAGAACCGCGGCGTCGGCTATGATTTAAAGAAAGACTGGCAGCTGTGGATCATGCTGCTGCCAGCCATCGTATACATCTTCCTTTTCTGCTACATGCCCATGTACGGCGCGCAGCTGGCCTTCAGAAAGTACGACTTCACAAAGGGTATCTACGGCGGCGACTGGGTCGGGTTCAAGTATTTTACCGACTACTTTAACAGCGCCATGTTCTCCACCACGCTGCGCAATACCTTTGTCATTTCCCTGAGCAGCATCGTGTTCGGCTTCCCGGCGCCCATTGTGCTGGCCATCATCATCAACCAGATCAAAAACAGCAAGTGGAAGCGCACGCTGCAGACGATCGTCTACATCCCCTATTTCATCTCCGTGGTGGTGCTGGTGTCCATGCTGAACGTCCTGTTCGCAAAAAGCGGCGGCGTGCTCAGCGATTTCCTCAAGGCCCTGCACATCGTGCCCCAGAACGCGAACCTGCTGGGACAGAAGCAGTACTTCGTGTGGATGTATGTGGGCAGCGGCATCTGGCAGAGCATGGGCTGGAACAGCATCATCTACATCGCAGCCCTGTCCTCTGTGGACATGCAGCTCTACGACGCTGCCAAGATCGACGGTGCCAACGCCTGGCAGCGGGTGATCCACATCGAGTTCCCGGTCCTGGTGCCGACGATCATGATCCTGCTCATCATGAACATGGGCAGCATCCTGAACGTGGGCTTTGACAAGGTGTTCCTCATGCAGAACACCCTCAACAAGCAGTCCTCCGAGGTCATATCCACCTACGTCTATCATCTCATGGCCCCCACCACCGGTGCGCCGCAGTTCTCTCTGGCCACCGCCGTGGGCCTGTTTACCAACGTAGTCAATTTCGCCTTCCTGATCGTCACCAACGCCATCAGCAAGCGCGTCACCGGCTCCGGGCTGATGTGAGGAGGTGCAGAAAAGATGGCAAAAAATACTGCTGCAAATCATAACCACATCCGCGAGCGTGACCTTTCAGACCGCATCTTCCACATCACGGTTCTGGTGCTGTCCATTCTGTGCTTCATCGTGATTCTCTATCCCCTGTGGTTTGTGGTCATCGCATCCATCAGCAACTCCGACATGGTCAACCGCGGCGAGGTCGTCTTCTGGCCGAAGGACATCCGCTTCTACGGCTTCCAGCAGATCTTCCAGGACACAAGAATCCTGACAGGCTACCGCAACACCCTGATCTACGTGGTCGGCGGCACGATCCTCAACATGATCGTCACCATGCCGGCAGCGTATGCGCTCAGCCGCCCGGACTTCAAGCCCCGCAACAAGATCATGCTCTATTTCGTATTCACCATGTACTTTTCGGGCGGTCTGGTTCCGACCTACATGCAGATCAATAACCTGGGCCTCATCAATACGCCCTGGATCCTGCTTATCATGGTCCTCATCAACACCTATAACCTGATCATCGCCCGAACCTTCATTCAGAACACGATCCCCAACGATCTCTACGAGTCGGCATCCCTGGACGGATGCAGCCACTTCCGCTTCTTCTGGAGCATCGTGCTGCCGCTGTCCAAGGCCATCATCTCGGTGGAGATGCTCTACTATGCCGTGTTCCACTGGAATGACTACTTCAACGCCCTCATCTATACCTCCAACAACGATATCCAGCCCCTGCAGATGGTGCTCCGCCGCATCCTTCTGCAGAACGAGGCCTTCGCCAACGGCAACGGCGGCGTACAGGGCGGCTATGCCCAGTCCTCTGCGGACCAGGTGAAGTACGCCGTGATCATCGTGTCCACCGTTCCCATCCTGTGCGTGTATCCCTTTATTCAGAAGTATTTTGAAAAGGGCGTCATGATCGGCGCGGTCAAGGGTTGATCGGCTGCAAAATACGTAAAGGGAGTGTTCCGCAAGGGATGCTCCCCTTTTTTAAAGGAGAAATCAAGATGATTCCATATGCATTAAAGGCTGCGGACTACGGTCAGGTGGAGCTCCTGGACAGCCCCTTCAAAACGCAGCGGGATGAGACGCTGGAGCTCTACCTCCAGCACCCGTCCAATGACGATATCCTCCACATGTACAGAAAGCGGGCCGGCATCCCTTCGAGGGCTCAGGGCATGGTCGGCTGGGGGCCGTCCATCGGCCAGTACTTGGGTGCCTACGCCAAGTGGTATAAAAACACCGGCGATGAGCGCGTGAAGGAAAAGGCCCTCTCCCTCTTTCGCGGGTGGACCGAGTGCGTGGAGAAAAACGCGACACTCCTCAACTGCGGCACCTACATGTGGGAGAAGTTCCTGGGCGGGCTCCTGGACATGTACGAGTTCATGGGCGCAGAGGAAGTAAAGCCCTGGATCCTTCGCATCACGGAACACGCCAAGGAGACCTTCATCACCGACATCCCCAGGGACGGGCTGCAGGATGAGCGCATGCACGGGCAGATCGAGTGGTACACGCTGCCGGAGAACCTCTTCCGCGCCTACCAGCTGCTGGGCGATCAGATCTACCTGGACATGGCGGAGGACTGGCTGTACCCCTACCTCTGGGATAAGCTGGCACAGGGGAAAGATGACGTGGGTCCCCGCCATGCCTACAGCCACGTCAACAGCCTCTCCTCCGCCGCACGTGCGTACATCGTGACGGAGGACAGTCACTACCTGGACGTGATCGAGCGCGGATATGACACGCTGACCCGCCGGCACATCTTCGCCACCGGCGGCTACGGCCCCGGGGAGATGCTCTTCGGGGAGGATCCCGGGTATCTGGGGAACTCGGTGCTCCCCACCTGGGACAACCAGCTGACGAAGACGGGGAAGCTGACGTACAAAAACTTCGTGGGAAGTCTCTCCACCCGCTCGGATGCCTGGGGATCCTGCGAGGTGAGCTGCTGCAGCTGGGCCGTGTTCAAGCTGTGCAATTACCTCCTGCAGCTGACCGGCAAGGCAAAGTACGGCGAGTGGTGTGAAAAGCTCCTCATCAACGGTACCCTCGGCCAGCCGCCCATCACCGAGAAGGGCCAGGTTCTCTACTATGCCAGCTACTTCCTGGACGGCGCGCTCAAGTCCTACGAGGACCGAAGGCTCCAGCACCTGGGACAGAACTTCGTCTGGCAGTGCTGCACCGGCACCTTCCCGCAGGACACGGCGGAGTACGCCAACATGATCGCCTACTTTGATGAAAAGGGCGTGTCCGTGAGCCAGCTGATTCCCGCCAGGATTTCCTTTCAGGCAGATAAACAGGACGTCACGCTGGTATCCGACGGCGACTTCCCGAGAAAGCCCGAGGCGCACTTCACCCTTCACCTGTCCTCCCCCGCCGCATTCCGCCTGCGCATCCGCGTACCCGCCTGGGCGACCGGCGAGAATGCCCTGACCCTCAACGGCGAAACGCAGCAGCTGCCCATCCGGCCCGGCGAGTGGCTGGACATGGAGCGGACGTGGCAGGATGGCGATGAGGTCACGCTCCGCCTGCCGTACAGCCTGGTCTTCCACCCCGTGGACCCGGAGCATCCGAACGTCGTGGCCCTGTGCTACGGCCCGCTGGTACTGTGCTGCAACGAAATGACCGTGCTGGTGGGCGATGTGGATCACCCCGAAGCCTGGATTGAAAAGGTCGAGGGCGAGGACAACACCTTCCGCACACTGCCGGGCCACAGCGGCTTCTACGAGCACATCGTGCGCACCTTCAGGCCCTATTATACCGTCGGCCTCATGCAGTGGTACTACATGTACAACAGGATCTATCCGGACATGGAGACGCTGGACCGGGAGCACCAGGGCACATAAGACAGATACGTGAGGTAAAAAGCATGGAGTTTTTTGAGATTCAGGACAGTCGGCTCATTTTCCGAAATCACGGTGAGACCCTCTGCGTCGAGCCCTGGGGCCCGGACAGCCTGAGGGTGCGCGCAGTCCCGATGGGCGAGCTTCTGGACGCCCGTTTTGCCCTCCTGGATCCTGTCCCCGCAGAGGACGTGGAGATCCGCTTGGAGAGCGAGACCCTGGCGGTCCTCAGGTGCGGGAAGATCACCGCAAAGGTGGAAGTCCGCGGCTGGAAGCAGCGGGCACACATCACCTTCCTGAACCAGCGGGGTGAGGTGCTTTTGGAAGAGACCGACGGTGAGAACGCGCTGGTCCTCAATGCCCGCAAGTTTGAGCCGATGCTCGGCGGGGACTATGCCCTGACCGCGACCTTCCAGGGCGTGGAGGACGAGCACATCTTCGGCATGGGCCAGTACCAGGAGGAGTACCTGGACTGGAAGGGCTGCACCCTGGAGCTTGCGCACCGCAACTCCCAGGCCAGCGTCCCCATGTACATATCCTCCCGCGGCTACGGCTTCCTCTGGCACAACCCGGCCATCGGGATGGTGTCCTTCGGCCGCAACCGCACCACCTGGAAGGCCGACAGCACGAAGCAGCTGGACTACTTCATCACAGCCGGGGACACCCCGAAGGACATCAGCCGCAATTACGGCCGCGCCACCGGCTTTGTCCCCATGATGCCGGAGTACGGCCTGGGCTTCTGGCAGTGCAAGCTCCGGTACTGGAACCAGGAGCAGCTGCTTCAGGTCGCCCGTGAATACAAACGGCGAAATCTTCCCATCGACGTGATTGTCTGCGACTTTTTCCACTGGCCGAAGATGGGCGACTACCGCTTTGACCCGGAGTTCTTCCCGGACCCCGCCGCCATGGTGAAGGAACTCAGGGAGATGGGCATCGAGCTCATGGTCTCCGTCTGGCCGCAGGTGTCCCTCACCAGCGAAAACTACGAGGAGATGCGCCAGCAGGGACTTCTGGTGCGCGCCGAGTACGGTGAGCAGATCGGCATGCGGTTCGTGGAGGACAGCATGTTCTTTGATGCCACCAACCCCCGCGCAAGACAGTACGTGTGGAAGAAGATCCGCAGAAACTACTATGATCTCGGTATCCGCGTCTTCTGGCTGGACGAGGCGGAGCCCGAATATGGCACCTACGACTTCAAGGCATACCGCTACCACATCGGATCCAACCAGCAGGTGGGCAATGTGTGGCCCCAGTACTACGCCCGCGTCTTCTACGACGGCATGCGGGAGGCGGGCCAGGAAAACCCTGTCAATCTCCTCCGGTGTGCCTGGGCCGGCAGCCAGCGGTACGGGGCACTTGTGTGGAGCGGCGATATCATGAGCGACTGGAGCTACTTCCGCCGCCAGGTGTGCGCAGGCCTCAACATGGGCATAGCCGGCATCCCCTGGTGGACCACCGACATCGGCGGGTTCCATAACGGCTGGATCGATTCGCCGGAATTTCGTGAGCTCCTCATCCGCTGGTTCCAGTGGGGCTGCTACTGCCCGGTCATGCGTCTTCACGGCGACAGAAAGCCGGTCGAGCGCGTGTACCGAAAGGACGGCACCGAGGTCCTCGCATCCGGGGCAGACAACGAGGTCTGGAGCTTCGGCGAGGAGGCCTATGAGATCCTGAGCTTCTACCTGAAAAGGCGCGAGGAGCTCAGGCCCTATGTGCGAAAGCTCATGCAGGAGGCCCACGAGGAGGGCACGCCGCTCATGCGCTCCATGTGGTACGTATTCCCGGATGACGTACAGTGCCTTGATATGAAGGACCAGTACATGTTCGGTGACAGGTACCTGGTGGCGCCGGTCCTAGCCCCCGGACTCCAGGAACGGGAGGTATACCTGCCGGAGGGCACGTGGAGAAACGTGGATGATGGCATGGTGTACGCTGGCGGCACAGCGGTCACGGTTCCGGCACCCCTTGAGCGCATCCCCGTGCTGGAAAGAGTCGAATAACATCACCCCCGGCTGCTGGCGGGCCTTGACCTGCTCTATCTACCTTGTACGTTTGACTCCGTGACGACCGCTGTCCTGCTCCTGAAGCTGGTGCTGATTTTCATGTTCCAGGGCAGGGTCATCCTGCAAAACCCTTTGCATATCGTGCTGATCGCAGTACCGCTGATTTTCCAGACCTTCCTCGTCTTCCTGATCGCCTTCTTTGCATCCCGGCTTTTGAAGCTGCCGTTTCGCATCGCGGTTCCTGCCGGCATGATCGGCGCCTCCAACTTCTTTGAGCTCGCCGTGGCCGTCGCAGTGACTCTCTTTGGCACAAGCAGCCCGGAGGCACTGGCCACCACCGTGGGTGTCCTCACGGAAGTGCCCGTGATACTGGCGCTGTGCAGATTTGCCAACGCACATCGCTGGTGACGACCGACTTCAACATTTCCATTGGGAAAACATCACATAAGGGGCCCGGACTGACTGCTTTCAGCCCGGGCCCCTTATTCCTATCAGATTAACTTGAAGATCGTCAGGACGTTCCTGTCATCTGCGCGTTCATATGTCATCCCGTCCATGGTCTTTCTCACCATGAAAATCCCGAGACCCCCGATGCACCGCTCCTCGTCGGAGAGGGTCACATCCGGATCCGTGGTCTTCGTGGGATCGAAGGGGATACCGCTGTCAAGAAACGAGATGGCCACCATCTGCCGCATTGCGTCAAAGTCAATGCGCACCGTTGCCTCCCCCATCCTGTCGCCGTAGGCGTAGTGCGCGATGTTTCCAAAAAGCTCATCGATGGCCACATCGATCTGCGCCTGTGCCTTCATGGGGCAGTCCATCCGAGCCAGCTCCCCGTCGATGAACTCCGTGATGGCAGGGATGCTCTCCACCGTCGCCTGCACGGTCATCTCCTTCATACCAAACCGCCTCCCCTGTATTCCAGGCACAGCATGGTCAGGTCATGAACTGCTCCGCTTCCTTCACGAAGCCGTCCACGCCGCCACACACGTGCCTGATGATCTCCCTGGGCGAGTCCTCCGGGTTTGCAGACAGCTTCACCGCCATGAACGCAGATGTGAGGATAAGCACCGTGAACAGGATCAGGTGGAAGACCTTGTTCTGGATACCGCCGATGGCAACGTTCCTGAATCGTCCCATGTCCGTCCAAAAGGGCTGCAGATGCAGGCCTTCTTCTTACTTCTTGAGCATCAGGGCGTACTTGGGCTTCTCAGGCAGGTACTTGATGCGCACCTGCGTGCCTTCCTGAAGGAAGCGCGGCGCATTGCCGAGCCTGGCCTCCACGGTTTCACCGGCCTGATTCGTGTAGCGGACATAGTATTCATAGTCGTAGTCGTGATGGCCATTCTCGTCTTCCTTCTCGATCTCCTTGATCCGGCTGACAACGGCATCCGCCTCCACACCGTTTTCCTTGATCTTCTTGCTGCGAAGATAAGAGTACACAAAGCCGCCCACAATCACAACAGCGATCACTGCGATACCGATATACAATTGAGACCAGGGTCAAAAGGTAGCCAGGTCTCCCTTCACCCCCTTTTTGTAGGCATTCATCAGGGGTAAGAGAGCCTTTTTCACCTGGAAGCGCGCATAGTTCTTGCCAGAGTTTCCCGATAGAACTATGTTTAC